>JAVXTH010000006.1:0-63135 GCA_036642795.1 Erysipelotrichaceae bacterium
TGCTTATCAAAAAGGATGGAATACTTTTATTCCAAACGAATAAAAAAGGACTTTTAAGGGTCCTTTTCTATTGGTGATTTACTGGGTTTTTTCTTTCTTCTACTTTATATAAATTTTCAAATCCAAATAATTTATAGACAATCAAAATAATAATTAAAGCTAATAAGCACGCTACCACAACATATACGACTTCAATACCTAATTGTTGTAGATGGGAAAGCTTTGAATTTGGTTCTAATTCAGGCATTAAGAATAAGACCGATACAAAAGCAAATATATTACATAACCAAGCATTTAACTTCGGTTTAAATCTTAAAATATGATCACATTCTTGCTCCGTTTTCCCACTGATTAAATGATACTTAACCTCACATCCACACACGGGACATTTCGTTTTTTTAGTAAACATACATTTCCTCTTTTCTAAAATTGTTTTCTTTTTGTCGTTGCTGGAATATTCATTAAATCTCGATACTTCGCTACAGTTCTTCTTGATATTACAACATTTTCATTCGCTAGTAACGTCACAATTGAAGCATCACTTAAAGGCTTCTTTTTATTTTCATGTTTGATTAATTCCATAATTTTTAACTGTACTTCATTGGAAGATTCTCCACTTTCTAATTTTGAAGTAAAAAAGAATTTGAGTGGAATAATTCCTTGATTAAATTCCATATATTTATTCGCTATCGATCTTGAAATCGTTGATTCATGAATACCAATTTCATCAGCGATGGTTTTCATTGTAAGTGGTAATAACTGTGTTTGGTGTAAGAAATAACCTTGTTGCTTTCTAACAATACAATCACAAATGGCAAACAAAGTTCGATTTCTTTTAACCATACTTTCAATTAATAATTCTGCTTGCTTCATATGTTTCGCTAAATATTTTATAATTGCTTCATCTTTTGTATTTTTATATAGTTGATTAATTCTTAAATCATATTGATCACAACAAAGCTTAATCTTTATTTCATCCCCTTCTACGATTACCTTAATATCTGGTTCAATACAAGGGGATGAACTTGCATAACGATAACCTGGTTTTGGATCTAATTTTTTTATTAAAACAACCGCTTTGTTAATCTCTTCCATTGATTTATTTAAACGTTCCGCAATGATTGGTAATTTATTTTCAGATAATAAAGTTAAATGTTCATAAACAATATCCATGGCAGTTTGAACGGATTCATTTTCTAAATTACTTAATTGAATAATTAAACATTCAACTAAATTTCTAGCTCCAACACCATAAGGTTCAAAGGTTTGAATAATATTAATCATTTCCTCTACATCATCTTCATTGCTATTTGTTAGTGCAACAATTTCCTTTGTAGGCATTCTTAAATAACCATCATGATCGAGTGATTGAATAATAAATTCACCTAAAGACTCATTAATCTGTTTATGATACGTATTTAATTGTCTTAATAATACATCACTTAATTGCTCTTCTTCTACGATATAATTCATCATTAAATCAAAGCCATCCTCTTTACGTTTTGATTGTAAACTATAGACTTCATAATTAGCTTCTAATACTGGATTAACCTCTAGTTCATCAATAATTGTATCTAAAAGATCAGCCGTATTCATCTCTAATATTTTGAGTGAATACTGCTGCTTCATTGAGAGTGTTTGAGTTTGTAAGAGTTTTTGTGTTAATGTATTTTCTAGTTTCATAAGCTCCCTATTCTTTCTTGCTCATTATAACATATATTATTTTAAGTTAACAAAAAAAGAAAGCATTGAATTATGCTTTCTCAAGATTTAGATAAACAAATAACATTCGATCTTTTCCACTCATATCCTTAATAACTTCCGCTTTTGCTTCCGGAAAGTATTCATGAACTAAGTTTAATAAGTTTTCTTTTTGATTCCATCCCATTTCAAATGCCATCATCGCACGTTTTTTTAAGATGAAAGGTGCTTGTTGGAAAATGATGCGATAGAACTTTAATCCATCTTCTCCTCCAAATAAAGCAAGATGAGGCTCATAATCTTTAACGCTTGATTCTAAGCTTTCTTCTTGGGGAATATAGGGCGGATTCGATATTAATATATCAATTTTTAACTTACGATCAATTAATGGTTGTACCATATCCCCAACAATACAGGCGATACTTGCACCATTTTTCTTCGCATTTCGATTTGCTACTCGAATTGCTGCTTCACTAATATCAGTTGCGACAATATTAAGCGTTGGTTCTTCTTTCTTTAATGAAATGGCAATTGCACCACTTCCTGTTCCAATATCCGCAACGACTACGCTTTCTTCTTCTTTAAAATATTCATCAAATGCCGCAAGGACATAAGATACAAGTTCTTCAGTTTCTGGACGAGGAATTAATACATCTTCATTTACTTCAAAGGGATAACCATAAAACCATTCAAATCCTAGAATATGAGCCAATGGTTCATTTTTTTCTAAGCGTTCAATGCCTTTTAAGAATTTTTCTTTACAAGTCTCATCCATCGGTTGATCAAATTCAGAATATAGATTATGGGCTTCCATACCTGCTAGTTCAAGCATAAGCATAAAAGCTGCTTGTTCTCCACATTCCGCATTGCTCAATCTTTTTTCTGCTTCTTTCAAGACTTCTTTATAAGTACTCATTTTATTTACCTGCAAGTTTTTCTTGTTGCTCAGCATTAACCAAAGCATCAAATAAATCTTGAAGACGGCCTTCCATTACGCGATCCAATTGATTAACGTTATAACCAATACGGTGATCCGTAATTCGATTTTGAGGATAGTTATAAGTTCTAATTTTCTCGGAACGATCGCCCTTACCAATTTTACTACGACGTTCATTACCCGCTTCTTCTTCAATTTTACTTTGATGTGCTTCATATACACGAGAACGAATGGACATCATAGCAGTAGCTCTATTTTCATGTTGAGAACGGCCATCTTGACATTTTACGCTAATCCCAGTTGGTTTATGGGTGATACGAACAGCTGAATCTGTTTTATTAACGTGCTGTCCACCAGCTCCACTTGAACGCATTGTTTCAATTTCTAAATCATTTAAGTCAATATCAAAATCGTCTTCTTCAATTTCCGGTGTAACTAAAACGGTTGCCGTTGACGTATGAATACGACCTTGTGATTCTGTCTTTGGAACTCGTTGAACTCGGTGACTTCCAGATTCAAACTTAAGTTTACCATAAACATTATCACCTTTGACCATAAAGGATATTAAAGAAAAGCCACCAGCTTCCGCATCTGCCATTTCCATAGTTTCAATCTTCCAACCGACACTCTCTGCATATTTTGAATACATTCGAAATAAATCTCCAGCAAAGATATTACCTTCATCTCCACCAGCAGCTCCACGTATTTCAACAATCGCATTATGAGAATCGTTAGGATCCTTAGGAATAAGTAAAAGTTCCAATTTACTTAAGATACTTTCAATCTTCGGTTCTAGTTCTTCGATTTCCATCTTGGCCATTTCTTTTAATTCTTTATCGTTTTCTTTCAATAATTCATTTGCTTGTTCCAACTGCTCTGAATATTTCTTATATTCTTCATACGTTTCCACAACTTGACTAACTTCAGCTTGTTCCTTACCAAGCTTTGCCATTGTTTTATTATCTTTCGCAACATCTGGATCCATCATCATATCATTTAATTCATGATAACGATTAACTAAACCTTCTAACCTTTCAATCATAACACTCATATTACTTCCTCCTAATTCTCGTCATTCCAATTTAAATCTAATTCACATTCATCAAAATATTTCGCTTTTGGCTTCTTATCTACTTGATGACAATGTCGACATCTTGCTTCATAGCTCTCCGATGCACCCACTAAGATAAGTGGGTCATCATAACGAGCTGGTACATTATTAACCAAACGTTGCGTTCGGGTAGCCGGTGCCCCACAAACGGTACATACAGCGGTAAGCTTTGTGACAAACTCAGCCATCGTAAATAACTTCGGCATAATACCAAAAGGTAAGCCTCTAAAATCCATATCAAGGCCCGCTACCATGACGCGTTTTCCTTGATCCGCATAATGTTCACAAATACCTACGATATCATCATCAAAAAATTGCACTTCATCAATTGCAATTACTTCTACTGAATCATCGATATATTGAATTATTTCACTCGCTTTACTTATCGCATAGCTACATACGCTTGTACCTGCATGAGAAACAACATCTTTATCATCATAACGATTATCAATTTTTGGTTTAAAAACAACAATCTTTTTCTTTGCATATTCCAATACTTTGATCCGGCGAATTAACTCTTCAGTTTTCCCGGCAAACATACAACCTGATATTACTTCAATCCAACCTTCACGATATGTACGATACATAAAACCATACCTCCTACTGATTAACTCTATTATACCAAAAAAATAAGGACCTCTCAGTCCTTATTTTCTTTTTTTTACTTAATTCCGTATTTTTTGTTGAATTTCTCAATTCTACCTTGAGCCGCTGCGAAACGCTGTCTTCCTGTATAGAAAGGATGGCAATTAGAACAAGTATCAACTTTAAGTTCTTTGCTGGTAGATCCTGATTCAAACTCAGCTCCACATGATGAACATTTTACGATAATTTTGTGGTATTCTGGATGAATATCTTTTTTCATTTGATTTCTCTCCTTCCGCCTTAGATCCTTTTATGTCTGTTGACCTAAAGTAAGTGCTATATCATTATAGCATAAGTCTTTCAATATGCAATCCTTTTTATTTCTAAATGTTGAACAATTACGATTCTTTTTAATCGATTGTGATTAATGAATATCGTAAAAAGTAATTAGCTTCTCTATACTCATTTCAGCTCTTTCTTTTCCTTCTAAAACTTTCACAATCTTTCCTTCTTGCATAATGATTGTTTTATTCCCATAAGCTAACGCTTGTTTTAAATTATGAGTAATCATCATTGTTGTGATTTTACTTCTTTTAATAATCGTATCCGTTAACTTCATCACTTGCATCGCTGTCTTAGGATCTAATGCAGCGGTGTGTTCATCCAACATTAATAGTTTGGGAGGAGTTATCGTTGCCATCAATAAAGTTAGTGCCTGTCTTTGACCACCCGATAATAAACCAACTTGAGTTTGCATTCTTTCTTCCAAACCTAAATTCAATTGTTTTAAACATTCGTAAAAGAAATCATGATCTTTCTTTGATATTCCTTTTTTAAAAATAGAATACTTATTATGACAATAAGCTAAGGCCAAGTTCTCTTCAATCGTTAAATGTGGAGCACTTCCCTTCATTGGGTCTTGAAATAAAGTACCAATATAACGAGAACGTTTATGTTCATCCATATAAGTAATATCGATATCATCGAGTAATATTTTCCCACTCGTTATTTCTACTTCTCCACATATCGCATGAAGTAAGGTACTTTTACCTGCTCCATTCGTTCCTAATACACTCACAAAATCCCCATCTTCTAAAGTAAGGGAAACAGCTTTTAGTGCATCTCGCTCATCTGGTGTATTTTTATGAAACGTCACTTTTATCTTATCTAGTTTAAGCATGATATTTCCTCACTTTTTGATAGGTTTCTTTTACACTTGGTAATGAAATAGCAATAACAACTAAAATAGCCGAGAATAATTTTAGATCACTCGGTGATAACCAAGTCATTAAGGCAAGGGTTAAAAGCGTTCGATAAATAATAGAACCAAAGATAGTGGAAAGCAGAGAAACTTTTAAACTCCGCTTTTTAAAGATTGCTTCTCCTATAATAATGGAAGCAAGACCAATTACCATCATTCCAATTCCACCTGATACATCCGCAAATTGTTGATATTGCGCAAGGATTCCTCCGGATAAGGCAACCAAAGCATTTGCCAGTGCTAAGCCAATCATTTTCATAGCATCGGTGTTAATTGAGCTACTCTTAACCATTGCTTCATTATCACCGGTTGCACGAATGCTTAAACCAAGCGAAGTAATCATAAATAAATATAAAGAAAGAAAGGTAATGAATACCAAAATCGCAATCAATAATAAACTCATATAAGGTGTATCCATTATATTAGTAAAGATCGTTTCATATTGCGCAAGCGGTAAATTTGGTTTCCCATCCATAATTCTAAGATTGATTGAATAAAGGGCAGTCATCGTTAAGATTCCCGCAAGAATAGCTTGAATCTTTAATTTCGTATGCAAGAAGCCCGTTAAAAGTCCCGATACAGCTCCTGCAAGACATGCACATAGAATTCCTAAAACCGGTTGGGCATTCATACAAAATACAGCACTCACACAACAGCCTAAGGTAAAGCTTCCATCGACACTTAAATCAGGAATGTTTAATACTCGAAAGGAAACATAAATACCAAGTGACATAATGGCATAGATTAAACCTAATTCAATTGCTCCACTAATAATCGCTACACTCATTTTATTTACCCATCATAACTAAGTTCTTATTATTTAAAATTGATTCAGGTAATTTAATATTTAATGCTTTCAATACTTCTTTATTAATATAAATATTTAAATCCTCTTTAAAGACTTTTACTGGAATATCTTTAACCTCTTTGCCTTTTAATATTTGATCCACCATATTTGCTGTTTCTTTGCCAAGTTTCTTATAATCAATTCCAACACTTGCAAAGCCACCATCTTGAACCATTGAATCAGCACCTGTATATAAAGGAATCTTTGCATCTTTACATACTTTCGCAAGGGAAGGCATTGCCGTAGCGATTGTATTATCATTTGGCGCAAATATAATATCACATTTGCTTACTAAAATATCAGCAGCTTGTTTTACTTCACTACTACTTGTAATTGGTGAAGCATTTATTTCTAAATTATGTTCCTTACAAAACTTCTTTGCTTTTTCTAGATTAGAAATTGAATTAGCTTCTGAACTATTATAGATAAAACCGATTGTTTTCGTCGTTTCATTTAGTTGTAAAGCTAAGGATAATATTTGATCCACTTGAATTTCATCACTGGTTCCCGTTATATTTAAATTTGGCTGATTCATATCTTCCACTAATCCTGCACCTACCGGATCGGATACTGCCGAAAATACGATTGGCATATGTTTACGATAATTAGCAGCTGCTTGGGCAGTTGGTGTTGCAATCGCAACAATGACATCCATTTTATTTCCATCAAAATTCTGCATAATGGAATTCAAAGTAGATTGATCATTCCCTGCATCTTTATATTCAATCGCTGCCGATTTATCATAACCTAATTTCTTCATTTGCTTCTTAAAACTATCCCGAATTGTATTTAAAGAACTATGTTCAACAATTTGAGCTACCCCAATTTTATATTTTGCATCTTCTTTTGATTCACTTCCACATCCACATAATATCAATGCACATAAGAGTGCACATCCGATTGATTTAATTTTCATTTTAAAATTCCTCCTTTTGATTGTTTAAAATTGTCTTTGTTTGAACTGGCTTGTTTCGCCATAAATACGTGATTACTTGGATCACAAGACCACCTCCTCTATACAAAAAAACACTTGTCCAAAAGAATTACTTCTCAGGACAAGTGTTTATATTTACACCTGCGGTACCACCTGTTTTGATGTTTTAAAAAACATCCACTCATTTCAAGATGCCAACACATCTCTAGTTCTTAACGCGAACACACGTCTTAGCTACTATGATTGCTCATTTCACTAAAGCCCTCCAAAGTCCATTTACAAGTTCGCATTTCTGTTTAGTTTCCATCTTCCTAAACTTTCTATAAGCGCGTGATTTGTTTTATCTCTTCATCTAAGGTTTTTTAAACTATATCACTATAAATAATGCCTGTCAATCATCGTTTCTTTAGATTTTAATCTTGTACTTCTTCTCGCCATATTTTAGCGCCTAATTCACTCAACTTACCATCTAGGTTTTCATAACCTCGATCAATATGATATATTTCATGAATTTCAGTAACACCATCTGCAATTAGGCCAGCAATTACTAAACATGCTCCACATCTTAAATCCGTCGCAACAACTTGGGCTCCTGATAATTTAGTTGGTCCGTTGATCATTGCACTCGGTGTCATAACGGCAATATTCGCTCCCATTTTATTTAATTCTTGGCAATGTTTAAAACGTTCCGTATAAATGGTTTCGGTAATAATCGATTGTCCACTTGCCTGTGTTAATAAAGCCGTCAGTGGTTGTTGAATATCGGTAGCAAAGCCTGGATATGGAAGGGTCTTTATATCCGTTGCGACCAACACATTATCTTTCCTTCTCACCGTTACTTTATCAATATCAATTTCTAAGTCAATTCCTATTTCTTGTAGTTTACTTAACAAAGACTCTAAATGTTGAGGAATAATATTCTCAATCGTTACTTCTTGCGCTGCTGTTGCCGCTAATACAATATAAGTTGCTGCTTCAATACGATCTGGAATAATCTCATGGAAACATCCACCTAAGTGATCTACTCCATCAATCGTTATTACGTTGGTACCAACACCACGAATTCTAGCACCCATTTTATTTAATAAAGTCGCTACATCAATAATTTCTGGTTCCTTAGCAGCATTCTCTATCGTTGTTCTACCTTTTGCATAAACAGCTGCCATCATAATATTCAACGTAGCTCCTACACTTGAAATATCTAAGAATACTTTATTACCAATTAATTCTTTCGCTTCAATAATATAAGAACCATGATCATAAGTAACCTTTGCACCTAATGCTTCAAATCCTTTTAGATGTAAATCGATGGGACGCGGACCTAGATAACAACCACCAGGCATTTTCATTTCCACATAGCCGTATTTTCCTAATAAAGCTCCCATAAAATAGTAAGAAGCTCTTAGTTTACTAACCGCATCTTGAGTCATTGGTTTGTTTTTCATATGAGTTGGATCAATTATAATATGATCGTGTGCTTTAAAAATAACTTCAACGCCTAAATCACGAAGTAATACAGCAAGTGATGCAACATCGGATATATCCGGAACACCACAAATCGTTACTGGACCATTCGCAAGGATAGCTGCTGGTATCAATGCTACCGTTGCATTTTTTGATCCTGATATTTTAACGGTACCATTTAATTTATGGCCACCTTCAATTTTTATAACTTCACTCATTTGAAAATCTCCTTCCAATTTTATGATTTTTAATATCTTCCTTTAATGCTCATGTATTATAATTCATTTATTGAAATATAACCACAATTATTTATCCACATCAATAAAATTTATCTATATGCATTTTACCATACCTATACAAATTTTTGTGTATTTTCGTACATTATTATCACTTTATTCGAAAAATTACGCAATCTTAAATGTCTTTACTATTTTTTATAAAAATTATTTTAATTTTTAACTAATTTATAACTATAATCCTCTCGTATCTGGTATAATTACAAAAGAGTTTGCTTACGCTTGGAGGGAAAGACATGAAAGAAAAAGCATTTGACAATGATTTGTATTTAAAGCTACAATCCGAACAGATTCGTAAACGCATTTCATCTTTTGACAACAAACTATACTTAGAATTTGGTGGTAAACTATTTGATGATCACCATGCTTCTCGTGTTTTACCCGGATTTTTACCCGATAGTAAATTAAAGATGTTATTAACTTTAAAAGAACAAGTTGAAATTATTATTGTAATCAACTGTAGTGATATTGAAAAGAACAAAGTAAGAAGTGATTTAGGTATTTCTTATGATGTGGAAGTTTTAAGATTAATTGATGCTTTTCGTGGTGTTGGTTTATATGTTGGTAGTGTGGTCATTGCCCAATATAACAATCAAAGTGCTGCCGATACCTTTAAGCATTTGTTAGAAAACTTAGGAATTAAAGTTGCCTTACATTATACGATTAATGGTTATCCTAATAACATTCCGCTGATTGTTTCCGATGAAGGATACGGTAAGAATGAATTTATTGAAACGACTAAGCCTTTGGTTGTCGTAACAGCACCTGGTCCTGGTAGTGGAAAAATGGCTACTTGCTTATCTCAGCTTTACCATGAACATAAACGTGGTATCAAAGCTGGCTATGCGAAGTTTGAAACCTTTCCGATTTGGAACCTGCCTTTAAAACATCCGGTTAACCTTGCTTATGAAGCAGCGACTGCGGATTTAAATGACATCAACATGATTGATCCCTTTCACTTAGAAGCTTATGGTGAAGCAGCTGTAAATTATAACCGTGATGTGGAAATATTCCCTGTATTAAATACTATGTTTGAACGTATCTTAGGTAGCAGTCCTTATAAATCACCGACCGATATGGGTGTTAATATGGCTGGTAAGTGCATTGTGAATGATGAAGTTGCCATTCGTGCTAGTCGTGATGAAATCATTCGTCGCTATTTCCAAGCTCAAGTTGATTATAAAATTGGTGCAATTGGAGAACAAACAATCGAGAAAATTGAAATTGTTATGTCCCAAGCCAATACATCCATTGATGAGCGAAGATGCGTTGAACGCGCAAATAATAAGGCTGAACTTACAGGTTCCCCTGCGGTTGCGATTGAATTATGCAATGGCTATATTGTTACCGGTAAAACAAGTCCTTTGCTTGGAGCAAGTGCTGCCGCTTTATTAAATGCGCTTAAAGTATTAGGTAACATCAACGATGATATTCCTTTGATTTCCCCAAGTATCATTGAGCCAATTCAAAAATTAAAGACGGAATCACTTGGTAATAACAATCCTCGTCTTCACAGTGATGAGGTATTAATCGCTTTATCTATTAGTGCGACAACCAATCCTTTATCTCATTTAGCTCTTCAACAGTTATCTAAATTAAAAGATTGTGAAGCCCATAGTTCGGTAATCTTATCGGAAGTAGATAAAAATGTATATCGTAAATTACATATGAATTTAACATGTGAACCACAATATCAAACCAAAAAGCTTTATCATCGATAATAAAAAGCGGTAATCAAATTAGTTAGTCTAATTAGGATTGCCGCTTTTCTTTGTTTAATGTTTGAAATGACGAATTCCAGTATATACCATTGCGATATTATGAGCATCACATACATCAATGCTATCTTGATCATGAATCGATCCACCTGGTTGAATAATAGCTGTAACACCCGCTTTAATTGCTTCTTCACAAGTATCACTCATTGGGAAATAAGCATCCGATGACATCACCGAACCTTTTGCTTTTTCTCCAGCCTGTTCAATCGCTATTTTAGCGGCACCGACCCGATTCATCTGACCTGCACCAACACCAATTGTCATATTATTCTTAACTAAAACAATGGCATTTGATTTCACATGTTTGACCGCTTTCCAAGCAAACATCAATTGATCGATTTCTTCTTTTGTTGGCTTACGCTTTGTCACACAAGTTAATTCTTCTTCTTTTACCATCTTAGCGTCAACATCTTGAATTAATAAACCATCGTTAACGTTCGTTACTTTATATTTCGCATTTACAGATAAGTTTGTATCAAGTTTTAATAAGCGAATATTTTTCTTTTTCATTAATAATTCTAAAGCATCTTTTTCATAATCAGGAGCAATAATAATCTCTAAGAACATCGTTGAAAGCTTTTCTGCGATTTTCATACTCACTGGTTCATTAAAGGCAATGATACCACCAAAGATTGAAACTGGATCTGCATCAAAACATTTTTCCCACGCTTCTTCAATGGTAGTACCGGTTCCAATTCCACATGGATTCATATGTTTTAAACCAACAGCAGTTGGTTGTCCTGCATAATCTTTTAAGATTTCAATGGCAGCATTGCCATCTTGAATATTGTTATAAGATAATTCTTTCCCATGTAATTGAAGAGCATTTGCTAATGAATATTTAGGATTCATATTCTTATAGAAAGCTGCACTTTGATGAGGATTTTCTCCATAACGTAAATCTTGAACTTTATCATATGTAATAGTAAGTTTCTCAGGATATTTTTCACCTGTTCGTTTTGTCAAATAATCTGCGATCATCGCATCATAACTTGCCGTTAAACGAAATACTTTAGCGGCTAAATATTCTCTTGTGGAAAGACTTGTTTCCCCATTTGTTTTTAATTCTTCAATAATCTTAACATAATCCTCTGGGTCACAAATAACTGGAATACTTTGATAATTCTTTGAAGCACTTCTTAACATACTAGGTCCACCAATATCAATATTCTCAATGATTGTTTCATGGCTTACCCCTTCTTTTAAGACGGTTGCTTTAAATGGGTATAAATTAACACAAACCAAATCAATGTAATCAATATTTAAATCATGTAGTTGTTTCACATGTTCAGGATTATCCCTAACACATAATAAGGCACCATGTACATTAGGATGTAAGGTTTTAACTCGTCCATCCATAATTTCTGGGAAACCCGTAATTTGTGATATCCCAATCGTTTGAATACCGGCTGCTTCTAATGCCTTTTTTGTTCCTCCTGTAGATATAATTTCGTAACCAAGTGAAACTAATTCACTAACAAATTCTACTAAATTCGATTTGTCTGAGACACTAACTAATGCTCTTTTCATGATAATTCCTCCTCAATAAGTTTACATACTTTTTTAATAACTTCAGGAAACATTTTATATTCTAGTGCATGGACATGTTCTTCTAAGGTTTCTAATGACCATGTAGGATCAATCTGAATTTTTTCTTGGTGAATAATCTCTCCTGTATCAATGCCTTCATCAATATAATGAACGGTAACCCCGGTTGTCTCAACTTTCGCATCATAAGCATCTTTGATACTTTGTTTTCCTGGAAATTGTGGTAAATAAGCAGGATGTAAATTAATAATTCGATGTTTATAAGCACTTAATAATAATGGTGAAATGATTCTCATATAACCTGCTAAGACAATTAAATCAATCTTACAAGCTTCAAGCACCTTTAGAATCGCGGCTTCATAAGCTTGCTTGTTTGGATAATCTTTAAAGTTTATCACATTACAAGGTATGCCAAGACGTTTTGCTCGATCGATGGCAAACGCTTTGTGATTATCACAAATTAAGGTCGTACATTCTGCTTGAGGAATATTTCCATCCTCGATGTGATGAACAATATTCTCAAAGTTTGTACCACTTCCACTTGCGAAGATGGCAATTCTTACCATTTTAGATCAACACTACCTGAGCTTGTAACTTCACCAATTACATATGCTTTTTCATTTATTTGAGCAAGCGCTTCAATGGTTTTTTGAGCTTCTTTGCTATCAACAGCTAAGACAAAGCCAATTCCCATATTAAATACATTAAACATTTCTTTGTTTTCAACTTTACCAACCTTTTGCATAAGATCAAAAATTGGTAAATGAGGATAGGCACTGGTATCAATTTTAACACCTTGGCCTTCTTTTAACATTCTTGGCACGTTTTCATAGAAACCACCACCAGTGATGTTACAAGCTCCGTGAATATCGACTTTATCAAATAAGTGTTTCATCGCTTTCACATATAATTTTGTAGGCGTTAACAATTCTTCGCCAAGTGTTTTCCCTAATTCATCTACTTTTTGATGAAGATTCATACCACCATCTTTTAATAATATTTTACGAACCAAAGAGAAACCATTTGAATGGCAACCAGTACTTGGTAAACCAATCAAAGTATCACCAACAGCTACTTTAGAACCATCGATAAATTTACTTTTCTCAACAATACCAACACAGAAACCAGCAATATCATAATGATTTTCATCATACATATCTGGCATCTCAGCTGTTTCGCCACCAATTAGAGCACATTCACTTTCAACACAACCATCGGCTACCCCTTTTACAAGTTGTTCAATACGAGTTGGAACATTCTTTCCAACCGCAAGATAATCTAAGAAGAAAATTGGTGCTGCTCCTTGCGCTAAAACATCATTCACACACATGGCAACTGCATCAATACCAATTGTATCATGTCGGTCCATTTCAAAAGCGAGCATTAATTTCGTTCCGACTCCATCGGTTCCACTTACTAATACCGGTTCCTTATAACCTAATGCTGAAATATCAAAAGTACCACCAAAAGCACCAATTGAATCGATAGCTCCTTTGATTTTTGTTCTTGCTACATGTGATTTGATTAAGCGAACGGATTCATATCCAGCTTGCAAATCAACGCCTGCTTCTCGATAAAGATTTGACTTACTAATTTCACTCATGATTAATCCTCCCTTTTCAAGATTTTCGCTAATGAGAATAAATTTGTTGGATATTGACCACTGAAACATGAAACACATAAATCTTTTGTATTGAATGCTTTTGACATCGATTCAATTGATAAGAATTTTAATGAATCGGCACCAATGAATTTACGTAATTCTTCAACGTTTAATCTTGAAGATATTAATTCATCATAAGTAGAAGTATCAACACCATAGAAACATGGATGAGTTATCGCTGGTGAACCAATTCTTACATGGACTTCTAAAGCTCCTGCTTCTTTTAATAATTGAACAATTCGCTTCGATGTCGTACCTCGAACAATTGAATCATCCACCATAATAATGCGTTTCCCTTTAACGATACTTGTGACCGCTGACAACTTCATTCGTACTCCACGTTCTCTTTGCTTTTGGGTTGGTTGAATAAAAGTACGACCTACGTAACGATTCTTTATCAAACCAATTTCATATGGTAAACCACTTTTCTCTGAATAACCAATCGCTGCGGAAAGCGAAGAATCCGGAACTCCGACAACGATATCTGCTTGGATACTGTCACCATCTTCTTGTGCTAATACCTGACCTGAAATACGTCGAGCGGTATGGACATTAATTCCTTCAATATTAGAATCCGGACGAGAGAAATAAATATATTCCATTGCACACATTTTATTTTGAATCTTATCCGTATAATGAAAATATTTAATGCCATCGGCAGCAATTCTAACTACTTCACCGGGTTGAATATCCTTCATGAATTTCGCATTGACAATATCCATCGCACAAGTTTCAGAACTCATACAATAGCCATCATCTAAAGAACCAATCGATAAGGGACGTAAACCATTTTTATCACGAATACCATACATGCAATCTTTTGTCATAATAATGAATGCGAAAGCGCCTTCTAAATGATTTGCTGCTTTCATAATCTTTTCCACAAAAGATCCACTTTCTTTTTGAATTAAATGAGCGATAATTTCTGAATCTGAACTACCTTGAAAGATACTTCCTTCTTTTTCTAATTTGATTTTAATTTCTTTCGCATTCACAATATTACCATTGTGAACAACCGCAAAACTACCCATATGAGCACGAACCATAATCGGTTGAACGTTTTCAATTTCATTGCCACCTGCCGTTGAATAACGCACATGACCAATTGAATGTTTTCCACCTAAGTCATCAATAATTTGATTATTAAATATTTCTGTTAATAAGCCTTTGCCTTTATAACATTCGATATGTTCATTATCACTCGTAGCAATACCGGCTGCTTCTTGACCACGGTGCTGTAGGGCATGTAAACCGAAATAAGAAAGCGATGCTGCCGCTTGATCGGCAATGTTGTATACACCAAATACTCCACATTCTTCATTTACTTTGCCACTTAGAAAGTATTCATTCTCTAATACAAAATCTTCTATATTTATCATCTAATTACGCTCCCTTTTTTCTAATCGCTGTAGTATTTCGAGGTAAGCTTCTTCCACTTTCCCAAGATCTCTACGGAAACGATCTTTATCCAACTTTTCTTGAGTTTTGCTATCCCATAAACGACATGTATCTGGAGATATTTCATCGGCTAATAAAATGGTTCCATTTTTGTCTTTCCCAAATTCAATTTTGAAATCAATTAAATCAATTCCAATTTCATTAAATAATTCAATTAACGCAGTATTAATTCTTTTCGTTAGGCAATAAATTGTATCTAATTCTTCTCGTGTTACAAGTTTCAAAGCAATCGCATGGCTATCATTAATCATTGGATCACCAAGTTCATCTTTTTTATAACAAATTTCAATAATTATTTCATCTGGTTTTATTCCTTCTTCTAATCCCAAATGTTTTGCACATGAACCAGCAATTTTATTTCTTACAATTACTTCTAATGGAATAATGTTAACTTTGATACATCTTTGATCACGCTCATTAATTGTTTCAAGATAATGAGTTGGAATATTTTTAGAAACTAAATATTCATAAATCAAAGTCGTAATCTTATTATTCATAATTCCTTTATTCTTAATTGAATCTTTCTTTAAACCATTAAAAGCAGTTGCATCATCTTTATAGTGTATCAATATTTCATCATTTTTTTCGGTTTCAAACACTTGTTTTGCTTTTCCTTCATATAACATTTTCATTTGCCTTCTCCTCTATTTAAGAAAATAATTGATACCGTTTTGGAAGATGTTTTGTACTTTATTTCCATCAATATTTTTAAATAGACCTTCTTCATAACGTTCACTATGGCCCATCTTTCCAAATATTCTTCCATCCGCAGAAGTGATACCTTCAATCGCATAACTTGAACCATTGATGTTGTAATTACCATTCATACTAACTTCACCATCTAAGTTCGTATATTGAGTTGCGATTTGACCATTTTCAAATAAAAGCTTTGCGCTTCTTTCATCAATTACAAATTTTCCTTCACCATGAGAGAACGCAATGTTATGTGTTTCTTGCGGTTTCATATTCATTAACCATGGTGATTTATTTGAAGTGATGCGTGTTTTCGCAATTCTTGAAACGTGGCGATTGATATTATTTCTAAATAAAGTAGGCGATGTTTCATTCAATTTAGATATATCTCCATAAGGTAATAAACCTGATTTAATCAATGCTTGGAATCCATTACAAATACCTAATATTAATCCATCATTGGCAAGTAATGTTTGAACTGCATGATTGACTAATTCATTTGATAAGACATTTGCGATGAACTTACCGCTTCCATCTGGTTCATCTCCACTTGAGAAACCTCCTACAAGTGCTAGAATTTGAGCAGAGGCAATTTTTTCACTTAATTCTTTCAAAGAACGTTGAATACTTTCTACATTTAAATTATTAAATACATAAATCTCTACTTCACCACCAGCTCTTACAAATTGTTCCTTTGTATCGTATTCACAATTGGTTCCTGGAAATACTGGGATGATTACTTTCGGTTTATCGAATGTCTTTTTACTATGTAATTTAATATTACTATTATAAATTGGGGTTTTAATCACCACTCCATCATGATCACTCATCGTTGGATATAATTTTTCATAACGTGACATCCAAGCATTAATTGCTTCATCCATCGTTATTGTTACTTGATTGATTGTAATGGTTGGTGTGGCTGATGTTTTACCTAATAATATATAGTTAGCATCGTTTAATTCAACTTTTGATTCAAGGATAATTGAACCAATCATTAAATCATATAAATTTTCATCGGTTGTAAGTTGAACACCAATTTTATTACCAAAACACATTTTGGCAATTGCTTCACTTATACCACCAACTTTTATCGTTGAAGCAGCTACTACTTTTTGATCGACGATATTTTGATAAAGAGATGTAAAGTTAGCATTTAATTCATCATAGTTTGCACAATGATTTTCTTTAAGATGATGTTTTAATAAATAAACATAATGATTTTCTTCTTTGAATTCCGTTGAAATAACATGATCAACTTCTCCTGGTGCAACGGCAAATGTAATTATAGTAGGTGGAACACTAATATCTTTATACGTTCCACTCATTGAATCTTTACCACCAATCGCAGCCGTTTTAAATGCTTCTTGAGCTTCAATTACACCTAATAATGCTTGCATTGGTTTACCCCAACGCGTTTCATCTTTATGTAAACGTTCAAAATATTCTTGGCAGCTTAATCGTGCTTGCTTATAATCAATTCCCATCGCACTTAATCGTGCTAGTGCTTCGACTACACTATAACTACCTGCAAGATACGGAGAATAACAAGCGATATCAACATTATATCCATAACTCATAGCACTACATGTATTGGTAAAACCTACCACGGGAAGTTTTTGAACAGAGCCTTCACTTTCACTCAATTGATATTTACCACCATAAGGCATTAATACCGTTGATTTACCAATCGTTGAATCAAACATTTCAACTAAACCTTTTTGTGAAGCAACATTGGCTGTTTTAAGATTATTCAAGAAAGTTTCTTTATTATTTTGATATGTTTTATTTAAGAAAGGATCTGCCGCATCAAATTCACTTTGAATGACAACATCTTGGCTTTGCGCAACTCCGTTTGTATCTAAGAAATCTCTTGAGATATCAACGATTGTTTGACCTTTGAATTTCATAACCAAACGATTGTTATCACTGACTTCAGCAACTTTTGTCGCATCAAGGTTTTCTTTAAATGCTAAGTTTTTAAATTTCTCAAAGTCTTTAGCTTCAATTACGACAGCCATTCGTTCTTGAGATTCACTGATTGCTAATTCAGTTCCATTTAAACCTGCATATTTTACTGGAACAACATCTAAATCAATATCAATACCTCGAGCTAATTCACCAATCGCAACACTAACTCCACCAGCTCCGAAATCATTGCTTCGTTTAATTAATTGCGTTACTTCTGGATTACGGAATAAACGTTGTAAACGACGTTCCATTGGCGCATTACCTTTTTGTACTTCACTCGAGCATTTTGTAAGCGATGTTTCATTGTGTTCTTTACTTGAACCAGTAGCTCCACCAATTCCATCACGACCCGTAGCTCCACCAAGTAAGATTACAATATCACCGGCAAGTGGTTCTTCTCTTTTTACCCATGCTTTCGGTGCAGCACCAACAACCGCTCCTACTTCCATTCGTTTCGCAACATAACCTTCATGGTAAATCTCTTTCACAAATGTTGTTGCTAGTCCAATTTGATTACCATAGGAAGAATAACCATGAGCGGCACGTTTTGAAATAACTCGTTGTGGTAATTTATTTGGTAAAGTATCTTTAATTTCTTTTGTTATATCACCAGCACCACTTACGCGCATTGCTTGATAAACATAACTACGACCGGATAGTGGATCACGTATTGCTCCACCGATGCAGGTACTAGCACCACCAAATGGTTCAATTTCAGTTGGATGATTATGTGTCTCATTTTTAAACATCAACAACCAAGGTTCCTTTGTCCCATTCACATCTACTTCAATCTCAATACTACAAGCGTTTATTTCTTCACTTACTTCTAAATTATCTAAGTAACCATTCTTACGCAAATGTTTACCTGCAATGGTTGCCATATCCATAAGGGTCATTGCTTTACGATTGTTATGTACTTCACTTCGTAATGATATGTATTGATCATAAGCCTTTTGAATTTGACTTTGTAGTTTGCCTTTTTCAATTGTTACCTTTTTAAGAATTGTTTCAAAGGTAGTATGACGACAATGATCACTCCAATAAGTATCCAAGACTTTGATTTCAGTAATCGTTGGATCTCTTTGTTCTTCATCCTTATAGTATTTTTGAATATGCATTAAATCATCAAAACTCATTGCTAAGCCTTGATCATTTCGATATGTTTCAATTGTTTGTTCCTTCCATTCTCTAAAACCATCAACTAGTTCAACTGGTTCAATATCAACTTCTTCATTGTATTCTAATTTACTTAAATCCTTTTCACACATTTCAACTGGATTAATTAAATATTTTTTAATAGCTTCTACTTCAAGACTTGAAACACTACCCTCTAAGATTACAATTTTACCACTTTTAATCACAACGTCTTGTTTGTTGTTTAATAACATCAAACAATGTTGTGCACTATCTGCTCTTTGATCATATTGACCACTAATATTCTCAAATGCAATATAAGTGCAACCACTCAAATCAAGGTTATCCTTTACTTCATCCGTTACCGGTTCACTACAAACATGACGTTTTAATAATTCCACATCATCCATGTCGCAATTAAAAATGTCATATATATTATATAAGCGTACACTTTTTAAGCCTTTTAAACCTAAATTTTCTACCATATCTTGATATAAATCATTTGCTTCAATTTGATAAGCTTCTTTTTTTGTGACGTAAATTCTCTTATTCATGAAAAGTATCCTCCTATTTAAGTGCAGCTTTCGCTTCCTGAATCATTTCTTCTAGCCCTTTACCCGTAAAAGTAATATGTCCCATTTTACGATTCACTTTACTTTCTTTTTTCCCATATAAATATAATTTCGCATGTTCAGGTAATGAATGCTTCATCACCTGATCTAAATGTTGACCAAGAATATTAACCATAACACTGTCACTATTTCTATGTGGTTCTATAATAGCTCCACTGGTAATTGCGGCGATCGCATTTTCATATTGAGATGGTGTATAACTATCCATTGTTAAGTGTCCACTATTGTGAGGGCGAGGAGCAATTTCATTCACATAAATATTACCATCTTTCCCAACAAACATTTCAACTGCCACAATCCCAATAAAATCTAGTTTTTCCATCATATCACTAGCAACTTGTTTAGCTTTACTTTGGATTTTTTCATCGATACGAGCTGGTGATATAGATAAATGAAGAATTCCATTTTGATGAATATTTTCAATCGCATCATACGTAACAATCTTACCTTCTGCATTACGAATCGCAATAATTGATATTTCACAAGCAAAATCAACCATTGCTTCTTTAATATATTCAATCGATTCTTGATAATCTTGTTTAAAGCCTTCAAAATCTTCATCGGATTGAATCATCCATTGCCCTTTACCATCATAACCACCACTGCATGTCTTTATAATATAAGGATACTTTCTTTCTTGTTTTAATTTCTCTAAATCGTCTTTATTTAATATTTCAGAAAATTCCGCTGTTTTAATACCAACTTGATTTAAACTACGTTTTTCACGAATGCGATGTTGTGAGATTAACAAAGGATTCTTTCCCTGTGGTATTAACACATCAAAATTATCCGTTAAATAATCAATGACACTTGCTTTCACATTTTCAAATTCATAAGTGATCACATCACTCTTCATTGCCAATTGTTTTAAGCAAGCAGGATCATCATAATCTCCACATATATATTCATCACTATTCTGAGTAGCTGGTCCATCTAAACTAGGATCTAAAACAATCGTTGTATGATTTAGGCAGTGAGCTGCATCAACTAGATACATACCTAATTGACCACCACCAATAATTCCTACTCGCATGTTTCGATTAGTGCATCGTCAAGCACTGCTTGGGTTTGTTCTTTACGAAATCTTTCAACTTTTTCTTGGACTTTAGCATCATGCAATCCAACAATTTGAGCTGCTAAGATACCTGCATTCTTTGCCCCTGAATTACCAATCGCAACGGTTGCGACCGGAATGCCTCCTGGCATTTGAACGATTGATAACAAAGAGTCTAAGCCACTCAATGCTTTGGATTGAACTGGTACACCAATAACTGGTATTGATGTCATTGCTGCTACCATGCCTGGTAAATGAGCTGCGCCTCCAGCTCCGGCAATAATAACCTGGATACCACGAGCCTTAGCTTCATCAGCATAAGCAACCATCGCATGTGGTGTTCGATGAGCTGAAATTACTTTCACTTCATAGCTAACCCCAAATTCCTTTAACATGTCGACGGTGTTTAACATTGTTGTCAAATCTGACTTACTTCCCATAATAACACTGACTTGTACCATTCTAGCATCCTCCTTAATTAAAAAAACATATTGTGATATTCTTCTCAATATGTAGCAAAAAAACGATTTGATTGTAATTGATTTGTAATGTTACCTCGGTAATTTAACATTCTAATGCCTCCCATAAAAATAAAAAAAGCGCAAATGAATGCGACAAGCAAACTTTCACGCTTTCATCATGATGAAAACAATAAAAATCAACCTGTAGTCCGCTTATTTACGGTAAGCGGGTAGAAACTTGTCAACCATATTTTGACTGTTATACAAGTAAAATTAATTACACTTTTATTTTACAAGACTTATCCTTATATAGCAAGTGCAAAATCAGTAAAATTCATTTAAGCCTCTGCAAGTAATTTTCAGTAAAATCCTTGCATTTTCTTTCATATTGGTTTATGATATACGAAATTGGAGTGATCATCATGCGAAAAATTTGCCGTCATTCATATTATTTTTATTTTAGATAGTCCCGATAAAACCATTTAAGAATTATATGGTTATTTTTGCTTATATCGGGGCCACACAAAGCACAGAACAGAAAATGTTGGTGCTTTTTTTATTGAAAGGAGCTTAATTCATGAAATTACAAGTAAATTTAGAGACAACAAAATACGATATTATTCTAAAAGAAGGGGTTTTATCTTCGCTTAATCAATATCTTAATTTGAAACGAAAGGTAATGATCATCAGTGATTGTGGAGTTCCATCTACTTATATTGATGATGCATTAAATCAATGCCCCAAAGGTTTTACTTATATCGTTGAACAAGGAGAAAGTAGTAAGTCCTTAGCTACCTATCAAAAGATCTGTGAAACTCTATTAGAAAAACAATTCACTCGCAAAGACTTAATTCTTGCGATTGGTGGAGGTGTTGTTGGTGATTTAGCTGGATTTGTTGCGGCTACCTATATGCGTGGTATTGATTTTGTCAACATTCCAACAACTACCCTTTCCCAAATTGATTCTAGTATCGGTGGTAAGGTTGGCATAAACTTAGATCAAGTTAAGAATATTCTAGGTTGTTTCTATCAACCAAAGATGGTCTTAATTGATCCACTTGTTTTAAAGACATTACCTCATCGCCATTATATCAATGGTTTAATCGAAGCAATAAAAGCTGGTCTAATTTATGATCCTGTATTATTTGAATGCTTTGAAGAAGAAAACATTGATATGCAATTAACAACAATCATTGAACGCTCCTTACAAGTTAAAAAAAGTGTTGTGGAACAAGATGAAAAGGAACAACACTTACGAAAAATATTAAACTTTGGTCATACCATTGGTCATGGTTTAGAAACTTTATATGGACTTCATGATTTACTTCATGGGGAAGCAGTTGCTTTAGGAATGTTATATTTTATTGAGAATGAACCACTTAAAATACGCGTTGAAAAGATTTATGATCGATTAGGAATTAAGAAGGATATACCTTATAATAAAGATGAGTTATGGGAATTCATTAAGAATGATAAGAAAGCAACAAATTCAACAATCAGTGTAGTCGTTGTTTCCCAACTTGGGAAAGCACAAATTAAGGAAATGAGTTTTGATGAATTAAAAACTTATTTGAAAGGATAAACTTATGAAAAATACATTTGGACAACAAATTACTTATACCTTATTTGGTGAAAGTCATGGCGATGCAATCGGCATTGTAATCGATGGTTTACCTGCTGGTATTAAAATTAATCAGGATTTCCTTTTAAAACAGATGGATAAAAGAAAAGCAAAAGGGAAAATTTCAACTCAACGCCATGAAATGGATCAAGTTGAGTTTATCAGTGGTTATTTTAAAGATCATACAACCGGATCTCCTTTAACTATTTTAATTAAGAATCAAACCATGAAAAGTAGTGATTATGAAGCATTACAATATCGAGTAAGACCTGGCCACAGCGATTTTACCGCAAACGAAAAGTATCATGGTTATCAAGACTATCGAGGTGGCGGGCATTTCAGTGGACGACTAACCGCACCAATTGTTGCGGCTGGTGCCATTGCCTTACAACTATTACGTGCGATGGGCATTGAGATTGGAAGTCACATTAAAACAATCAAAGATATACAAGACCGCGATTTTTCTGATCATGAAACTACTCTGTTGAATGAAATAAGAGAAATGAATGATAAGGACTTTGCGGTATTAGATGAATCAAAAGAGAAAGTAATGATTGCCTTAATTGAAGAAACCGCAAAAGCTAAAGATAGTTTAGGTGGTATATTGGAAACTGCTATCGTTCATGTTCCAACTGGAATTGGTGAACCATTCTTTGATTCAATTGAGAGTACCTTATCACATTTATTATTTTCTATTCCAGCCGTTAAGGGTGTTGAATTTGGCTTAGGCTTTGACTTTCATCAACACTTTGGAAGTGAAGTAAATGATCCCTTCTATTATGATGGGAACGTTAAAACTAAAACAAATAACAATGGAGGAATCAACGGTGGTATTTCAAATGGTATGCCAATCTTAATTAAAACCGTTGTGAAACCGACCCCTTCTATTTATAAGCAACAAGAAACCATTAATCTAAAAACACTAAAAAACGAGTTGATAGAAATTGAAGGAAGACACGATCCAGCCATTATACATCGAGCTAGAGTTGTTGTTGATAGTATGGTCGCAATTGGAATATTAGAATTAATCATGCAACGAAATGGATGCGAAAGCATTAATATAAAGGAGGAAGATTTATGATTATCACAATGAAGAAAGAAGCACCAAAAGAAGAAATTGAGAAAATAATTAAAACCATTGAAAATAAAGGCTTATCCGTTACCGCAATCTATGGCGATAACTATAATGTCTTTGGCGTTGTTGGCGATACGACAATTATTGATACGAAAATAATCGAAGCAAACAAACATGTGGAAAATGTTGTTCGAGTTGCTGCCCCTTATAAAAAAGTAAACCGAATGTTTCATCCCGAAGATACCATCGTTAATGTTGGCGGTGTCAAAGTCGGTGGGAAAGAAAAAATCGTTGTAATCGGTGGACCTTGTAGTATTGAAGGCGAACAACAAATCGTCGAAATCGCAAAAGATGTCAAAGCGGCAGGTGGTGTCATGCTTCGTGGTGGCGCTTATAAACCAAGAACTTCTCCCTATGCCTTTCAAGGAATGGGCACCAAAGGAATTGATTTGATGGTGGAAGCAAGAGAAATTACCGGATTACCAATTGTCTCTGAAATTATGAGTGTGGACAAAATTGATGAATTCGTTAAGAATGTTGATTTAATTCAAGTCGGTGCTCGTAACATGCAGAACTTTGATTTATTAAAAGCGTTAGGAAAAATTGATAAACCAATCCTCTTAAAAAGAGGCTTATCAAATACCATTGAAGAATGGTTAATGTCCGCTGAATATATAATGGCAGGAGGAAATTCCAACGTCATTTTATGTGAGCGAGGCATTCGTACCTTTGAGAAATATACAAGAAACACATTAGATTTAAGTGTTGTTCCAATCATTAAAAAGAAAAGCCATTTACCAATTATTATTGATCCTTCCCATGCTACTGGTGATTGGGAATTAGTAGAATCAATGTCCCTAGCTGCAATTGCTGCTGGTGCGGATGGACTAATTATTGAAGTACATAATTGTCCAGAAAGTGCTTGGAGTGATGGCATGCAAAGTTTAAAACCAGATAACTTCAAAACAGTTATCGAGAAAGGTAGAAAAATCGCCCAAGTTATTGGCCGCGATATCTAATAAAAGGAAAATAAAATGATTATCACATTAAATAAAAATGCGACACCAACTGAAATCAATCAACTGATCAATGACTTTAAACAAAGTGGTTTACAAGTTAATGACAGTGTCGGAAGCGATTATCATATTTTAGGTTTGATTGGGGATACAACGCAAGTGGATGAAAAACGCATTCGTGCCATTCGCTGTGTAAGTAATGTTACTAGAATTGCTGCTCCTTATAAAAAAGCAAATCGACTTTTTCATCCTGAAGATACGATTGTTGATGTTGGAGGAATAAAAATTGGCGGTAATCAAAAAATTGTCGTAATTGGTGGCCCTTGTAGTGTAGAAGGAAAACAAGCAACGCTTGATATTGCCCAAGCCGTAAAAAAAGCAGGTGGTGTCATGTTAAGAGGTGGTGCTTATAAACCAAGAACTTCCCCTTATGCATTTCAAGGTATGGAAAGTGAAGGCATTGAATGTTTAGTTAACGCAAGAAACCTAACTGGATTACCGATTGTCTCTGAACTTATGGATTCCGATCAACTTGATGAATTTGTGGAACATGTTGATTTAATTCAGATTGGTGCTCGTAACATGCAAAACTTTACTTTATTAAAAGCGGTTGGCAAAACTAAAAAACCGGTTTTATTAAAACGTGGTTTAGCTAATACCATTGAAGAATGGATTATGTCGGCTGAATATATTATGGCTGGTGGTAATCCCAATGTTATTTTATGTGAGCGAGGCATTCGTACCTTTGAAAAATACACAAGAAATACATTGGATTTAAGTGTCGTACCAATCATTAAAGAAAAAACTCACTTACCGATTATCATTGATCCATCTCATGCTACTGGAAACTATAAACTAGTTGAATCCATGTCACTTGCTGCGATTGCTGCTGGTGCAGATGGTTTAATCATTGAAGTTCATGAATGCCCAGAATGTGCATGGAGTGATGGTGCACAGTCTTTAAAACCAGATAAATTCGCTAGTTTGATTACGAAAGGAAAAGCAATCGCTAAGGTAATTGGGAGGGATATGTAATGAAAGCTATCCTCACTCCTTCATCGATAAAGGGAAATGTTCATATTCCCCCATCAAAAAGCATGGCACATCGTGCGATTATTTGCGCTTCTTTGGCAAAGGGAACTTCTACCATTCATAATATTGATTATTCAGATGATATCCTTGCTACTATTTCTGGAATGGAAAAACTAGGAGCCAAAATTGAATCTTTTGAACACTCACTTGTTGTCCATGGAATTAAACAATTAAAACAGGATAAAGAAATGGATATTTTTGCCCATGAATCTGGCTCTACTTTACGTTTCTTTATTCCCATCTTTTCTTTAACGCAACAACAAGTTACTTTTACTGGAAAAGGTCGTTTACTTGATCGACCTCAACATGTTTATGAAGAAATATTTAAGAAACAAGGTTTAACTTATCTACAGGATAAGGATAAAATAATAATCAATGGAAAGCTTAAAAGTGGCGATTATCAACTTCATGGAAATATTTCATCGCAATTTATTTCTGGTTTATTGTTTACCCTACCCTTATTAGATGATGATTCTTATATTCATATCCTTCCACCTTTTGAATCTTCTTCTTATGTGAAACTCACAATTCAAATGTTGAAAGAGTTTGGAATTAGAATAGAATTTATGGATGAATATACAATTTATATACCTGGTAAACAACAGTATCATGCAAAGGATATTATGGTCGAAGGTGATTATTCTCAATTGGCTTTCTTTGCTGTCTTGGCAACAATCAATCATGATTTAACGATTACTGGAGTAAATCATAACTCTTTACAAGGTGATAAAGCGATTCTTTCCATTCTTAAAAGGGGTGGAGTCGATATTGATGAAATTGAAAATGGTTATCATATTTATCCTACTAAATTTATAAATGGAACAATTGATCTTGAAAATTGTCCTGATATTGGTCCAATTCTTACAGTTCTTGGTATGTATGGAAAAGGTACGATGCATATTAAAAATGCTCAACGGCTACGTTTAAAAGAAAGTGATCGCATTCAAGCTATGGAAGAAGAACTTCATAAACTGAAGGTGGATATCCATAGTGATGATAGTAATATATTTATTAAAGGAAATACAAACTATCAAGGTGATGTAAACTTTTCTTCTCATAAAGATCATCGCATTGTGATGAGTCTAGTAATTGCTAGTACTTTATTAAAACAGCCTTGTACGATTACTGGAGTAGAAGCAATTAATAAATCATATCCAACTTTTTTTGAAGACTTTAAGAAAATTGGTGGAAAGGTGGAGATTATAAGTGATTGATCAAAAAACGAAGTTTTTAATTGTTGGCTTAGGCTTAATCGGTGGTAGTTATGCTTTAGGCTTAAGTAAAAAAGGTTATCACGTTCGTGCCATTGATACCAACCAATTGAGCATAGATTATGCGCTTAACCATCAAATGATTGAAGCTGGATCAACCTTTGATATTGAATTGATTCAAAATGCGGATGTGATTATTTTCGGATTATACCCTAACACCATGATCGATTGGATTGCTACTTATCAGACCTACTTTACACCCGGTATTTTATTAACCGATGTCAGTGGTGTAAAGATGAATGTTATTGATAAGATTCAAGATAGTTTGCGTAGTGATGTTGAATTCATCGGTTCTCATCCAATGGCCGGTAAAGAAGTGAGTGGAGTTACCTATAGCGATGATACCATCTTTAAAATAGCGAATTTCATTATAACTCCCACTGCCTTAAACAGCCAAAAGGCCATTACCTTTCTTAATGAATTTGCCAATCTATTAGAATTTGAACACATTACCTGTTTATCACCTGAAAAACACGATGAAATGATTGGTTTTGTTTCACAACTAACCCATGTCATTGCGGTTTCTTTAATGAATACCAATGATAATACGCATTTAGTTGAATATACAGGTGATTCATTTCGTGATTTAACTAGAATCGCAAAGATTAATGAGAATTTATGGAGCGAATTATTCTTTTTAAATAAAGATAATTTAATTCGTGAAATTGAAGACTTTGATCATGAATTAAATCATCTAAAAGAAAAGTTGATTGCGAATGATGAACAAGGTTTAAAAGAATTATTTATTCAAGCTACGTTGCGTCGTAAATTATTTGATAAATGAGCACTTCAATTGAAGTGCTTTTTAATTTAAAACAGCTAATCATTGAAGATTAACTGTTTACTTAATCAAAATTTGTATTAAAAAAGAACTGATTTCAGTTCTAATTTAGAATATTTTGATCATGATAATCACGATATATTTCATTCTTAGACATTCCTTGTTCCTTTGCCACTCGTTTGATTGCCTCATTTGTAGAACAACCTTCACTTATGTAGAAATTCACTTTTTCATGAATCAAAGGCATCGGCATCGCCATTTCTTTTTCTTCTTTACATCCTTCAACCACAAGAACCATTTCACCTTTACATTCATCGGCGATTTCAATTATTTCTAATATCGTTCCGCGAATGAATTCTTCATGTTTTTTAGTAAGTTCTCTTGCTAAACACATCTTACGATTTCCAAGAACTTCATTCATAACTTCTAATGTCTTACGAAGTCGATGGGGTGCTTCATAGAAAATAATCGTTTGTGGATATTTCTTACATTCAATTAATTCTTTTGTCTTATCTTTTATTGCTGTCTTAAGAAAACCATAAAATAAGAATGGTTGGGCGCTTAAACCAGAAGCAACTAATGCATTTAACATTGCATTCGCTCCTGAAATAGGAACAACATGATAACCAGCCTCAATTACTAATTGCGTAACCATAAGTCCAGGATCTGATATTAAAGGATATCCAGCATCACTTACCACAGCAACCGATTTTCCTTCTTCTAAGTATTTTAGTAAACCTTTCGCACTTTCTTTTTCATTGTGCATATGATGAGCAACTAATTTACTCTTTATATTGAAATGAGTCAATAAATGAATGGTATTACGAGTATCCTCTGCCGCTATAATATCAACGGTATTCAATATCTCAATTGCTCTTGGTGTCATTTCATCTAAATTCCCAATTGGGGTTGCGACTAAATATAAAGTAGGGACTGCTTCTTCAAAACTTTTTTGTCGTATCATAATTTCACCTACCGGCTAGAAAAATCAATATCTGGCCATACTTCTTCAAAAGATAAAAATTGAACTTCTTCCTTACTTTCTAATTTTACTTGTTTCAATAAAACATTCATACTCGTAATGCGATATTTTTTACCTTTAAATTCGATTTGTGAATTCATTTTAGGTAAGCCTTCTCGTAATTGTTTATATTGTGCATCTTCATATTTAAGACAACACATTAATTTTCCACATTGACCGGATAACTTTTGAACATTTAATGCTAGCAATTGATTCTTTGCCATATTAATTGATATCACATCAAAATCATTTAAGAAACGTGAACAACATGTTTCCATACCACATGTTCCAAGTCCCCCAATAATCTTAGATTTATTACGTGGACCAATTTGACGTAATTCAATACGACATTTAAATAAAGCCGCTAATTCTTTCAATAGTTCTCTGAAATCAACGCGTTCATCTGCGACATAGACAAAGATAATCTTACTGCAATCCAAAGTATAATCGGCTTCAATTAAGTTCATATCTAAACCTAAGCGTTTTATGCTTTCTTCACAGATTTTCATCGCTTCTTTTGCTTTTTC
The DNA here is from genome assembly GCA_036642795.1 of Erysipelotrichaceae bacterium. Classification (GTDB taxonomy): domain Bacteria; phylum Bacillota_I; class Bacilli_A; order Erysipelotrichales; family Erysipelotrichaceae; genus JAVXTH01. Next base: position 29,933 of record JAVXTH010000006.1, read on the forward strand.
AACATTATTCTCAGCATTACTAATATCTTTCTCAGTAGCCTTACGAATAATTGGTTTTATCTCAAAGCCATTCGCATTGGCAATAAATGCTTCGGTAGGTTTCACAATCGTACCTAATTCAAATCCACGAATCGTTTCCACTACAACTTTATCACCAATCACAAATCTTCCGTCATTGGTTCCAAAAGTATATATCTTCTTGGATTCTTTAAAACTTACATACGCTACATAAGCATAGTGCTTTTGTGGCTGTTTCATTTCTTTTTGATCTTCATTCTCGCTGCTCATTCAATAACCTCCTTTATTTGATACATTGTCTGATCCATTAATAAATTTAAATTAACGGATGACTTGATTAACATATCTTTTGCTTGCATCAATACACTTAATATTTCACAAACATTCCAATTTGCTGCTTTAATACAAGTAACTTTATCTTGATACCATGAATCATGACATGTTGGTTCATCCTTTAAACAATCTTTAAACAATAAAATCATCATATCGCAAAGCATCATCATTACTTTTTTATCTCTTTGCTTATGCTTTGCATCAAAGCCTTCAATTTGAAGGAACAATAAGGCATCTGCTACCTTATTCATCATTCGATCCATTACTCCTTTAAAACAATAACAAGTATGTTGATAATCATCTTCTTCGATTGTTTCTTTAATACTATCAACATTCTTAATTAATTGACTTAAAAGATATGCATTGAATTCATCAATTCCTTCTTTTAAACACATCTCATAACAATATTCACTCTTTAAAGGTATAAATGGAATAATTTGACAACGAGATACAATCGTTGGTAACATTCGATCGATTTGTTCCACAATTAAGATGGCAATCATATCACTTGATGGTTCTTCTAAAAATTTTAATAATGAATTCATCGCATCTGGAGTTGAATTCTCTGCATGGTCGATAATATAAACTTTACGACCTTTACTCTCTAACCCGGTTTTATTGAATTCATGTTGAAGTTTTAAAATATCATCTTTTTTAATTGAAGTACTTTCACCATTTAAGTAAATCATATCGGCATAATTATGATGCATTACACGCAAACAATCATCACATGTTTCACAAGCGAAGCCACTTTGTTCACATAACATGCTTTGTGCCAATAAATAAGCAGTTTCACATTTAGGTGTTCCTTTTGGTCCACAAAACATATACGCATGAGCTAGTTTATTACTTGTTAGCGCATGAAGTAAGGTTTGATAAACCACCGGTTGCTCACTTTTTAATCTTTCTTTAAACATGTTTCTCTACCACTTCAATTACTTTTTGATAAGCATCCTTTAATACTGTTTCAATATCATAAGATGCATCTACCATAATCATTCGATCTTTAAAGCGTTCAATAATATTTTTATAACCTTGAGCAACAGCAAAGTGAAACGATAATGCTTCTTGATCCAAGCGATCTTTAAACACTCTATTTTCAATTCGCTTTAAGCCTGCTTCTGCTGATAGTTGCAAGAAGATTGTGGCATCTGGTAAGTGCCCTTCAATCGCAAATTCATTTATTTTATAAACTTCATCAATTCCTAGGTTTCTTCCTACTCCTTGATAAGCTAGTGAACTATCCACAAAACGATCACAAATAACTATTTTTCCTTCTAAAAGGGCTGGTAATACTTTCTCAACTAAATGTTGACGTCGACTAGCTGCATATAAAAGTGCTTCCGTCCGTGCATCCATTTCAATATTTTCAGGATTTAAAATCACTTCGCGGATTTGTTCCGCAATGCGAATTCCCCCTGGTTCTCTCGTATAGATAACAGGGTAACCATCTTCTTTCATTTTTTCATAAACGCCTTTAGAAATGGTTGTTTTACCACTGCCATCATTTCCTTCAAAGGTAATAAATATTCCCTGTCTCATAAAATACCTCACAATCTGTTTTTATTATAACATTTATTCTATCTTTTATGAATAACATTATCGCAGTCGAAACGATTCACAAAGCCTTAAAAACAAAGCTATCTTAAATAAATGTACTATTCTTGTGCTAATAATTCTTGAATTACATAAGCAGCGCAGGCTAATCCTGCGGCGGCTGGGACAAAACACATACTGGCTGGTGGCATTTTTTCTTTTCTTATGCTCGCACCTTCCTCAACAATTTGATGTTGATGGATGGGATGTTCACTTGAAAAGATAACTGGAATCTTGCCTCTAATACATCTTTTTTTAACTTGATTTCGCATTACTTTCGCAAGTGGATCATAAGTTGTTTTACTTAAATCCGTAATTTCTAACTTAGTTGGATCTAAGCGATTTGCCATTCCTAAAGAAGATATAAAGGGAATACCCTTTTGCTTACATGCTTCAATTAAATCGAGTTTACAACTTATGGTATCAATGGCATCTACGACAAAATCAATTTTTTCTTGAAAGATCGTCGCATTTATTTTTTCACTATAAAAGTCATCGATTGTTTTTATTTCACAGCCCTTTTGATACGTTAAAATTCGCTCTTTCATCACCTTTGTCTTGGATTGGCCAATCGTTTCATAGGTTGCATGAATTTGTCGATTTAAATTACTAGGGGCAATCGTATCACCATCTACTAACACTAATTTTTTGATTCCACTTCTTGCTAGTGCTTCAACGCAATAAGAACCAACACCACCGATACCAACAACTAAAACAGTACAGTTCTGTAATTTATCGATGCCTTCTTGTCCAATTAATAAGGCAACTCTCTGTAGGGATTCTTCCATTTTTTAAAATCCTTTCTACGCTTATGAATTCGTTCTTTCAAATTCTTTTTCTAATTGTTTTTCACTCATACAAATAAAAGTAGGGCGTCCATGAGGACAATGAAATGGTTGAACACATTTTTTTAAATCATCGACAACTTGCTTCATTTCATCTAAGCTAAGATTACGATTAAAACGAATCGAAGAATGGCAAGCCATCGTTGCGATTGCTTTTTTTCTAAGTCGATCCAAAGATATTTCATGATCTTGTTGATAGACATCAATCATATCTTGAATAAATGCTACTTCATCACAATCTTTCATCCAAACTGGTAATTCTCTAGCAATTAAAGTATGGTCACCAAAGACTTCTAATTGAATGCCTAATTGAAGAAAGACTTGATTCATTGCTTCATATTGGGCAATGACACTAAGACTTGTTTCAATTGAGATGGGAAATAGTAATGGTTGAGCATCCCTATTACCTTCTTCAATCATTTTTGATATTACTTCATAATGATAACGCTCTTGGGCTGCATGCTGATCAATAATATATAAGCCTTCATCCCCTTGAGCTAAGATATAACGACCATGCATTTGTGCTAATACTTGCATGTTAGGAAAGGATTCATTACAAGCAACACTTACTTCTTTACTCTCTTCCCCTATTATTTCAACCGGTTGTGCGATAGCTTTTTCATAGGGAACACTTTCCTCATTAATTATCATTTCAATTTTATTCTCTTTGATAGCTTTTACTTCTTCACTAAGTTCTTTTAAATCAATGGCCACTTCTTTTTCTTCCTTGTTTACTTCAGGCAAGTTTATGATTGGCTTATTATTTTCATATTCAAAATGCAAGGTTTGAATTTCAATCTTATCTTTTTCCTTAGGAGCAACTTGTGTTACTTGAAGTTTTTCTTTCAAGGCAAGATCTAAACTATCAAAAACGAGTTTCTCTAATTGATTCTCTTTTGACAATCTGATTTCCCATTTTGATGGATGAACATTCACATCCACTAATTGCGCATCCATATCAATATTTAATACCACAATTGGATAACGATCCTTTGCCATGTAAGGATGATAAGCATCTAATACCGCTTTTTGTAAGCGATAAGATCGTATCATTCGTTCATTCACATATAATAAAATATAATACTTGGTTGCACGATTAAAATTAGGTTGAATCGCATAACCACTCACCTTATAATCCATATCCTTTTTGTTTATTTCAATTGCTGATTTAGCTATTTCTCTACCATAAATCTGCATTAACACTTCTAATAATTGATTTGATCCATTGCTTTGAAATATCATTCGATCATCATGACTTAAAGAAAAAGCAATTTCAGGATGAGATAAAGCAAATTTTTGAATTAAATCAACACAGAGTGAAAACTCATATTGAGGTGTTTTAAGATGTTTAAAACGAGCTGGTGTTTTTTGAAATAAATTACGAACGACAATTTGCGTTCCTCTTGGTGATGCTGCATTTTGAACTTTAATTAATTTTCCGTATTGAATTTCTACTTCCGTTGAATCCTTCCCGTTATTTGTTTTTAAATTGACTGCCGCTACCGCTGCAATCGAAGGAAGTGCTTCCCCTCTAAAACCTAAAGTATGAATATTCCATAGATCATTATCATTTTTTATCTTACTTGTCGCATGTCGTTCAAAAGCAAGACTTGCATCACTTGCTTCCATTCCAATTCCATCATCACGAATTAATATGGATTCAATTCCACCCTGCGTTAATGCTATTTCAATATGGGTAGCTTGTGCATCGATACTATTCTCAACCAATTCTTTAATTACGCCCATTGGTCGTTCAACGACTTCACCTGCCGCAATCATATTCGATAGATGTTCATCTAATCGATTAATTATACCCATCTTACTTTCCTTCTTTCCCTAAGATTGTTTGTAATTCACAAAGTAATTGTAAGGCTTCCATTGGTGTCATCTCATTTAAATTACAATTGCCTAACATTGTTTCAATCTTTTTAACTCTTGCATCTTCTTTTTCAATTATCGAAGGCAAACTCAAACTTACTTGACTTGGTTGAAGCTCCAAATTATCAAGCAATTGTTTAGCTCGAGCTAGAATTGAATTTGGTAGATGTGCTAAACGAGCAACATTGATTCCATAAGATTTATCTGCTTTACCTGGTTTAACTCGATATAAAAAAGTAACGTTATCGTTCTCTTCATGAACTTCCACATGAACATTTTGAATTGCTTTATTGTTATCACCCAATGCCGTTAATTCATGATAATGCGTACTGAACAACGTCTTTGCCTGAATTGTATTAGTGATATATTCAATCATCGCATGGGCTAAAGCCATTCCATCGTACGTTGAAGTCCCACGACCTATTTCATCAAATAGAATCAAAGAATCTTTTGTTGCGTTTTGTAAGGCATTATTTGCTTCTATCATTTCGACCATAAACGTTGATTGACCACTCATGATATCATCACTTGCCCCAATGCGAGTGAAAATCTGATCAAAAATAGGTAATTCTGCTTTTTTTGCTGGCACAAAACAACCAATTTGAGCCAATAAAACAATCAGCGCAGTCTGTCTCATATACGTTGATTTACCACCCATATTGGGTCCTGTTATCATCAATACCGAATTATCTTCTTCCATCTTTAAATCATTTGAAACATAACGTGTTGCTTTCATTACTTTATCTAAAATCGGATGACGAGCTTCTTCTAAGTAAATACGATGACTTTCATGAAAGATTGGTCTTGTATAACCATTCTCATTTGATATAACAGCTAACGCATATAGGACATCGATATGAGCTAAGGCGCTTGCTAGCTTATGTAATTTAGGTAGGTAAACACGAATATGTTCAAGTAAATCATTAAACAATTCTACTTCTAATGAAATCATTCTTTCTTGGGCATGAACGATTGCATCTTCACGATCCTTTAATTCTTGGGTAACGAAACGCTCGGCATTTGTTAAGGTTTGTTTACGTACATAACCATATTCTTCTTTAATCTGATCCACATTTGCTTTTGTGACTTCAATATAATAACCAAAGATTCGATTGTAACCTATTTTTAATGATTTGATTTGCGTTCTTTCTTTTTCTTTTGCTTCCAATTCTAATATCCATTGTTTACCCGAATGTGAAATTCTTCTTACTTCATCCAAATCTGCATGATAACCGTCAACAAAAATTCCACCATCTTTTAGATTAATTGGTGGATCTTCAACCATGGCACCATCTAATAATTCACATAGCTCATGGCAAGGATCTATTTCTTGAAACTGAGGATACGCTTTACATTCTTTTAATAATGAGAAAATGATTGGTGCACAACGTAACGTTTTCACTAATCTTATAATATCACGCGGATTTGCGGAGCCATAAGCAATTCTTGCGCTTAATCTTTCTAAATCATATACATTACTTAACGCTTCTTTTAATTCGTCTTTTATAATGAAATTAGCATTTAGATACTCAATGCCATCTTGTCTTTTATTTATTTCATCCTTATTAATTAAAGGATATTCAATCCATTTCTTAAGTGTTCTTGAACCCATTGCACTTTGACATTTATCTAGGAAATTCCATAATGTTTGTGATTTTCCATTATTTCTTAAGCTTTGTGTTAATTCTAGATTTGTTCTTGTGGAATAATCCATTTGAAGATAATCTTTCTCATCCATCATTTCAACAACATTAAGATGTGACATACTTCTTTTTTGAGTTTCCATTAAATAATTGATTAATAAACCAAAGGCATGATGAATTCTTTCATCCTCAATCGGTTCAATTAAATGTTGGTAAATAGGTTGAATACTGAAATCTTCCATATAAGAAATCGTAATCATTGGTAATTCTTGAATCATTTTTTTAATTCTTTGATCCAGTTTCTTTTCAATTACAACTTCTCTTACATTATTTCCTAACAATACCTTTTGAATTGCCATTAAATTCTTATCTACAATTTGCCCTTTCATTTCACCAGTTGTCATTTCACATAAAACAATGGCTAACGCATATTGTAAATCATGAATTGCGGCAATTTGAACAGTAGCTTTCTCATCATTAAGTTCTTCCATGATGGTTCCTGGGGTAACAATCTTAATAACTTCCCGTTTCACAATACCCTTCGCTTCGGCTGGGTTTTCCATTTGTTCAACGATCGCTACTTTGTATCCTTTGGTAATTAAACGTTGGATATATCCACTCGCTGCATGATAAGGAATACCACACATTGGTACTTTATAATCAACGCCAGCATTTCTTCCAGTTAAGACTAAATCTAGTTCATTGGAAGCGATTTTCGCGTCATCAAAAAACATTTCATAAAAATCACCTAGGCGATAAAATACAATCGCATCAAGATGTTTATTTTTAACTTCAAGATACTGATTCATCATTGGTGTAAATTTTCCTGGTTCAACCATTGTCTCCACACTCCATTCAACTTATTTATTATAACAAATTTATTCAAAGATAGGTATTATTTCGTTATCCTTATTTATATATTTGTAAGCTTAATCAAAAGAAAAGAGAGCTTTCGCTCTCAATCTTTATAAATTAACAGTTTGTACACAAACACTCAGTAAAGAGTTCTAATTTACCTTGAAGAATCATTTCTAATCGTGTAATTGAATTTACCATCGATTTTACCGATTGATTCACCGCAAGTAACTCTGCACTTGTTTTAGCTAGTACCAAAGCAGCTTGAATTTTTTCTCCCTCAGCATTCAGGATGTGCGATAAAGCTGTTTGTTCTAATGCGACTGATTCAATAATATCGGTAATTGCCTCACATTTTGTTACTCCACTTGGTACGATAATTGGCATTGACATATAATTTAAATCCCCTTTCCCTTTACCTTATGTTTCATGACCCTTTGTTGCTTGGGCACTTTGAAACTTATTTTGTAATGAAATAAAAGAATCACTTCTTTATGAGCAATTTTAAATTACCTACATACAATAGAAAGAAAGAAAGCGAGGATCCTATGTTAAATACCATAAATGTAATTCCCTTATTAAGCAAATACAAAGAAGCCTTTCGTGGTGCCACTACCTATGATCATCATTATATTACTTGTCAACCAAACAAATCACTTATCCTTAAATACGATAAGCAAGGAGCAAATGTAATAGAGACAGCAACGAAGATTCCTTATGCATCCATTAGTAATGTCGCAAATAACTTATTTATAGCGACTTGTGTGAATGATACTAAAAACTTATTTCTAATCAATGAAGCATATGAAAAAGTAAATACGATATCCTTAAAGATACCTAAATTCTATGAAGGCTGTATCAATCATATCTTTTATGATCAAGATTACCATCAAACAATCATTACCAACAATCAATGTGTTTATGCCGTTGATGATTGTGGTAACTATCTTTCCTCAAAGATAAGTCAAGAAACTACGCATTGCTTATTAAAGAACCATTGTGAGCCATGTGTTTGTGAAACGCATCCTTGTATCAACAATTATTATACTTGTGCGATCGTCATTTCAAATCAATTATTTGTTGCTTATACCAAAAATCATTCTGCTTATATTGCCCAGATATCGTGTAATGGTAATTTGATTTCAAATCACTATATCGATGAATTCATCATCATTCGTAGTATGTTTATGGTTGGTGATTGTCTACAATTTATCGCAAGTAATACGCAAGGTGATAACTGTTTGTATCATACAAATTTTGGTTGTGATGATGATTGTAATTGTTGTCATAATCATCAAAATGGTTGCAACGACATTTTAGAATCGATTGCTTTAATTGAAGCAGCACTTTCTCATATATTAAATGCTGAGGGAGAAAAAATTCAGAAAGTGGTTGCTCTTGCAAGCGATCCTTGTGAATTATTAGAAGTGAATAAATCCGTAACGAAATTGATTAAAAATGTTACGTTTCTTGAATTAGTCTTATATCAAAAACTTGAACTTGCGAAACAATGTAGTGAAGATGAATGTGATTAATTATGTAAGGACTCAATGAGTCCTTTTCCTATTTCTTGGCTATCTGCTTGCAAGAACATGCTTCAAACATTGCTAATTTAGCTTGTAACATAAGTTCTAATCTAGTTAACGAATCGACCATCGATTTTATTGATGCATTGAGTATTAATAAGTCTTCAATTGTTGAGACACGGCTAAGTTGGTTTTGAATCTTTTCACCTTCCGCATTTAATATATGCGATATACCAGTTTGTTGAAGGGCAATGGATTCAAATAAATCATTGATTGCCTGTTCTTTTTTAGATACTGGTGCAACGGTTGTTGTAGAGGTAGATGAAGTGGTAGATGAAGTATGTGATGCAGTGGAACAAGAACCGGTTGTGGATGGATTATATAAATCAGGTAATTGACCTAAGAAATTATTCATAACCCCATTTAAAGAACCACTTAATTTGCGCGTCATAAGTGTTCCATAAACAACTATATTACTAGATGAAATACTTGCTTTCGCTGCTAACAGTGAACCATATAAATCTGTCTTTATATTCAAAGTTGTGGCTTGTGGAACATTATAAAGCACATAAGCACTCTGTTCTTTGCTTATCGCAACGCCATTAAAAAGCGTAACGATTGGATTTAAAGTCATTGAACTTCCTAATAGATTGATAATTACCGTCGATTTTTCAGGAACGATGAAATCAAATATGGTAATGCTACTTAAATCAATTATACTTGTATCAATTTGAAAACTATTGATTGCGCTATCCGTCCCAATAAAGGATAAGGTTGTTCCCGTTTGTTTTACCTCTCCATTTTTAATCAATGACCAACCAATGGAAGAGCATTCTAAATAGTTATATGCATAGATATCATAGGGTCGATATTCAAACTTCAATGGATTATTAGGTACTCCATTTTGATTGACCATCGAGTAATGAGTTACCGTTCCTAAATTATCAATACCAGAATTTTGTGAATAATTGATGCCTTTATTTATATTCATATTACCTAATACTCGAATTGAAAAACGATATGGTTCAATCACCACAGGTAAATCTTTTCCCACTTCATAATTCGTTAATAGCGCATCTTTACCAACCCACACACTACCGGTTGCATAAGCATTGCTTTGGGTTTGATTCTCAAAGACAAATATATTAAATTCATTTGCTAACCAAAAATTAATTGCCATTTTTATCCTCCTTTTTTTTATCCTTATTAATCAGTTGTCACACTATAACATATGATGTTATTACATATTGGAAGGGGCCATTATCTTGAAAATAGCAATTTTAACAATGTTTAATGATTTATCGCCTACCTATTCACTCGTTAATATAGTCAAAGAACAATTAGAAATGTTTTTATGCGATCAAGTAGAAGTAAAAATGTTAGTGAGTGAACATTGTCCGGATCAAAATCGAATTGGTATTTTTAACGATCCTCGCATTGAATGGATTAAAGTTGTTAATAGTATGAATCATATCCCATTTCATTGGGTGACTTATTGTGATAAAAACAAAATTATTGAGCCTAGTTTTTTCAATGAAGCAGCTTGCATCAGTAAAGACTATGTTCGTTATTTAAAAGATGTTGATTATTGTATCCTACACGATATTCTTTACCAAGGCATTCATTTACTTCACAATGTTGCGCTTCGCAATGCTCAAAAACAACTACCTAACGTCCACTTTTTAGCTTTTACTCATTCCATGCCAAATGAATATCAATCTTTTGATTATCCTCTAAATTGCATGTATCAAGCTATGGAAAACACTACTTTTATTTATCCCACGAAATGTGGACTCGAAGCACTCGCACGACAATATAACACAACCCTTCCACATTGTGCTTTTGTTCATAATAGTGTTCCACTCTTTAGTGGAATGAATAAAGAAATCAATCAAATTAGTAAATTCATTGATTTTAGTAAAAGTGAACTTTTAATCATTTATCCTGGTCGTTTTAATACTTCAAAAAAATTTCATCTTGTCGCACAGTTTGCTGGCACTTTTAAGAAAGTCTTTCAAAAAAGTGTATCCATTGTCTTTTGTGATTTTCCTTCCGCTGATATTGAAGTATCTTTATATAAATTTATGATTCGCGATTTAGCTAGTAAAAGTGGACTTGAAAAAAGTGATATCCTTTTCACAAGTGATTGTGGTTTTCCATATGGAGTAAAAAGAGAAACCATCTTTGATTTATTCTCAATTAGTAATCTATTTATTTGTCCCTCTTTCGCTGAATCCTTTGGTTTAACCGTTATGGAAGCGGCAGCTCGTGGTAATTATATTGTTTTAAATGAAGCAGTTCCAGCTTTAAAAGAAGTTGGCTTAGCTCTACACGCGCATTTTATGCGATGGTCAGCAAAGAATTTTGGTTTTGATACGTATGAAACTTATCTTCCAAACGAAAGCTTATATTATAATCAACATGCGTTAAAGATTATAATGGAAATGAAAGAAAATCCAGTTATTCATGCGAAGACAATTGCTAGAACACGATATTCAAGTAAATGGATTTATGAACATCAATTAAAACCATTATTAAAAAAGTAAGCTGATTTTAGCTTACTTCATCAATTTCAGTATTAGATTCTACCATTTCTATCACTGGTTTATCTTTAATTAATTTATTAATTTCTTCGGCAACAATTGTTGATATATTACCTAATCTGACTAGATAACCTTCTTTTGCTTCTAGGATTAAATAAGCTCCTTCTTTTCTTAAAGAATCAACATCGATTAATAATCGATCTTCTAAAATAAAGGTTAACTTATCTGGAGTTGAATCTACTGATTTAATATTATCAATTCCACCAACTGCATTTATGATTTTATTTGTAACGACTTTACGATTTGATAATTGAAGTAAGCCAATTGCATATTTTTTAAAATACGCTCTCGTAACAACAAAGAAGACCACAAAGCAAATGACTCCGACGATTAATATTCCAATTAAATCACCACTTACAGTTGGATTACGAAAGAACTGTGGTAAATCCAATAAAGAGCCAGGATTTGCGACAATTAAGGCATCACTGAAGTTATAACCAATACTAACATCCATGATCTGTAAGGCTGCATATATTAATCCAATCATAACCAAATAGAACACATATAACAAAGGCGCTAATACTAACATTAGTATTTCCATCGGTAATGGATTTCCACACAAGATTGAAAATATAAGTGCTAATACGATGAATAACATATAACGGCCTCGTTCTTTTTTAGAAGACGTTAAGGAAAGATAAGCTAATAAGAAACTTGGAATCACGAAGATATTTATAACATAATATGGGGTGATAAATTTACCTGCAGTTAAATCAAGATTGTTCATGATTTGATAACTCCAAATACTAACATCACCAACATGCTTTAATCCGGTTGGTTCCATAAAGCTTCCACCCATATCACCTAACCAGAAAGCATTTCTTGGCAAATCAACTAAATTAAAGACTGCCATGACTCGCTCTAGTATGCCATAAAAGAAAAGATTAACGGGATCACTTATATCATTTCCTATCATCGCGAAAATACTTTGAATTAAATCAAGGAAATAAGGCCATAAAAAAGCAAAGGCAATTCCCGCAACTACACATAGAAGTAACGATGTGATTAATGCCCAAGTATCATGATCAATAAAGGATAAAAGTCCATGCATTGAGTGATGACGTGAACGTTCATAACTTTTCTTCACAATATAGTAAACTACCAATAAAGAAAAGATACCTGTCATATAGGGAACTTTTGTTGCTTCTCCAAAAAAACTGGCCGCTTGAAAGTTTGCTTGAATGCCTAAAGTGTTTTCATAAAGATACGTTGGTAAGGTTGAATTTGCGAAAAACATCATAACAACATTTAATATAATATAACCAAATAATCCAACAAAAGCTGGAACACTATCTTCATATCTTCTCATTAAGATTTTAAAGAATACAAACAATGGGAAGAAACGAATCATGTAACCACCTAAATATCTCATCATTTCACTCACTACGATTACAATATCATTATCTATATGCCATAGTAAAGGATCTACGTTAGGATTTATTATGGTGCTACCTATTCCTAGTAAAATTGTTGCGATAAAAAGCATTTTTAAAGGAAATTGAACATATTCTAATAAAGAATGCCATTTTTTCATACCATCACCTCATGTATAATGATACCATTAATAGAAGTTTCATACAAACAGAAAGGAAATTTTTTAAGACTTCTTACTATATTATCCTTGGATTATTATCTTAGAAAGTTCATAACATACATTTTATACTTTCGTGCTATAATAATAGTTAGAAATAAACCCGTTAGGATGCATAAAAGGTGGAGAATGCTATATGAAGACATCGCTTTCAACTGTAAAACAACCTAAAAAATATGATTTTGTTTTATTGGGAATCATTATCACAATGGCGATTACCTCCATTGTAGCTATATATTCTGCTTTTGATTTACTACCTGCTCATGTGAGTGGCGCGGATTTAATCTTTAAGCAGGTCCTTTGGTATGCGATTGGCTTTGCTTGTATCGCTGCTATTATGTATGTTGGAAATGAAGGAATTTATGAACTTGCGAAAATTGGTTATTGGATTTTAATTGGTGCACTTTTATTATTACTACTCAATCAAGCAGTTAATTTAATCTTTGGAAATAATGTTAATTTGCCTTTTATACATAAAACAAATGGAGCAACCTCTTGGTTCTATTTACCTTTTGGTTCCTTACAACCTAGTGAATTCATGAAAGTGGATTTAATTGTTCTAACTGCAGGAATCATTAGTAAGCATCATAAAGATTATTATGAATCTTCTTATGAGAATGATATTATCTTATTTATAAATGTCCTTAAATATGCACTACCTGCTTTATTCCTTATTTACATACAACCAGATACAGGAATTTGTTTGATTATCATTATCAGTCTTAGTATTATGATTATGTGTTCGGGAATTAAGCCTGGTTGGATTATCGCTGCCTTTGTAACGATTGGCATCATCTTAGGAATTTTCTTCTTCTTTTTCTTTTTCTATAATGGTCAATTGATGCGTTTCTTTGGTGGATATAAATTAAATCGAATTGTGGGTTGGATCTATCCGGAACAAAATTCAATTGGAGCAGGTCAACAATTATACACTGCTTTATTAGCCATCGGGTCAGCCGGTTTATTTGGTTATGGAATGAAGAGCAAAGTCGTCACTATATTAGAACCACAAACCGATTTCATCTTTGCGGTATTTTCTCAGAGTTTTGGTTTATTTGGTTCTATCTTTATTATTGCTTTATGTGTTTTATTAGATTGGCGCTTATTTAAAATTGCTATTCAATCGAAGATTTCATTTGAAAAATACATCGTCTGTGGTGTGCTTGGAATGTTGTTGTTTCAACAAATAGAAAACATCGGAATGGTAATCGGTTTATTGCCAATCACAGGTGTAACCCTTCCCTTGTTATCGTATGGAGGTAGTTCGCTTCTATCCTACCTATTAGCGTTAGGTATTGTAATGAATACCAGTTCGCAAGCAAAAAAATTATCTGATTATGTTTACAAATAAAAAGAATCCTTCGGGATCCTTTTTTAATATAAATTCTTTAAACGTTTTAAGTAGCTATAAGGGCGATATCTTGCGAAATGAACCTTTTTATCTGATAAGCGACATACCACTTTATTGGTATCTTTCAATTTGATATGCAAATGATCGTAACACAACAAAGCTTCATCAAACTCATGACTTGTGAAAGCAACCACGCGATTATCTTTTAAGATATAAGGAACTCCTAATGAGCGATATAAGGTATGTTGTATTCCTGTGATTTCACATAATTGAAGAACCGATAATCCATTATCAATTACCGCACCTCGTAAAGAACGATTGTATGCCGTAGAGCCTGCCTGGGTTGATAAACAAACCCCAGTTCCTCTGCATGTTTCAAAGTATTCATCATCAACGTAAATATCTAATGTTTGTGTTTTTATGACATTTTCGATTCGCATTTCATTTAAAGCATAAATTGAAGTCGTTTCTTTCCCTATCACATCAATTTGAAGCAGTTGCGATGTGTTGCTTTTCGGTTCATGATTTAATACATCTTGAATACACTGCTCCACTTCATCTTCCGTATAGTCTGTAAAGAAACCTAATGTTCCTGTATGAATTCCAACAAACATAATATCATCCAAACAATCAAGATAATGATGAACACCATATAATAGTGTACCATCTCCACCAATACTAAATACTAATTGAGGATGTTCTTTATCTAATTCCCAATTTGCATGAAGTAAAGACGTTTGTATTTGTTCTTGAATTGCGTGTGACTTTTCATCTTTTTTTGTAATAAAGGCAAACTTTTTCATCTTATCCTTTCCTTTCATGTACCACTATTGTATCATATCTGTGGTAGGTGTTGTTATGTTTAAAAATATTGAAAAAGAATATAAGTTACTTGTTTCTAAATCTGAATTTGATCATCTTTTATCTTTTTATAAAGATGCGGTTTTTCATGAACAAACAAATACTTATTTTGATAATCATCAACATGCGATTGAAACGATGCATGGAGCGATGCGAATTCGTAAAACCAATCATTTTGTTTTTACTTTAAAAGTGTTTCAAGATGATGATTTATTAGAATTTGAATGTGAAGTAGACAATGATGATGTTTCCTCATTGCTTCACCCAGATATCGCTACTTTACTAAAATCATATCAAATCGAATTTCCCTTTTATGAAACCGCTAAATTAACGACCAAACGAGCAATCATCGATACTGGCTTTGCGGAATTGTGTTTTGATGAAAACCACTATGCAAATTGTGTCGATTATGAAATTGAATATGAAGAGAAAGTAACTCATGATGGCAAAAGTGCTTTTAATAAAATACTCGAAGTTGCCAACCTTCATTATGAGACAAATGCTACTTCTAAAATAAAACGAGCTCTCGATGCTTATCGAAACAAATAAGTATGACATTTCAAATTGAAATGTCTTTTTTATTCCTTCGTTATTTTATAAGAAATCGCAAACTGTTCCATCATTAATTTGGTATCATCATCAATATCTTGATTGAACACAATCCATAAAGATAAGGTGTCTTGATCAAAATCTTGTAGCTGTGAGATATAAGCTTTATAACTCATATAGTGGCCAATTAAATATTGTAGTTTGATCTTATAATCAGAAAAATTCACGATGCATGGGATCCATACAATCGCTTTTTGATTTTCCCATTGGAGGAAATCACTTTTATTATTTGGTAGAAAAGCAGCTTCTTCACATTGCTTAATCAGCCCATTTGCATAACGATTGATCCTTTTACTTTCATAGACTGAATAGATAGAATAATTGATTTTTTCACTTATATTTGAAATAGCGCTCCATAATGCGTCATTCTTGAATGGCTTATCTTTTTTATCTTCAAACATTTGAGTCCAAGCATCAACCCCAATTATTTGAGCCTTTGCGAGTATCTTATTTGTAATTAACATATCTTCTTTATCAAGATAAATATAGCTTTCGATATTATTTGATATTTTCATTCCCAATTCACTTAAATAGATAGGAGCTTGAAAGAACACAATATCTTCTAGCTCTAAGCAGCTTAATTGTTTCGGCATTTGTTTATCTTTTGTGACTTTCACAATTGCTTCAAATAAGCACTCTTTACTTGGATAACCATTCAATGTTTCATAACGTTTCCATGTTTGATTAAAGGATAATAGATTACTCTTTACAAACTTTCCATAACCAATTATGCCTTTTTCTTTTCTTCTACCTCTTTGAGTTCCTTTTGCTAGGAAAAACAAAAAATCTCCAGTTTTAAAATCAACCATTTTTTTAGATGCCGATGGTCGCCAAAAGTTCATATTCTTATTTCCGTTTAACCGATGAAATTCAATCATGTTTTGATCTGTAACATAAGCAATCGAAGCCATATTATCACCTATTTCTCATTCTATTTTAGCACGTACAGAACAATTTTAAAAGAAAAGTCGCGTTTCTCGCGACTTACATATTATTTCTTCCTTCCAAAGCTTTAATCAAAGTTAATTCATCTGCATAATCTAAATGTCCACCCATCGGCAGTCCATGGGCAATTCTCGTTATTTTGATCTTTCCCTTTGCTAGTATTTTAGATAAATACAATGCGGTTGTTTCACCTTCTATGGTAGGATTCGTTGCGATAATGATTTCTTTGGTATCTTCCTTTAATCGTTCAAGTAAGGAATCAATGTTAATATCATCTGGCATGATACCTTTTGAGGTATTGATTACACCACCTAGAACATGGTAAACGCCATGATATTCTCTTGTTTTCTCCATTGCGATTACATCTTTCGGATATTGAACAACACAGATTGTTGTATGATCACGTGTTTCATCTCCACAGATTTCACAGATATTACCTTCACTTAAATTACCACAAACCTCGCAATAGTGAATTCCATCGATTATATCATGTAAACTCTCAGAAAACTGGTTCACTTGATCCACATTCCAATCCAAAACTTCAAACGCATATCGTTCTGCTGTTTTTAAGCCAACTCCTGGTAATCGTTGAAAGCTTTCAATTAAGGCTTCAAATTTCTTTGGATACATTAGAAGCCTCCTGGCATTTTTACCCCAGCGGTTAATTTATTCATTACTTGTTCTTTTTCATCCGTAGCTTTACTAATTACTTCGTTTACTACCATTACAAGCATATCTTGTAGCATTTCTTTGTTTTCTACTTTTAATAAGTCTTCATCTTGAATCATAATCTTACTAACTTTTAATTCACCTGTTGCTTCTGCTTGAATGGCTCCTGAGCTAACTTCAGCGGTATAGATATGTGATTTTAGTTCGTTTTCCGTCTCAACTACTTCTTTTTGCATCTTTTGAGCTTGTTTTAATAATGCTTGCATATTCATCGGTTATTCATCCTCCTTGATTATTACGTTTTCATTACCAAATAAATTGAAAACTAATTCTTCTTCACTTAAATCTTCGTTTTTTGCTTCTTTTGGTTCTTTGAATGTTTTAAATTCAACTGGTACTGGTAAATCATCTTGTTCTCTTCGTATTTTAAACTCATTAATCACTCTGTTTTGTTGTTCCTTTGTCACGGCATATAGCTTTTTCTCTTGGCCTAGTATTTCCTTCATAAAGCCAAGGTATTCATTCTTGCTATCTTTTTCATTGATTTCGTTTGCGGAAGCCTGATTATCAACGCTTATAACAATATATTGTTTACCACTTGCCATAATACTTGCGGATTTTAATAGCATTGCATCTTTGGCCCATTTAATTTCTGATAAATATGAATCAATCTTAGTCCAATTCTCTTTATCTCTGGCTTTCTCATCCAGATTAGCACCTACAGCTAATTGAAGAATATATTCATCCTCTAATGGTTTTGATGTTTTATCCATTGGTTCTTCTTCAATCATCTCTTCAATTAAGGACATTTCTTCGATTGGTTCATCTTCATTTAACGGAATATCTTCCGGTTCTTCCATTATTTCAAGCTTAATTGTTTCACGTGAAACAATTTTAGGCTTTTCTTTGCTCTTTAAACTGCTTTGATCAGCAATTACATCCTTTGTGTTTGTCTCATTCACATTCATCATCTTCAATAAACATACTTCAAAATAAGAACTAACACTGGCGGCATTACGATACTTATCATAAGTATCCATTAATATATCAATCATATCTAAGCGCTCTTGCGTTGTTTTATTAACCTTAACTTCACGAACTTCATCAATTGTTAAGATTTTTAATAAAGATTCATTCTTTGTGTAATCATAAATGATGCTTTCTTTAAGGATTTCAATCAAATCGACTGTTAATCGCTTCATATCAATGCCTTTTTCAACCATCGTATTAATTTGCTTCATTAATTCAGATCCATCTTTGTTATAAACAGATGCAAGCATTTGAAGCTTCTCTGTTACCGTTGTGATTCCATATATCTCATTAATATGCTTTGTTTCTATATTATTTTGCGCATAAGCGATACATTGATCAAGAATACTTAAAGCATCACGCATTCCACCATCTGCTAGTTGCGATATGATGCGCACAACTTCTGGCTCACATGTGATTTTTTCTATTTCTAAAATTTCATTCATTCGGGCAACGATTTCTTTCTTTGATAC
Source organism: Erysipelotrichaceae bacterium (assembly GCA_036642795.1). GTDB lineage: Bacteria > Bacillota_I > Bacilli_A > Erysipelotrichales > Erysipelotrichaceae > JAVXTH01. The sequence continues at coordinate 48,758 of JAVXTH010000006.1, forward strand.
TTTTGTGAAATCAAAGCGTTGACATCTTGAAATGATAGTTGGCAATACTTTATGTGGTTCTGTTGTTGCCAAGATAAAGATAACATGAGCTGGTGGTTCTTCAATTGTCTTTAATAAGGCATTAAAAGCCCCCGTTGACATCATATGTACTTCATCTATGATATAAACTTTATATTTGCCTTTGATAGGAGCATATTTAACCTTTTCAATCAAATCACGGACTTCTTCAACCCCATTATTACTCGCAGCATCAATTTCCACAATATCGGGATGAGTTCCTTCCCCAATACTGATGCAATTTTCACATTTTAAACAAGGACGGTTATGATCTGCTTCACAATTAACTGCTTTTGCGAATATCTTCGCGATCGACGTCTTTCCTGTTCCTCTTGGTCCACAAAATAAATAGGCATGTGCAATTTTATTTTGGTTAGCTGCATTTTGTAGTGTTTGTACAATATGGGCTTGGCCTGCGACTTCATTAAAACCATTCGGACGGTATGTTCGATACAATGCTTTATATGCCATACGTCACCTGCTTTCTTACCCTACTATTATAACAAAATTAGTCTGATAACTCTATGGTAAAATAAAAAGTAAACCATTCTTTATTTATGATTTACTTTAATTATTTATTTTTTTGTTTTTCTCTTTTGTTTTTAAAGAATGTCGTTAATAATTCACTGCATTCATCTTCCAATACACCAGCAATTGTCTTTGGATAATGATTGAATCCAGAATGTTCATACATAGAGATGCAACTATCAATACAACCACCCTTAGGATCCTTTGCGCCGTAAACAACACAGTCAATTCGTGAAAGCATGATTGCTCCACTACACATTGCGCATGGTTCAAGGGTTACATAGAGCGTACAACCTTCAAGTCGCCATGTTTTAAGCTTACGACACGCTTTTTCAATTGCGATTATTTCCGCATGAGCCGTAGATAATTGCTTTTTTTCTCGTAAATTGTGTGCCGAAGCGATTATTTTGTCATCTTTTACAATAACAGCACCAATTGGCACTTCATCCATTCCTTCCGCCTTTTTAGCTTGTTTAATGGCTGCTTTCATATATTTTTCGTACATAATTACCTCTCATAATAAAAAGCTACCACACACGATAGAGCTCCCTTAAGGCTGCTTCGTTCCCGACCTGACCTGATTCAGTAGATACCGTTGTAGTAGCTTTATTATTATAGCTTATCTCTTCGTAGATTGCAATTCATAATTGTTTTTATATCTGGTTTTTTCTATTAATTTATTATAATGTTTCACGTGAAACATTATTGCTTCGGAATCATCTTTTCTTTGCCACCCATATATGGTTGCAATGGTTTAGGAATATTAACGGATCCATCAGCATTTAAATTGTTTTCTAAGAAAGCAATTAACATTCTAGGTGGTGCAACCACTGTATTATTCAATGTATGAGCGAAATACTTGCCGTTTTCACCATTAACACGAATTTTTAATCTTCTTGCTTGGGCATCGGTAAGATTAGAACAACTTCCTACTTCAAAATATTTCTTTTGACGAGGACTCCATGCTTCAACATCCACAGATTTACATTTTAGATCAGCAAGATCACCAGAACAACATTCAAGGGTACGAACTGGTACATCCAAAGAACGGAATAAATCAACGGTGTTCATGTATAGCTTTGTAAACCAAGTACTACTCTCTTCTGGTTTACATACTACAATCATCTCTTGCTTTTCAAATTGGTGAATACGATATACACCACGTTCTTCTATACCATGTGCACCTTTTTCTTTACGGAAACATGGAGAATAGCTTGTATATGTATAAGGTAACTTATTTTCTTCTAAAATTGTATCAATAAACTTTCCAATCATTGAGTGTTCACTTGTACCAATTAAGTATAAATCTTCGCCTTCAATTTTGTACATCATATTTTCCATCTCAGAAAAACTCATAACCCCAGTGACAACATTACTACGAATCATATAAGGTGGAATTACATAAGTGAAACCACGATCAATCATAAAGTCACGAGCATAAGATATAACTGCCGAATGAAGTCTTGCGATATCACCCATTAAATAGTAGAAACCATTTCCTGCTACTTTTCTTGCGCTATCTAAATCAATGCCATCAAATGCTTCCATAATTTCACTATGATAAGGAATTTCAAAATCTGGTACAAATGGTTCACCAAATTTTTCTAATTCAACATTTTCACTATCGTCTTTGCCAATTGGAACACTATCATCAATCATATTAGGAATGACCATCATTATTTTTTGAATTTTTTCACTCAATTCAGTTTCTTTGATTTCTAGAGCCGATAATTCTTCTGCCATATCTGCTACTTGTTGTTTCTTTAAGGCAGCTTCTTCTTTGTTTCCTTGTTTCATTAAGCCACCTATTTCTTTTGAAATAGCATTACGATTTGCTCTTAAATCATCTGCTCTTTGTTTTGCTTGACGGTTTTCACTATCAAGAGCAACGACTTCATCTACTAAATCAAGCTTCGTATTTTGAAATTTCTTTTTAATGTTTTCTTTGACTTCATCTACATTTTCTCTTACATACTTCATATCTAACATAATTTTTCCTCCATAGAAATAAAAAAAGAGGTATTGTCACAAAGGGACGATACCTCGTGTTGCCACCCTTTTTACATAAGTATAATGCTTCCTATGTATCTTGATAGAGATAACGGTTCAACCGAAACAGCATACTTAATTTCCTCTGTTCACTCAAGGGATGATTTCATATGCTAACTATCATAACTTTCACCACCCGTTATGTCTCTAAAATAGTTCATGCATATTACTTAGCCCTATCAACGATTTATTTGTTAGTGTTATATCATGCTTCTGTTTTGTTGTCAATATCCTTAACTTCATCGATTGTCTCAATAACTTCAATTGTTTCAACTTCAGTAGCTTCATTTATTTCTTCTGCTTCTTCTTTATCTACAATCGCAACTTTAGCTACCATTTGTCCTTCCGTTACATTAATTAATTTAACACCTTGTGTATTACGTCCATAAACACCGACGTTTTCAAGCGCAATACGAATGATGATACCTTCGTTTGTGACGATCATGGCATCTTCATCCCCGTTAACAGCACGAACATTTACTAACTGTCCTGTTTTTTCAGTAATGTTGATTGTTTTAACGCCTTTTGCTCCACGCGTTGTTAATCGATATTCATCAATGGCTGTACGTTTACCATAGCCATTTTCACTTACGGATAATAAATACTTACCTTCTTTGTTTGTGGCAACGCCGACAACTACGGAACCATCGACATTAAAGCCCTTCACACCACTTGCTGTACGACCCATTGGACGAACTCCATCTTCAAAGAAATGAACTGCCTTACCATTGGATCCAGCAATAATGATTTCATCATTACCACTTGTTTCTTTAACACCGACTAATTCATCATCATCTCTAAGCGTAATCGCAATCTTACCGTTTTGACGAATGGATGTAAATTCACTCATAGAAACACGTTTGACAATTCCGTTCTTTGTGACGAAGAATAAGTATTCACTTTCACAATCCTTCTTCATCGCAATTAATGCACGGACTTTTTCATCCTTATCAAGCGATAATAAATTAACGACTGGTAAGCCTTTCGCTGTTCTTGAAGCATTTGGTACTTGGTAACCTTTGATACGATATACCTTACCAAGATTTGTAAACAACATTAAATGATCATGAGTTGACATCGTAATTAATAATTCAATAATATCATCCTCATTTAAGGCCATACCTTTGATTCCTCTACCACCACGATTTTGTGTATGATATGTATCAATTGGCATCCGTTTGATATAACCATTCGTTGTCATTGTGATTACAATATCTTCAACTGGAATTAAATCCTCATCTTGCATATCGATATCTGATTCACTAATTTCGGTACGACGTGGATCATTAAAGCGTGATTTCACATCCGTTAATTCAGTTTTAATAATTTCTAAAACACGATAATGATTTGCTAAAATATCTCTTAAATCAGCAATTCTAGTAATTAACTCATTATATTCTGTTTCGATTTTATCTCTCTCTAAACCAGTTAAACGACGGAAACGCATATCTAATATAGCCCGAGCTTGAATTTCACTTAAAGAAAAACATTCCATTAATTGGACCATTGCTTCGCTATCATCTTGTGCAGCACGGATTAATTTAATAATCTCATCAATATGATCTAAGGCAATTCTTAATCCCTCTAAAATATGAGCACGATCTTCTGCTTTTTGAAGTTCAAAGCGAGTACGACGTGTTGTTACTTCAATTTGATGATCAATGTAACATTGTAAACATTCTTTCACACCCAATTGTTTAGGTTCGCCATTAACTAATGCTAATAGATTGACACCAAACGATGTTTGTAAAGAAGTCATACGATAAAGTTGATTTAAAATAACATCAGGTTGAACGTCTCTTCTAAGTTCAATTACAATTCGAATTCCTTCACGATTTGATTCATCACGAAGATCACTAATTCCTTCAATTATTTTTTCTCTTACTAAATTAGCTATTTTTTCTACTAAAGTAGCTTTATTTACTTGATAAGGAACTTCATAAACAACAATTCTTGCTTTTCCATTCGCCATCTCTTCAATTTTTACTTTTGAACGCAAAGCAATCGAACCACGTCCAGTTTCAAATGCTTGTTTAATACCGGCTCTTCCAAGAATAATACCGCCAGTTGGAAAATCTGGTCCTTGAATGTAATTCTCCATCAATTCCATTGTCGTGATATCTGGATTATCCATAATAGCTAACGTAGCATCGATTGTTTCACCTAAGTTATGAGGTGGAATATTCGTTGCCATACCAACAGCAATACCAACCGATCCATTTACTAATAAGTTAGGAAAACGAGCTGGTAATACAGCTGGTTCTGTTTCCTCACCATCATAGTTATCAATAAAATCGACTGTATCTTTTTGAATATCCTTTAACATTTCCATTGCGATTTTAGACATTCTAGCCTCAGTATATCGCATTGCAGCAGCTCCATCACCATCCATTGATCCAAAGTTACCATGACCTTGAATTAACATATAACGATAAGAAAACTCTTGTGCCATACGTACCATTGTCTCATAAACAGCAGTATCACCATGGGGATGATACTTACCAATAACTTCACCGACGATACGTGCTGATTTCTTATAAGGCTTAGTCGCAATAATTCCAAGTTCATTCATCGCATGAAGAATTCGACGATGCACTGGTTTTAATCCATCACGAACATCTGGTAAAGCACGAGCAACAATAACCGACATGGAATAATCTAGAAATGATTTTCGCATTTCTTTCGATATATCTACTTCTAAAACTCTTTCAGTTATACTATCCATACGTTAATCACCTCCGATTAAATATCCAAATTTGTTACATAAATGGCATTATCTTGAATAAAGTTACGTCTTGGTTCAACTTCATCGCCCATTAACATTTCAAATACATTATCTGCATCCATTGCATCTTCAATATTAACCCGTTTTAAAGTTCGATAATCTGGATCCATTGTTGTTTCCCAAAGTTGTTCTGGATTCATTTCTCCTAGACCTTTGTATCGTTGAATATTGTAATTATCACCATATTCTAATTTAGAAACTTCAAGTTCTTTTTCATCATATACATAAGATAATTTATTACCTTTTGATATCTTGAATAATGGTGGTTGCGCAATATAAATATAACCACCTTCAATAACAGGTTTCAAATAACGATAGAAGAACGTTAACAACAAGGTACAAATATGAGCACCATCAACATCGGCATCGGTCATGATAATAATTTTATGATATCTTAATTTACTGACATCCATTTCTTCCCCAATACCACAACCAAATGCGGTAATCATGGAACGAATTTCATTATTTTCAAAAATACGATGTAATCTTGCTTTTTCAACATTCAGAATTTTACCTCTTAAAGGCAAAATGGCTTGATATTTACTATTTCTTCCCTGTTTTGCACTACCTCCGGCAGAATCTCCTTCGACAATGTATATTTCGCATTCACTCGCATCTTTTGAAGAACAATCCGCTAACTTACCTGGAAGTGAAGATATTTCCAATGCGCTTTTTCTACGCGTAAGTTCACGAGCCTTCTTAGCTGCTAATCTTGCTTTACTTGCTAAAATAGCCTTTTCAACGATAATTTTTGCGGTTGCTGGATTTTCTTTAAAGAAACGATCCAACTGATCACCTAAGATACTAGAAACAATTCGTCGAACTTCACTATTACCAAGTTTTGTTTTTGTTTGTCCTTCATACTGTGGATCTGGATGTTTCACTGAAATGATTGCAGTTAATCCTTCACGTACATCATCACCAGCTAATGTCTCATCTTTTTTAATTAAATTATATTCTTTACCATAAGCATTAATAATTCTTGTTAAGGCTAAGCGAAATCCATCTTCATGAGTTCCACCTTCTTGGGTATTAATATTATTACAGAAAGAATATATATTTGGTAAATATCCATCATTATATTGAAGACCAATTTCTGTAAGAACACCTTCTTCAATTCCTTCTACGTAAACAACTTGTTCATGTAGAACTGTTTTATTCTTATTTAAATATTCAACATATTCACGAATACCACCATCATACTTATATTCGATTTTTCTTACTTTTTCTTCACGTTCATCACTGATTACTAATTTTATACCTTTATTTAAGAATGCTAATTGACGAACTCGAGCATTCAAAATATCAAAATTATACGTAGTAGTTTCAGTAAATACCAATGGATCTGCTTTAAAGCGAACAATGGAACCATGTTGATTTGAATCACCAATTACTTCTAATTTACCAACTGATTTACCGCCGCCTTCAAAACGTAAAAAATATTCTTTTCCATTTTGATGAACATTTACTTCCAACCATTCACTTAATGCATTAACAACACTGGCACCTACACCATGTAAACCACCGGATACTTTATAAGCTCCACCGCCAAATTTACCACCAGCATGAAGAATGGTAAAGATTGTTTCAACGGCAGATAAACCAGTCTTTTCATGAATACCAACTGGCATTCCTCGACCATTATCGCTTACTCTTACAATATCATTTTTTTCTAGTGTAATTTCAATATCCGTGGCAAAACCGGCTAATGCTTCATCAATCGCATTATCGACAATTTCCCAAACTAAATGATGTAAACCACGCTCAGATGTACTACCAATATACATACCTGGACGTTTACGAACCGCTTCTAAACCCTCTAATACTTGAATATCATCCGCAGTATAAGAGTGATCCACCTTTTGTTCCATCATTTTAATTTCAGCTTGTTCCTTTTCATAATTTTGTTCCATTTACTTTTCCTCCTTGCTTCTTGTCACGGTACCATCAACAACTTGCCAGCAAGTTATTGTTCGATTCAAATCAATCATTTCCTCGTAAACATGAGTCGTACTAATAAATATTTGAACATCAAGAGGAAGAATCTCTAATAATTTACGTCTTCTTACTTGATCTAATTCTGAAAATACATCGTCTAATAATAAAATTGGATATTCTTTTGTAACCTCATGAATCATATAAACAATACCTAATTTCATCGATAATAAAGCACAACGTTTTTGTCCTTGTGATGCACTGTTATTCATATCTAAACCATTAATTTTAAAGATAATATCATCTTTATGAAATCCAATCGTAGTCTGTTTTAATAATTGATCTCGCTCTAAACTCTTTTGATATTTCTCTAATAATTCAATTTTCATTGCTTCAATATCTTCAAATTGAGAAACACAACTTTCATATTCAAATGTTAAAGAAGTTTTATCATTTGATAATGTTTTATAGAAATCTTTCCCTTTCATCATTAAATTCTTTAGAAATTGATATCTTTGTTTTATCACAATGACTTCATAATCAATCATTTGTTGATTTAATATTTCTAAATAATTTAAATCAATTTTTGGCTGTTTCAAATAAGCATTACGTTCTTTTAATAGTTTGTGAGCGTTCATTAGAGCCTGCGTATAAGTCTTACTCATTTTTGATAACTCAATATCAATAAACTTTCTTCTAGCTCGTGGTGAGCTTTGAAATAGCGTCATATCATCAGGACAGAACATAACCGCATTACAAATTCCAATAAAATCACTAACTTTTCTTATTGGTTGTTTATAAACAAATAAATTCTTACCTTGTTTTGAAATCATCATTCTTAATTCTTGATGTCGATTATTACGTAAAATCACCCCATTGATTTCACATTCATCAAATTCTTTTTGAATAAGAACTTGATCATCCACACTACGATGAGATCGTGCCATTGATAAACAAACAATTGCTTCTAATAAATTGGTCTTCCCCTGTGCGTTTAATCCGGTCATAATTTGCATTCCTTTATCAAACTCTAAATAAAGAGAATCATAATTACGATAATGGTTAAGATGTAAAGATTCTAGTCTCATTTGATAACAAACTTTTGCTTGTTTATTTCAATAACATCATTTACATAAAGTTTCTTACCACGACGATTTTCTGGTTCATTATTAACTTTTATTGGCAATGATTTAACAGCTAGTTTTGCTTCACCACCACTTTGAACCAAATCTGTGATTTTAAGTAATTGAGCTAAGGTAATATAAGTTGTTGTTATCTTAATTTCCATCATAAAAACCTCTTTCGCACGTCTCCTATATTATACCACAAATATCAATATTTTGGTTGTTTTTATTTCAACTTTTAATCCTTATAAAACCCTTAAATATGCTAATAAATTCAATCTAAAATAAAAAAAAGTCCCGAAGGACTTATTTCAACTTTAAGCGTAAGTACGAACTGGAAGAACAAGCTGTAAAACACTGTCATCATTAACGGCTTGAATAATAAATGGTTTCATTTCGCCACACAATGAAAATTTAACTAAAGAACCATTTAAAGCCTTAATTGCATCAAAAACATAACGACCATTACAACTGATTTCTAAACGTTTTCCAACAAAACTTGCGGAAGCTAATACTTCTGTTGAAGAACCAACTTCTAAAGCTCTAGTAGATAAAACACAATCGTTTTCATCCAAAGTTAATTTAATAACCGATACACCATCATTTTTAATAAAAGAGGCACGATCAATCGCACTTAATAAATCACGTGAATCAATGGTTAATTCATAATCGAAAGTCAAAGGAATTAAACGATCCGTTTCAGGATACACACCATCAATTAAACGCGTTTGAATAATTGTATCTTCAATCACAAATTGAGCTTTTTTATCACTTACGGCAATTTCAATTTCACCTTCAGCATCAATTGTTTTACTAACTTCAGATAAACTCTTAGCAGGTATTGTAATATTAAAATTTAATTCATTATCAATCACAATTGTTTTTTTAGCTAAACGATAAGAATCGGTAGCAACACATTCTAATTGATTTCCTTTTGCATGAAAATTAACACCAGTTAATACTGGTCTTGTTTCTTTGTCACTAGTAGCAAATGAAGTTTGCATAATAACTTTTTTTAATAAGTCAGCTTCAACATGAAATTCTTCATTTGGTTTAGAAAAATCAATGGCAGGATATTCTGAAGATTTCATTCCATTAATTTTAAATTCAGCACTATGACCACTAATCTTAGTTAAGGCTGAATCAAGGACCTCAAATTCAATTTCATCAGAATCAATTTTTCTAACAATTTCTAAAATATATTTAGCTTCAATGACAATGGATCCTTTATCTTTGATTTCTAATGTATAATCTTTATCATTTTTCAATGATGTTTGAATTGACATATCGGAATCACTACCCGTTAATACTAAACATGTTTCATTCGCATCTATCTTAATACCACTAAATGCTGGAAGCGGTGAAAAAGAAGAAATTGCTCTTGAGACTACAGATAAAGCGTTATAAAAGTTTTTCTTGGATACCTTGAAGTACATAGGTAATCTCCCTTCTTTATTGTTTCTTTTTTAAAGATAACTACAATAAGAGTGTGGAAAATGTGGAAAACCACAAATATCCTTTATTCTTAACTACATTTTACCAAAAAACGCTGGGGATTAAAAGTGCATAGATGGGGAAAATTTAGTTAATTCCTAATTTATGCTCTATTTTAAGCAATGCTTGTTGAAAAGAATCCTTTTCTTTTAATAATTTGATCATTTTCTCATAAGAAGACATGATAGTTGAATGATCACGATTACCAAATTCAAGGCCAATCTTTGCAAAAGGCATATCTAAATAAGTACGACATAGGTAAATAGCAATATGACGAGCGTTTGCTATATTAGCTGTTCTACTTTTAGAGTCAATCTGAGATTTTGTTAAACCATAAAAATCACATACACATTTTTTGATTTTAGAAACAGTCAATTGTTCCGTTTTTGATAACGTTGGATCTTCTTTAAATATTTCTTTCGCAAAAGCTAAATCAATACAAGCTGGGTTATATAATATAGATTTAAAGAATAATTCATTTAATGAACCTTCTAATTTACGAACATCTTTAGAAAAGCGAGTTGCTAGATAATCAATGACTTCATCATTAATTTTAATATCTTCCTGACGTCCATCCATCTTCATTTGTAAGATAGCTTTGGCTGTTTCAAATTCAGGAGAACCAATAGAAACCGATAAACCACTTGAAAATCTAGATATTAAACGATTTTCAATTCCTTTTAATTCAGAAGGATGAATATCGGATGTAATGACAATTTGTTTGTTATTTGAAATCAATTTATTATATAGATTAAAGAAAATTTCTTGAGAAGTACTCTGTGTTAATCTTTGAATATCATCAATTAATAGATAATCAGCTTCACAGATGCGTTCTTTTACTTCCTCAACTTGTTTATTTTTGATTGCATCAATTAATAAAGTAACAAAATCTTCTGAATAAATATATAATACTTTTTCATTGGGACGATTTTCTTGAATATAATTACCAATCGCATGAAGCAAATGGGTTTTACCAAGTCCAGAATTACCAAAAATAAATAATGGATTATAACTTCCGGGATAATGACAACAGCTCAAAGCAGCCGCTTGTGCATCACGGTTGTTTTTCCCAACCACAAAGCTTTCAAAGTTATATTCTTTCTTTATCTTATTTTCAAATATAATATTGTTTCTTCTAATATTTTCAGAAGCAGGTGAAATAACTTCTAATTCATTATGTAATAATATTTGACATTTAATTTCTCTTCCTAGTACAGAAGATATTCTAGTTTCAATAATTGAGATAGAATCCATCATAATTTGCTTATTTATTTTATAAGGAACCTCAATAATCGCAAAATCATTGTCAATATCATAAAGATTACTATCTGCAATCCAAGTATTAAAAGTAGGGGCATCAAAATCGCCACTTTCTTTAATTAAATTTAATGTTTGGTTCCAGTATTGATTTAACTGATCATTTATAAATTGGCTCATTCATAACACCCCTATATATCATGGCTTAATTTTACTATAAATGTGGAAAATTTGCTATGGATAAAAATAAAAATAAAAGTTTTCCACCAATATAATGTGGAAAACAACGAAATATAAGCGGTTTCAGAGTTATCCACATAATTTTTTGTGGATAATTAGTGGATAACTTATTGTGGAGAACTAAAATTGTGGAAAAGTATATAAATAATTTTTATGATTTATCCTTATCCACTCTTATCTAATGAAATAAACAAGCTAAACAAAGGGTATAAATTAGTTTTCCACATTTTCCACATTCGGTGGATAACATCTTAAATTTTCAGTGGATTATTTGTTAGTTAAGCTCCAATTCATTGAGAATGGTAAAAAGCTATGAAAGTTTTCCACAAAAAACAACCACTTATCAACATTTTTGAATATTTCACAAAGAAATGGACCAGTTTCTATCTTTTTTTATATAATATTTGCTTATATTTTTACTAAATGTTGATAACTTAAGAGATTAAGCATCTTATTTAAAAATAATACAATAGTTATAATTTATACTTATTGCACAAGTAAAAGAATCATAATCGTTGATTATAAAAATATAATTTATCTAAATAATTTAAATAAAATAAGGATGAATAATAAACAAGAAGATATTTTAACCTATGATTTCCTTTGTTATTATTGATGATTTCATTGACTTTGATTGTATTTTTATGTATAATCTAAAAGCAATGCTCAATTTGTAGAAAATTAAATAGAAGTGGAGGTGGCTCATTATGAAGAGAACTTATCAACCGAGCAAAAGAAAACACCAGAAAACTCACGGATTCAGAGCCCGTATGGCTACTGTTGGAGGACGTAAGGTTTTAGCACGTCGTCGCAGCAAAGGTAGAAAAGTGTTATCAGCTTAAAAATCACCTTCGGGTGATTTTTTTGTCGTAGTAGACTTTATTAGATTCGCTCTTTCTATATATAAGGACAGGAGGGATAGCATGAAGAAAAAATATCGTGTTAGAAAAACACAAGAATTTGATCAAATCATGAAGAAAAAAAAGTTTTATACTTGTCCCTCTTTTGTTTTATATGTAAAACCAAGAGTGGGAGATCATGCAAGATTTGGAATATCAGCAGGAAAAAAATTAGGAAATGCCGTTATTCGTAACAAAGTAAAACGACAAGTTCGAATGATGATTCAACAAATTTGCACATTTGATGAAGATTTTGATGCTATTTTGCTTGTTAGAGACAAATATATGCAAGAAAATTACGATACTAATAAAAAACGCTTGGAAACATTGGTTAAAAAAGTTAAAATAGATAGGTAAGCTAACTTAGCGAGGAGACAGTAGACATGAAAAGATTTTTTAAAGACAAAAAGAAACTGTTAATACTTAGTGTATTTATGATACTAGGTTTAGCAGCTTGTACAAATGCTCGAGGAACGGATGGGCAAATTATTAAAGATTTAGTTATTTATTTAGATACACCATTTTCACAAACGTTCAATACTGGTTCTTGGTTTGATGGAATTATCGTTTGGCCAATTTCTCAAATGATTAACTTTGTAGCAATTTATAGTGATGCTGGTATTGCCGTTATTGTTGTTACGTTCTTGATTCAGTTAATCACAGCAGCATTCTCTATCAAATCTCAAGTAGCATCTCAGAAAATGCAGATGTTACAACCAGAGATGAATCGTATTCAAGCTAAATATGCTGGAAAAACAGATGATCGTTCTAAAATGCAACAAGCTACAGAAATGCAAGCTTTATATAGTAAGCATAAGATTTCTCCTTTTGGATCAATCTTAGTAATGTTTATTCAATTCCCAATTATTATTGGTATGTATCAAGCTGTAATGAGAGCATATTCTGTTATTGCTGGTGATTTCATGGGTGTTAATCTTTCGATTACGCCAATTGATGGTATTAGAAATGCCGAATGGGCTTACTTAGTAATATTCTTACTTATGGTAGGATCTCAATTCTTATCAATGAAGTTTCCTCAATGGTTACAAGAAAAACGTAAAAAACGCTTGCATGTAAAAGAGAAAAAATATGCACAACCGGAAGCACAGGGTAGTGGCATGATGAAATCAATGAATATGATGACTTATGTTTCATTAGCAATGATTTCGTTCTTATCATTAACTTGGCCATTAGGTATGTCATTTTATTGGTTAGTTTCTGCCGTATGTCGTGTATTACAGAGTTGGGTAATTGATCGTTTCTTTATTAAAGATTAATTAAAAAGTAATGTGGAGGTGTAAGTATGAAAAGTTATACTGGAAAAAACTTGGATGAAGCGTTGCAACTAGCAGCCAAAGAAAAACAAGTGAGTGTTGAAGAATTAACTTATACAGTTACCGAAGAGAAAAAGGGTTTCCTTGGTCTTGGTGGTGAAGTAACAGCAAGCGTATATTGTGTAAATGATATATGTGAATTTATTGCGGATTACTTAGAATTATATTTCAAAAACATTGAATTAGAAATTGATATTGATGTAAGTGTTGAAGACAACTTCTTCTATGTAGACTTGAATGCTGAAAACAACGCAATCTTAATTGGTCGCAATGGACAAACATTACAAGCACTTAATACAGTGACAAAAGCTGCCGTCTCAAGTGAATTTAAACGTCGTGTTGGTATTCTTATCGATGTGAACGGTTATAAAGAAGAAAAATATGCGAAAGTATGCGCATTAGCTAAACGTGTTGCTAAGAGCGTTCAAAGAAGTAAGACCGATGCTATTTTGGATCCGATGCCTGCGGATGAACGTAAAGCAATTCATAATGCCTTAACGAATGTGAAATTTATTTCCACAGCAAGTGAAGGCGAAGGTAGAGATCGTCGAATTAAAATATTATATGATCCTAGCAAAAGTGAAATTGACGAATAATTAAAAACAAGCAAACAAAAAACAAAATTACTTAAGCGTAGTTTTGTTTTTTTTATGTGTTTAATTATTGAATCCTTGTT
>JAVXTH010000007.1:0-51288 GCA_036642795.1 Erysipelotrichaceae bacterium
ATTATACCTAATTTATATCATTATTCAACCGTAAATCAATAAAACCTAGTTTTTAAAAAAGTTATTTATAAATTAGGTAGAAATAATCTTACGACAAATGCGGTAATCATGCATAAAAAGATACCAATCATCGTAGGTAATAAGAAAGCAAAAATGCTCCAATACCATGAATTCGTTTCTTTTTTAATTGTTAATAAAGTCGTTGCACAGGGAAAATGCATCAAAGAAAATAACATCGTACAAATTGCCGTAAGCGGCGTCCAACCATTGTTCACAAACAATGATTTTAAAACAACCAAATTAGTAATTTCAATCATATGACCTTTTGCCATATAAGCCATAATCATAATTGGTATCACAATTTCATTTGCTGGAAAGCCTAAAATAAAGGCAAATAATATTACCCCATCGATTCCCATTCCATGTGCCAATGGGTTTAAAAAAGATGCAATCTTTAATAACAGCGTCGTATCACCAACGATTGTATTAGCAAGTATAAAAATAATGGCACCTGCTGGAATGGCAACACTAATTGCTCTTGCTAAAACAAACAAAGTTCGATCAAAGATGGAGCGAACAATTACTTTGGTGAATTGCGGCAATCGGTACGGTGGTAATTCTAAAGTAAATGCAGTTGGAATGCCTTTAAGAATCGTCTTAGATAATAGTTTTGAAGTGATAAAAGTTAAAGCAACACCAAGGATAATAATTAACATTAATAAGATAGTCGAAACGATTCCATCAAAAGGAGAAACAAACATCCCTGAAAAAAACATCGTAATGATTGCGATTAAGGTTGGAAAACGACCATTACATGGAACAAAATTATTCGTTAAAATAGCTATTAAGCGTTCGCGGGGTGAATCAATAATACGAGCTCCACTAATCCCTACCGCATTACAACCAAATCCCATACACATCGTTAACGCTTGTTTTCCACAGGCATTTGCTTTTTGAAAATAACCATCAAGATTAAATGCGATTCTTGGCAGATAACCTAAATCTTCTAATAACGTAAACATCGGAAAGAAAATAGCCATTGGTGGTAACATAACCGCAATCACATTCGATACACTCATATAGATACCTTCGATTAAAAAGCGTTGAAGTAACAACGGAAAATGTAAACATTTCAAACCATACCATAACTTTTCTTCAAGATTAGAAAATAATTCTACTAACATTTGACTTGGTACATTAGCGCCACGTATCGTAATCCAAAAAATGACGGCAATTAAAAGTAACATTAAAAATAGACCATAAACTTTATTGGTAACAATTTTATCAATTTTATAATCTTTTAAATAAGCATCTTTTTCTTGTTTCAAACAAGCATCCGCTATTTGTTTGCTTAAATTATTAACGCTAGTAGCGATCATCTCAATATATTGATCTTTAATTCCATAGTTTTCTAATTTCTTATGACAAAGTTCAATGGTTGCTTTCGATTGTTTTAAATCAAAATCTAAATAGGTTTGATCTTCCTTTTGATCCTCTGGATTCAATAAACGTAAAGCAAGA
The DNA here is from genome assembly GCA_036642795.1 of Erysipelotrichaceae bacterium. Lineage (GTDB taxonomy): Bacteria > Bacillota_I > Bacilli_A > Erysipelotrichales > Erysipelotrichaceae > JAVXTH01. The sequence continues at coordinate 1,522 of JAVXTH010000007.1, forward strand.
AAACGTTTATTGAAACGCGTTTCTTTTATGGAATCGATGATCATTCCTAATAAATATTCAATCTTTATATCATAAGAAATAATTGGTTTTATCACTTCTGGCTTATTACTAGTAAGCATAATTGCTTCTTTTAACTGTTGAAAGCCTTGCTTACTTCGCGCATTCATTTTCACTACTTGACAGTTTAATGCTTTACTTAATTGTTGCGCATTAATCGTGATTCCTTTTTTACTGGCTTCGTCGTCCAAATTAAGGCATACTACGACACGTGATGTTATTTCTAAGGTTTGTATGACTAAATTTAAATTACGCTGTAACGAGGTGCTATCGCATACGACAACGCATACATCACAATCTTCAAAGCAAATAAAATCACTTGTGATACTCTCTTCAATGGAATGAGCAAATAAAGAATACGTTCCAGGTAAATCAATCATTTCATATCGTTGATTTTTATATTCATAACTTCCACGAGCTAAATCAATTGTTTTGCCTGGCCAATTCCCTGTATGTTGATTTAAACCAGTCAAAGCATTAAAGAGCGTACTCTTGCCTACGTTGGGATTACCGACTAAGGCAATCCGTAACTTATTTTGAGGAAGTGGAACCATTTCATTTATTTGATGATTAAGCTTTTTTAATTTAGTGAAATACATAAATACCCCTTTCGTAATTAAATAAGCGATGAGCGAATCATTCGTCCTTATAGTCTATTATTCAAATACGAATCGGTGCAAATAAAAAGATAGCCAAAGCTATCTAATTGAATTCATCATTTTTAATGCAAATGCTTTTGCTTCCATCAAGTCTTTTTCATCAGGATGCTTTTTCGCTTCTTCAAAGTTCTCAATACTTACTTTAAGTTGCTTGTCATCGGGATGTTCTCTTAACATGGATACGTAGCGATTGCGCACTCCATCCTTCATTTTACCTTGGCAATAAAAGCTGCCTATTACTCGACAATCTTTTGGTAACAAGTTCATGCTTCGCTTTGTGAGTTGATCAAAATAATCTTGACTGCCCCCAAAACCTGCTGTGCCAAACAAAGCAATTTTTTGATTGCTTAACTGAGCATAAAACTGTTTCATTTCTTCACTACAAGTTCCTTTATCGGTCCATGATCCTAAAAAGATAAGATCTACTTTACTTAACAATGGATATAAATGATCATCAAATACAATGCATTCTTCTTGCGCTAAAGCATCTTTCATCGCTTCCGCAATTTTCTTTGTATTACCTGTTTTACTTGTATAAATAATTCCATATTTCATCTTCATCAACTCCCAAAACAAATTATATTACGAATCGCTGAAATTACAATCTTTTGTTTCTTATATATTTTACTTCGATATCTTTACTTTCATTTTCTCTTAAAGCAATCGTTGTCTCATTGATTCGATACGCTTTCATTAAATGCGTTGGACTTTCCAAAACACATCTAATTTCAGTATCTTTTATTATCCCTAAATCAAATAATCTTCTTCTAATACTTCCACTGTTATTAATTTGTACAACGCGAACCATTTTGTTCCTTGCGATTTCATTCAGTTTCATACAGTGCCCTTCTTATTCTATGTACGAAAACAAAAAAGGTACAAAAAAAGATGATCTTCATCATCTTTCAAAGTATTATTTTACTTCAATAATTTTCATTGCATTGGTTGCACCACAACCAACTGGATATCCAGCAACAACAATGACACTTTCGCCATCTTTGATGCCTAAGCTTTTCGCAACTTCACGAGCTAAATCAACTTCATTACTAGGATTGTTACTAACACTGCTTAAAACAGTTGTAACACCCCAAGTAGCGGATAAAGAACGTTGTGTATGAGCATCAAAACATACGGCAACAACTGGACACTTAGGACGGAATTTAGCTAAACGACGAGCTGTATTTCCACTTTGAGTGAAGGCAATAATAGCACTTGTATTCAAAGCTAAGGCTGTATCGGCAGCTGACATACCAATCGCATCTTCATTGGTGCGTTGGGATGTGGAAATAGCTTTTTTAAGACGTTCACGATAAGGAAGAATTTCTTCAATTGCTTTTGAAATTGTATCCATAACATGAACTGCTTCACATGGATAAGCTCCAACGGCTGATTCTCCACTTAACATAATCGCATCCGTTCCATCTAATACCGCATTGGCAACATCACTTGCTTCGGCACGAGTTGGACGAGGATTAGCTTGCATACTCTCTAACATATGAGTAGCGGTAATAACAGGCTTACCTAACGCATTGGCACGTTTGATCATTTGTTTTTGGTAAATAGGAACAAGTTCCAAAGAAACATCTACCCCTAAATCACCACGAGCAACCATAATACCATCTGCTACTTCTAATATTTCATCTAAGTTATCATAACCTTCTTGGTTTTCAATCTTAGCAATAATTTGTAAGCTTTCTTTGCCTTCTTCTTTTAATATTTTACGAATCGCTAGAACATCTTCTTTACGTCTTGTAAAGGAAGCTGCGATAAAATCGACATTATTACGAGCAGCAAAGCGAATATCACTTTCATCTTTTTCTGATATAAAAGGCATACTTAAACGAACATTAGGAACATTACAGCCTTTACGATTCTTAATAACGCCTGGATTCTCAATGCGGCATACAAGTACACCGTCGCGCATTTCAATGATCGTTAAACGAATTTTCCCATCATCAATTAAAATCGTACCGCCAACTTTCACATCATCAAATAACTCAGGACATTGAATATGAAACTTTTCATGAGTCCCGATAATTTCTTCACGATGAAGTTCTACAATTTCCCCAATTGCATAAGTTTCTTGTCCTTTTTCAAATACACCACAACGAATTTCTGGTCCTTTAGTATCTAATAAAATAGCTAATTCATGACCACTTTCTTTAGCCGCATCACGAATTATTTCAATTCTTCTTAAATGATCCTCATGAGTTTCATGAGAGAAGTTTAATCTACATACGTTCATTCCTGTATTCGCAAGTTTAATTAACATTTCTTTTGTTTGCGTTGCAGGTCCAATCGTACAAATAATCTTTGTTTTTCTTTCCATTGACATCATTTTTTTTACGCTTATCCCTTCCATAGTTTTAAACTAGACGATCAAATAAATTTTGTAAAGAGCGACGAGTCGTTCTCGACATATTCAACGCTTCCTCAATTGGTACACTAATAATTTGATTATCTTTAATACTTACACATTGACCACCAATACCTTGCATTAATAAATCAACTGCTTTTTCACCCATTCTAGAAGCTAGTACACGATCCGATGGCATAGGCGAGCCACCTCTTTGAACATGTCCTAGTACCGTAGCACGTCCACTGAATCCAGTTGACTGGGATACTTTGCGGGCAAATTGATGAACATCCGTAATCTTTTCAGAAATAATAACGATCGCATGACGTTTCTTTCGAACTAAATCAAAATCACGTAAGCGTTCCAATACTTCCGTTTCTTCAAATCCTGTTTGCGCAGTAACAACAATTTCAGCACCACATGCAAGGCCTGCCCATAAGGCTAGATCCCCACAACGATTGCCCATGACTTCAACCACAGAACATCGATGATGTGAACTTGAAGTATCACGTAGTTTATCCACGGCATCAACAATTGTATGAAGTGCTGTATCAAAACCAATCGTGAAATCTGTACAACTTATATCATTATCAATAGTACCAGGAAGCCCGATACAATTAATCCCCATTTCCGTAAGTGCTAAGGCACCACGATAAGAACCATCTCCACCGATAACAACAATGGCTTCTATTCCACGTTTTTTTAATTGTTCTACTGCTTTTTCTCTAACGATTGGATCCTTAAATTCAGGTAAACGAGCGGACCCTAAAACCGTTCCACCTCGATCAATAATGTCGCCGACGCTTTGTTTACTTAAAGGTTCAATTAAACCTTCAACCATACCTCGATAACCATCATAAATTCCGAATACTTCAATCCCGCTATTTAAAGCGACCCGAGTAACGGCGCGAATTGCTGCATTCATCCCTGGAGCATCTCCCCCAGAAGTAAGAATACCGATGCGTTTCATCATATAAATCGCCTCCATTCACGTTAATAATAATACCATTTTATGAATTGAATTACTAGCGTTTTATATCCGTCTACTGCTACCATTTATAAATTTTTCACATGATAGCGCTTTAATTCGGTCCATAATGCGATCTGCACCAATTTTATCACTAACATTTAATTCATTTAATTCAAAATGATGATGTAAATCATCAAATGAGAAATTACTAGTGAAAATAGTCAACAAATGATTCTCCATCCGATAATCTAAAACTGGTAATAAAATTTCATCGCGAGACCATCGCGTAATACTCTCTCCACCAATATCATCAAGAACTAATACTTCCACTTTTTTTAACTGATTAATTTTACTTCTAACCGCATCGTTATCACCAAACAAGTTTTTTATATCACCAATTAAACGAGCAACATTCACAAAACTCACCATTTTATCTTTTTTCGCATAATAGTTGGAGATGCCTGCCGCTAAATAAGTCTTACCAACGCCTGGCCTTCCATAAAAATAAATGCCTTTCTCATGCTTTTCTTCCATCAAAAAATCAAGGATATAATTCAGTACTCTTTTGTAATCGACACTTTCATGATCGATAACTATATCACTAAGATTAATTTTAAGATTTGATTCACTTAGATCACAAATTCGATATTGCTTTTTATGAGCTAACGCATTTTCTTCTTTTAAGGCATACGAACATTTCACAATCTGTTCCAATAGTACCCCATTGTAAGTTAAATCTAAATAAGCACCCTTTCGTGGTTGTTTACAAGCTTCAATTCCCTTGCATTGATCACAGCCTTTTAATTGATCCACCCAATCTGCAATCGTTGCACTGTGATCGTTTAAATAGCTTTCATCTAACTTGTTATCTTTCAACCACTTAAGGACAATTGGATTAACTTTTAATTCTTCAATTAATTTTTTCTTAACGGCTTTTTGTTCCTCATTTAAAGTGAAATTAAAATGTACTTTTTCCATTTTATTTACCTCCCATTCGCTTTAAATTAGCTTTTAATGTTTCATCATCAAATACTTCATTACTGGCATTTTCATTTGTTCCTGATTCTTGATACCATTGAGGTAATTCTGCTTTTTTATTCGTATATTGTTTCATTGGTTTATGTTCTTGTTCCTTAATATGGCTCAAAGCTTGGCTTGCCGTATCAATTTTTAATCTTACCCAACTGCTTGCGACTTTTTCCACATAAGCTTTAGATAATTTCTGATTTAATTGTTTTAATACATATTCCAATAAAACATTGACGACATCCGGTTGTAATTGATAACGATCTAATAAAAGTGCAATTAAGTTTTTATCAACTGAATTTACTTCAATTCCATTCTGTAAATTCTTTAGGAATTGGGTTGGATGCATTTCATAAGGATTGTTTTCATAAGCAAAATCTAAATCACTATGTTCTTTTAACGCTTTTCTAGCAACTTTCTTTAAGTCTAAGGTAACATTACTTAAATCAACGCTTTGGGCAACAATGGTTTGCATCTTCTTTTCACTTATTCCATATTGAAAGGATATTTTCGCAATTTCTTTTAGATTTTGAATGGATCTAAGTTTTGATGGAAAAGCTAATTCACTTAAGCCATTTAAAAAACGCATTTGATTAAAATACTTTACATACGTTTCATTCTCATCTGTTTTAGTCGGTTTTAAATGATCGTAGGTAGTTTCATCTTCTTCTTTCCACACATCTTTTAAAATTTGATTCATTGAATCACTAATATCTTGATAACCTTCTCGATTTGCATCGTTATTCGCAAAATTTTGTTTCGCATATTCAAACATTTGTTTCCCTACTGCTTTAAAATATAATCGACCAAAGACTTCATGACGAAGAAATTCATCCCCAGCAAGTGGTGCATTTAAACGATAGATATATTGATTTTTAATTGGATCATAAAAGGTTTTTACTAATAAATAACGTTCTAAGGTAATGCGGTTTCTTTCAATTAATTCCATACTTAAACCAGTTAAGTTTTTAATTAATAAATGATTGTTAATCCGTTTATTCCCAGAAGCGATACTTTCTAAAATTTGATAAAGTAGATAGGCATCTTTTTCAATTAAAGGTAAATATAACATCGTTAATACATTATAATCTTGATTGATTAAACATCTTTCACATTCAATATGTAATTTATCTTGTTGTTGAAGCATCATGATTTTCCTCCTTATCAAGTAATTCAGCGATTATTCTTTCTAAATCATTTAACGATCCATTGTTATTTATAATCTTATTTGCTCTTTTAATCTTTTCACTTTGTGGCATTTGTGACTTCATCCGTCTTTCAATATCCGTAAGTTTCATTCCCCGCTTTAGTAAACGTTGTCTGCGAATTTCATCATCGCAACTGATCACCCAGATTTCATCAAAAGCAGCTTGCCAATTGACTTCAAATAATAAGGGAACTTCAACTACGATGATTGCTTCATCTCGATGTGCTAGGAAGGCTTTGTTGATGGCTTCTTTAATACTTGGATGAAGAAGCTTTTCTAATTGTTGCTTTTTATCTTGATCCTTAAATACTATATTACTAAGGATTTGATGATCAATTTCTTTTTGATCATTTAAAATACGATCACCAAAAGCTTTAACGATGTTTTGATAAGGTATTTGACCTTTTTTCATTAATTGATGATTCATTTCATCACAATCAAAAACTAAAATATGATGATTTTTTAAAATTTGAATACAAGTTGATTTTCCACAACCAATGCTTCCCGTTAGACCAATTTTTTTCATCGCTTTTTTTGACACTCCTTACAATAATAAGTTCCTCTACCACCAACCCGTATCTTTGTGATTATTTTACCACATTGAAGACAAGTTTGTTTATCTCTTCCATGTACTTTGAGTTGTAATTGAAATCTTCCATCGACACCAAGCGATGAAGTATACGAACGAATGGTCGTTCCTCCAGCTTTTATGGCGCCATTTAAAATTCTTCTTGCCTCAAAAATCAATTGTTCAAAATCATTTTTTCGTAAATGGGCAACCTTCGTTTCTGGATGAAGATGCAAAGCATAACAGATTTCATCGGCATAAATATTACCAATCCCTGCCATGACTTTTTGATCCAATAAAGCTTGTTTTAAAGTTATCTTACGCTGATGAAGCAGCTTCCATAAATAAGCAACATCAATGCGTTCATCAAATACATCATAGCCAACATTTTTCATGCAAGGATAAGCATATGCATCTTTTAATTTAGGATATAAATACATTCTCCCAAATTTGCGCGTATCATGATAACGTAATTGCATTTGATTTGTAAAGGTAAGAATTAAATGGGTATGGTTACGATCATAGGGATCACTTGCTTTTTGAATATAAAACTTTCCTTCCATACGTAAATGTGAAATCAACATCATATCACCTAAATCAAACATTAAATATTTACCAATTCGCTGATAATCTTCAATTGTTTTTCCTGTTAATCGCTTTGCGAAAGTAAGTGGATCATCGGTTGCAATTAATTTGGGATAACGAACATCAATCTCTTGAATCGTTGGATGAGCTAATTGATGAGCTAATGTTTGTCGAACTGTTTCTACTTCAGGTAATTCAGGCATCTTTATTTTGCCTCAAACCAGGATTTGCCGACTTTCGCTTCGGCAATTAATGGAACTTTTAGTTCCATCGCATGACACATTCCTTCTTCAACAATTTCTTTCATTCGCTCAACCTCATCTAATTCACAATCAAAGATTAATTCATCATGAATCTGTAAAATCATCTTTGATTTTAAGTTTTCTTCTTTCATTTTACGATAAACAATAATCATCGCTTTTTTTATTAAATCCGCAGCACTCCCTTGAATCGGAGCATTCATCGCAGCTCGTTTCCCAAATTCTCGCATCATGAAATTCTTATCGTGAATTTCAGGAATACTACGACGGCGATTAAATAGTGTCTTTACATAACCATTGGCTTCACAAAAAGCAATTGTCTCATCCATAAAATTTTTAATATTTGGATAGGAAGCAAAATATTTTTGAATAAATCGTTCGGCTTCTTTCTTAGAAATATTTAATTGTTCACTTAAACCAAATGCCGATTGACCATAAACAATACCAAAATTAACCGTCTTAGCACTTCTTCGCATCTGTGCACTCACTTCATCGATGTTACAATCAAAGATTTCCATTGCGGTTTTGCTATGAATATCAATCTCTTGATTGAAAGCATGAATCATCGCTTGTTCATCTGCCATATGGGCAAGCATTCTAAGTTCAATCTGAGAATAATCCGCTGCCAATAAAACATGCTGTGGACTTGCGATAAACGCCTTACGAATTTCTTTTCCTTCTTCATCTCGTACACTGATATTCTGTAAGTTTGGTTCACTGGAAGATAATCTTCCGGTTTGTGTTAAACATTGATTAAAGATTGTATGAATCTTGCCATCTTTACCAACATGTTTACTTAAACCAATCGCATAAGTAGAATATAATTTTTGATATTTACGCTGTTCCATCAACAATGGAATAACGGGATGTTGTGATGCTAATTTTGCTAATACATCAATCGCAGTACTACGCTTTTTATTTGCTTTTAAACCTAATTCATCAAATAAAACATTTGCTAATTGCTTTGGTGAATTGATATTAAACTCAAATCCTACGATTGCATATATTTGCGAACTCAATTCTTCAATTTTAGAAAGCGTTGTATTGGCAATTTGATCTAAAACATTTAAGTCTGTCGTAACGCCATTACGTTCCATTTCAAATAAAACATAAGCCAAAGGGATTTCAATTTGATTAAATAAATCCATCATTTCTAAAGCTTCTAATTCTTTATTTAATTCTTCAATTAAAGGATACAAATGATTACATTGCGCAAAAACATATTCCATTCTTAATCCTTGATCCGCTAATTTAGGTTTACCCTTTTTCCCATAAACCTCATCACTTGTTGAAGTAAAGCCATATTTATCACCTAGTTTTTGATAATCATTGATACTTCCATCCACTAAGAAAGCGGCAATCATGATATCAAAAGCTAAGTTATTAATTTCCATTTTATGAAGTGAAAATGCATGATACATACGTTTAATATCATAAGCACATTTCTTTTTATCACTTTTTAAGTAATCCAATAAAGCTTGATCTTTTAACATCGCATCCCATTCAATATATTGACATTGATCTTTAAACTTAATTCCCATGCCATATAAAGTAGTCTCAAAATAACTTTCATTATCAATATCTAAAAATAACAAAGCTCCCTCTTGTAGCAGTGCTTCATCAATATGGTTGCTAGTTACACAGGTTGCTTGTGTTTTGCTTACTGGTTCTTGTTTTTTCGCACTTCGACGAATAAAACCATTCATTTCATATTTCGCATAAAAATCCATTAATTCCGCTTTTGGTTCTTTAAAATCTAAATCTTCTAACTTAAAAGGAATCTTCGCATCGGTAATAATTGTTGCCAAGTGTTTTGATAAGAACGCATTCTCTTTATCTTCAATTAAACGCTCCTTTAACTTACCCTTTAATTCATCGATATGTTCATAAACCCCTTCTACACTTTCATACTCCGCTAACAGCTTCAAAGCAGTCTTTTCCCCAACTCCTTTAACGCCCGGTATATTATCTGCTTGATCCCCCATTAAACCCTTTAATTCAATGATTTGATGAGGTGTAATCCCCATTGTTTCTTTTAAACTTGCTTCATCCACAATATCAATTTCACTGATACCTTTTTTCATTAAATAAACATTGGTCGTTGGATCAATCAATTGAAGTAAATCTTTATCACTCGATAAGATATTAATTTGATAGTCTGGATAATTCTTTGCCATCGTTCCAATAATATCATCTGCTTCAATTCCTTCACATTCATAACGAAAAATACCATAAGCATCTAAGTATTCTCGCACAATCGCAAATTGCACAATTAAATCTTGATCTAGTTCTTTTCGAGTTCCTTTATAAGCAGGATATTCAATATGACGAAAGGTTGGTTTTCCACTATCCCATGCGACAAATACTTTATCCGGTTGAATTAATTCAAATGCTTTTTGAAGCATATTCGCAAAACCAGTGATTGCATTGGTTGGTATTCCATTTGAGGTTGTCATGCTTCGACCATACAAAGTAGCATAATAAGCACGAAATAACATCGAATTCCCATCTATTAATAACATTTTTTTCATCGACATAAGTTACCTCCATATACGTTTTATTCTACCACATTATTGTAGTTCTATCGACAATTTCATCAATTATTACTGAATTGATGAAATGATTATTTTTTTATCCTAATAAAAAGCTAATAAAAATACATCCTTTGTTTTGGTTAGCCAAAATTAAGGATGCATTTCATTTAAGGTTTCAATGTTTTTTAGGATGAAAGAATATTTTTAAAGCTTGTTCCAAAACAACCAATAATATAATAATCCAAATGGTCCAAGCAAAAATTCCTGCCATATCTAAATTAATCCGACAATATTGTAATTCCCTTCCAATTCCTTGATCAACTTGGCCTAATATTTCAGCCATCACGCCAACTTTAAATGCTAAGCCAACCCCACTTGAAAGTGAAGCAGAAATAAAGGGGCGTAACATTGGTAAATCAATTTTAATGATTTGCTGCCATTTTGATAAGGGATAAATTATTAAAACATCCATTAATTTTTTATCCTTACTATTTAAACCAGTTAAAAAATTACTATAAAACATCGGGAACAAAATCAAGAAAGTAATAATCGTAGCAGAACTCTCTCGGCCAAACCAAATTAAAATAATAATAATATATGAAATATTAGGAACACTTTTCGCTAGGGTAATCAAAGGCATTAATAAACCCGAAAGAATTTTAGAATAATAGGAACATAAAGCAAAGCCTAATGCAGCAAACAGGGCGAAACATAAACCTATTAAGGAGCGGGTTAAGGTTGTAAATACCACATGATAAAAATCCGGTGAAGTAATTTGATGTAACATTGAAGTTATGACTGCTTGTGGATAAGGTAATATGTACGAATTATCTATATAATAAGCACCAAGCCACCATGCGATTATAATTAAAATGGAACCAATTGTAACGTATCGCTTTTTCATCAAATCACCTCTTTTCATTTCTTATTATAGTATATTTATGTTCATAAGGATAGAAAAAACGGTATTTCTACCGTTTAACGAATTATCATATCTTCTGTGTAAGTAATTTTAAACATTTTTAAGAATGTTTCAAGATCTTTTGTAGCTTTGCTTGCCTTAACATATTTAATATTTTGTTTATCCCATGTTAACTTAGCAATTTTTTCATTTGGAATTCCTAATTTCTTAATTCCAGCTTTTTTAGCTAATTTACTAATTTGTGTTGGATCTTTTTTAACTGTTTTATTCACGAATTTTTCAATTCGTTTGCTAGCATAATCACCTGATTTATTACGTCCACGTTTTACGAACATTGCAGCTTGTGGATAACCAGCATTTTCCATGTTATGTTTTGTTTTGAATTCTGCTTGTAAATCTTTAATAACACTTAAATTAATACCTTTTTCTTTAGCTTTCATAATCGTTGCCGTTGCAGCCGGTTCTGCTAATAAACCTACGTTAGCTTTACCAGATAACAATTGCGCTTGTACATCACTCACAGCATTGTAAGCAACGTTTTTAACTGCAACTTGATTAAAATCAATCGTGTTCTTTAAAATCATTCCGGGAACTGCTCCTTCACCAAAACTAGCAAAGTCGCCTTCTTGATTTAGTGCTTCAGCACTATTACCAACTACATATAGATTTCCCCAAGTAATAATGGAATCTAATAAGAATGGTGTGTTACCTTCTTGAATCATTTTTGTTCCTAGATTAACCGGAGCAAGAATAACATCATAATCCGATGATTCTTTCGCAAGTTCCGCACTTAATACTTCTGGTCCTTGAACAATCGTAATCTTAACATGTTTATTATCATATAATGGTAATAAAGATAATGCAGTCGCTCCTGCTGGTGCTAAAATTTTAACTTTGTCATTTGGTACGTCGGTTGTTTGACCACCTACACAGCCTGTTAATAGTAGTGTAGTAGCCATTAATAATGCAGCAATTTTTTTCATTTTTTCTCCTCGACTTCCTTTTTAAGAGTAGCAATCAATTCTTTGATTGGTAATGTTATTGAATCCTTTGATCCCATTCGACGAATGGTAGCTGTTCCGTTTTCAATTTCACCTTGTCCAACGACAATTTGAACAGGAATCTTATGCATCTGAGCTTCCCGGATGCGATAGCCTAGTTTTTCATTACGTGCATCGACTTCGGATCTAAATCCATTGGCAAGTAATTCTTGATTCAATTTTTGGGCATAGTCTAAATGCTCTTCATGATGAACTGGAACTACGACAATTTGTTTTGGTGATAACCATAAAGGAAAATTACCAGCATAGTGTTCAATCAAGATCGCAATAAAACGTTCAACAGCGCCAAAAATAACACGGTGAACCATAATTGGACGTTTCTTAGTACCATCTTTTTCAATATAAGTTAAATCAAAACGTTCAGGTAAATTCATGTCCAACTGTATTGTAGCACATTGCCACTCTCTACCCAAAGAATCTTTGATATGAAAATCTAGTTTAGGACCATAAAATGCTCCATCTCCAGGATTAACTTTATAAGTTTTACCAGCATGGATACAGGCTGCTGCTAAGGCTGCTTCACTGCGCTCCCATACGGATATCTCGCCGATATACTTCTCTTCTGGACGAGTGCTTAACTCAATTCGATATGGTAAATTAAAGACAGAATAAATACGATCAACAAATTCAATTACCCGCATTACTTCTTCTTCAATTTGATCTTCTCGCATATAAATATGCGCATCATCTTGAGTAAAGGTACGAACTCTAAATAAACCATTTAAAGCACCACTTGCTTCATGACGATGAACTTGACCAAGTTCACCCATACGAATTGGTAAATCTTTATAAGAATGTAAACTATTTTTATAAACAAGAATACTACCAGGACAGTTCATCGGTTTAATCGCAAATTTACGATCATCGACATCACTGATATACATGTTATCACCATAATTATTCCAGTGACCACTGCGTTCCCATAACTCTTGTGACATCATAATTGGTGTCTTAATAAATTGATAACCTTCTTTTGTGTGTTCTTCATACCAATAATTCTCTAAGATATTTCTTAGAATCATTCCATTTGGTAAGAAAAATGGCATACCAGGAGCATATTCACTCATCATAAATAAATCAAGTTCACGACCTAATTTCTTATGATCACGTTTTTTAGCTTCTTCTAATAGTTGTAAATGAGCCTCTAAATCTTCTTTGTTTTCAAAACAGATTCCATAAATACGTTGTAGCATTTTATTCTTAGAATCACCTTTCCAATAAGCTCCTGAATGTTTTAATAATTTAAAATTCTTACATTCCTTAACGGTATCAACATGGGGTCCTCTACATAAATCAATAAATTCGCCTTGCGCATAACATGTAATTGTTCCATCTTCTAAATCTTCAATTAAAGCTAATTTATAAGGATCCTCTTTAAACAATTCAAGCGCTTCTGCTTTACTAATCTCTTTGCGTGTAATGCGTTTTCCATCTTTCGCAATTTTCTTCATTTCTTTTTCAATCTTTTCTAAATCTTCATCACGAATGACTTCATCACCTAAATCAATGTCATAATAAAAACCATCACTGATTACTGGTCCTACCCAGAATTTAGCTTGTGGGTATAAACGTTTTACTGCCTGTGCCATCATATGGGCACAAGAGTGATTTAATTTAGATAGTTTTTCATCTTCTTTAATATCAATCATTTTATTCTCTCCATTCTTTCACAAAAAAAAGACCTCAGTCAAAGGACGTCAGTCATGCGCGGTACCACCTTTGTTCATACTTAGCTTAATAAGTATGCACTCTTATCCTTAACGCGGATGATGACGGCACACCCTTCCAGGGGCAACTCCAAGGTGGTAAGACATCTTCTTGATCAAGGCTTGCACCAAACGCCTTGTCTCTTTAAATCAAGGTTAGATATCCGTTTATCCTTTTCAAACGTTTTTGATATAGGTAATTTATACACCAAATCATTTTTTTTGTCAATCATAACACCTGTCATTTACTCTACAATTTTAAGGATGAAAGGCTTTGTAATCGTTCGTTTTTCTTTTTTAAAGGTAATCGTATATTCACCCACTTTATTAAAATCAACTTTGGCAATTACTTGTATGTATTGTTTCTGTTCTTTTGTTAAGCCTTGCCCTTCAAATATAATATTATCTTTAACATCTAATAACTTAACCGTTTTGCTTTCCTTATTTTGATCCATTGTACATTCATTAATCTTACAGACAATCGATTCATTCTTTAAGGAATACTTACTATCTGCACTACAACCGACTAATAAAACGATTAAAATCAAACAGCTCATTATCTTTTTCATATTATCTCCTTCTTGTTACTATCATTCTATCCATAAATCACTAAAAATACAATTGATATTTCATAACATTGTATTTACCAAAATTTGGATATAATTTTATCCAAGAAAAAATTGTAATTTCGCTTATAATAAAAGATATAAGAGGTGACATATGGGAAAAATATATGGTTATGTAAGAGTTTCAAGTAGAGATCAAAATGAAGCACGTCAATATTTAGAATTATTAGAATATGGAATTGATAAAAAAATGATTTATATGGATAAACTAAGTGGGAAAGATTTTAATCGTCCAAGTTATCAAAGATTAGTTTATAAAAAGATTAAAAAAGGTGACTTAATCGTGATTAAAAGTATTGATCGTTTAGGTAGAAATTATAATGAAATATTAGCTGAATGGAAATATATCACAAAGGATAAAAATGTGGATATTAAAATATTAGATATGCCTTTATTAGATACGGATCAAAATAAAGATTTATTAGGTACCTTAATTGGTGATATTGTATTACAGTTATTATCGTTTGTCGCAGAAAATGAGCGAATTAATATAAGACAACGTCAAGCAGAAGGAATAAAAGCAGCACAGCTACGAGGCGTTCGTTTTGGAAGGCCACAAGTTAAGTTACCAGATAACTTTCCGCTTGTTTATAAACAATGGTCAAACAAGCAATTAACAAGCTCACAGGCGATCGGATTGACCGGATTAAAGTATTCGACTTTTTATAAAAAAGTGAAAGAATATAAAAAGAATACCGAAGTATTCTAAATTATGAAGTTGCCTGCTTCAAATATTTTAATCGTTTTATTATTTTCATCAATTGCGATAATATCCATATCTTCACTACCAAACATAAAATCAATGTGGGTATTTGAATCATTACTACCAGCTTCATTTAATGCTTCTTGACTCATGCTTGTTCCATCTTTAACATTCATTGGATAAGCTCTTCCTAGTGCTAAATGACAAGATGCATTTTCATCAAATAAAGTATTAAGGAACAAGATCCCACTTTGTGAAATTGGTGAATTATATGGAACCAAAGCAACTTCGCCAATATAATGAGAACCTTCATCAAATTCAACTAGCATTTCTAATGCTTCTTTTTCTTTTTTCGCATCATATTCAATGACCTTACCATTTTCAAAAGTAAAATGAAAATCTTCAATCAGTTTTCCATTATAATCAAGTGGTTTTGTGGCATAAACCGTTCCATTTACTCCATATTTATAAGGCATCGTAAAGATTTCTTCGGTTGGCATATTAGGCGTAAAAATAATGCCTTTTTCACTGACTTCACTACAGCCAGACCAAATATGATTTCTTACTAATTCAACGGTTAAATCGGTACCAAGTTTATTTTTAAAATGAAGTGTTTTAATATGCATATCATTTAAAATCTTTTCCCGTTTTTTTAATGTTTCACTATGCTGTTTCCAAATTGCGATAGGATCATTATCCTTGCTTACATGAACTGCTTTTAAAACAGCATCCCATAAAGCACACAAAGCATCCTCATCGTTTTTTGTTGGAAAGACTTTTTTAGCCCAAGCAAGATTGGGAATTGCGACAATTGACCAAGGAATTTTATTTGCCATTGTATAAGTATTTACTTCTTTCATCGCAATGCTTCGAGCTTGATTCGCTTTCGCTATTTTACTTGCTTCAATTCCTTCCATAATGCCTGGAATATCACTACAGATGCGTAACATACAAGCACCTTGTTTCATGTAGTCTAATTTACTATCAATTTGCCAAGGATGTACTTCCATCAATGTTTCAACAGCTTGATATTGATAATGATATTTACTAATTTGATCATCACTATAATTCACAATAACTTCTTTTGCTCCTGCTTCATAAGCAGCTTTCACAACCGCTTGGCTAAATTCAACTGCTTGAACACTCGTATTTAATATTAAAACTTGTCCTTTTTGAACATTAGCTCCCATGACAACTGCTAATTTCGCATATTTTTCAATTAATTCTTTCATAAGCTATCCTTTCTAATGATTGGTATAAGCCATTGCTAGCATTGCAGCACCAACAATACCAGGTTCTTCAAGTTGTGCTTCTTTAAATTCAACACTTTGCATACCTTGATGAATCAAGGTGCGATAATATTGTTCCATCTTATCAAAGAAAACATCTTTTCCTTTCATAACCCCTCCACCAAGTACAAAAATATCTGGATCAACGACATGGGCAATGGAAGAAAACATCTGTGCTAAATCATACGCAACGCTATCACATAACAAGATTGCTTGTTCATTCCCATTTCTAGCTAAATCAAAAACATCACCTGCATGTTCAATCTTATCATCACCAAATAATAATTTACCTTTTCGAGTAATAGCCGTACCACTTGCTTCATTTTCAACTGCACCGATGTTTAAATAATTCACCCGCTCACGATTTCGATCAATTACCATATTGGCAACTTCACCTGCATGGCCATTTTTCCCAGCGATTACTTTTTTATTAACAATGAGTGCTCCCCCAATTCCCGTTGATATCGTCACATAATAAACAATATCTTTTCCTTTCCCAACCCCTAAAACAGCTTCTCCCATACCAGCTACATTTACATCATTATCAACAAAGGTTGGTAAACCTAAACATTTCTCAATTGTTTCACTAATTGGAAAGTCTTTAAATCCAACTAAATTAGTTGAAAGAATCATCTTACCATTTTTAGTATCAACCGGTCCTGGTACTCCCATACCAATTCCTAAACATTCTTTATAAGCAGGTAGCTTTTTGATCATACCACAAATCTTTTCCATAACATGGCTTGTACCTTTTAATGTTTCGGTTGGTTCTTTAAAGCTTTTTAAGATAGTACCATGTTCATCGACTTTCGCCACGCGAACATTTGTACCACCTAAATCAACACCAATATAAGTTTTCATCGTATTCTCCTTCGTACCTACATTTTAACAGAAATGAAATAGATTGAAATGCTTTTTGAATAATTGATGATTTATTCATTTCATTTCCTAAACGACAAAAGAAAGATGAATTATCATCTTTCTTTACATCTCTAATCCTTATTTTAAGGTTTAACTTTTAGACAAACACCATTTGCATCGGGTGTCTCATTCAAATAATTCGCAATGGTAAGCTTTGCTTCCGGTTTGCTTGGTTTACACATACTGACTGTATCGACTTCCCCATCCACTAATGCTTGGGCAAGACCAGAACAGCCTGCATAACCACAACCTCCACAATTATATCCAGGTAATAATTCGGTTACTTTTTCAACTCGCTCATCAATTTCTACTTTTAGAAATTTATCAGCAATACCAAGACCTAATCCAAGTAATGCTCCTAGTATAACCATTACTACGACTGCTGTTAACATAGTAAACGCTTCCTTTCTTATATATTATTCGATGGATGATTTCCACATGCGGTATCGTGGCATCCTTTACATTCGGCTTTTATATGTTCGCATCCTGGTGGAACGGGTGTTTTATGATTTAAATAATATAGTAAACCATATACGCCACCTAAGCATGCAAAGAGTAAGACAGCTGCTAACATTATACTAATCCTGCAAGACCGCTAAAGGCAAGTGCCATAATACCAGCCACGATTAAGGCAATTGGATTACCTTTAAAAGCAATTGGTGTATTAGCGGCATCGAGTCGTTCACGAATGGTCGAGAAGATATATAATACCAAAGTGAAACCAATCGGAATCGCAAAGGAATACGTTAACATTTCAGAGAAAGTAAATCCTTGTTTAATGTTTTCTAATGCAACATTTAAGACAACACAGTTGGTTGTGATAAGTGGTAAATAAACACCTAGTGCTTTATATAAAGAAGGCGATGTTTTCTTAATTACCATTTCCGTAAACTGTACTAAAGCTGCAATGACTAAAATAAAAGTTAATAAATCCATATATTCAATATGAAAGCGAACTAATATTTGATAATAAATAACATAGGTAGCAATCGATGCAACTACGACTACAAAGGTAACCGCAGCACCCATTCCTACAGCACTACTTGATTTCTTTGAAACACCCATGAAGGGACACATGCCTAAGAATTGATTTAAGATAACATTATTAATCAATACGGCAGTGATAAACATCGTAAATAAATGTTCCATTATTTAGCCTCCTTCACTTGTTTTTGAGCTGCTTTTTCTTTGGCAGCAAGTGAATTCTTATAAGCGGCAAGACCACCCGCAATTAAAGCAAAGGTAAAGAAAGCACCAAGTGGTTGTGAGAAGACAGGTATAATATAATCGCTTGGGATAATCTTAATTGAAAAGATCATCTGTTCAATATTAAAGGGATTCGCAAAACTCAAGATTCCAGTACTTAAGATCTGACGAATGATGGCAATGGCAGTTACAGCTAATGTATAACCAAGTCCCATTCCTAATCCATCTAATGCGGAATCAAGGATTGAATTCTTACTTGCGAAAGCTTCTGCTCTTCCTAAAATGATACAGTTAACTACAATTAATGGAATGAAAACTCCAAGTGCTGTATCTAAACTAGGTGTATAAGCTTTAATCAACATCTGAATTACTTTTACTAATGCCGCGATGATAACAATATAAACAGGAATACGTATTTCATTCGGTGTAATATTACGAATTGCGGATATCATTACATTTGATAAAATCAAAACAACAATAACAGCAACACCCATGCCAATCGCATTATTTAAAGTAGTTGAAATAGCTAATGTTGAACAAAGACCAAGATAAAGTGAGAATACCGGATTTTCACGAATGAAACCGGCTGTGAAATTTTTCATACGGTTCATGTCTTTCCCCTCCTATTTCAAATTCTGCGAATAATAAGTCGCAGCTTCATGGATTCCATCAACAATCGGTTTTGAAGAAATGGTTGCTCCTGAAATAACATCAAGTTTAGTATCTGCTTTTTTATCTAATAAAGTATCTTTAAACTCTGAATCACCAACTTTAGATCCAATTCCTGAGGTATCGCCATTGGATTCAACCACAAAGTTTACGATTTTTTTATCAGAATCAAGAGCAACTAAGAATACCGTACCATCTTTATAACCAGTAACTTTCATCTTAAAGATATATAAGTCACCTGTCTTGAATATTTTTTCAATTGTTTTTGACTTTTTAACTTCAACTGGTGTGAAGTCATTTACATCTGGAAACATTTTTTCTAAGTTTGCTTTTTCCGCAATCATTGCATTCTTATTAATAATCGGTAACGTTAATTCATTCGCATAAGCTAACGCGCCTCCTGCAATGGCAGAAATCAAAGCTAAGAAAATTGTTAAATGAAGTATTTTTTTCATAACATCGCCTCCTAATATCCCAACGTTTTACGTACTTCAATAATCGCACGTAACGTTGATTTGGAAGAGTAGGTAGCACCACTTACTGCATCATTAACTTCCATTTTAAAGTCATCGGATAATTTAACCCCAACAAATTGATTTAAGAAACTTTCATCAAGAATCTTATCACCAATCCATTCGGTATCTTTCATCACCGTAACTTCAACTGATTTTATGCTTTGATCACTATTATTGATTGTAATCGCAAACTGATTTGGTTCAATTGGATGATCATAACCTTCCATCTTAGGTCCTTCTACACTAGCAAAGCCTTGTGAAGTAACTAAATAAGTTGTTGTTCCATCCCCATTATCACTTGTCGAATCAATCTGTGCTTGTAGAGTGTTCGTATATTCATCTTGAAGTGTAATCATCATTGCTGGTTTGCTCTCTTTAACAGCCGCTTTCGCAGGTTCAATCGTGCTTGCCGCAAGGATGGTTGTCCCAATTCCAAGAAGTGCCACTACCCCAAAGATCAGTCCAGCTTTTTTACGATTGCGTAATTGATTTCCATCTAAAGCTTTTTCAATCATTGGTGTTAACATATTCATAATCAAGATGGAGAATAAAACGCCTTCTGGATAATTTGCTTTGATACGGATTAAAACCGTAAGGATGGCAGCCCCAATCGCAAAGATATTACGACCAGCCGCACTGGTTGGAGAAGTTACCGGATCGGTTAACATAAACACCGCTCCAAAGAATACACCACCACTTAAAATATGGAATAAAGCATAGGGTAACCAATTACTCATTCCCGTTGTTAAGCCAATGATACAAGCTAATACAAAGATACTACCAATATATAAAAGTGGAACACGCCAATCAATTACTTTACGAATGGCAAGTACAATTCCTACAATTAGTAATAATAAAGCACTTGTTTCCCCTAATGCTCCAGCATACCAGCCAGTGAACATCTGAGTTAAACCACCAACGCCCTGTAACATTTGATCAAATAAAGCAGGATCAACTGGTAACCAGTTATACGTAGTTGCCATTAAGGTAGTTGGCGTAACACCCGTAATAACATCCGTGCTTGCTGTGGCAAACGCTAAGAAAATAACGGCTCTACCAAAAGCTGCTGGATTAAATATATTCTGACCAAAACCACCAAAGATTAACTTTCCAAAAAACAAAGCAAAGAAAGTCGCAACCCCTAAGGCATAGGGTGTGATGTTTACACTGCACATTAACGTTAAGATAATCGCAGTAACGAGTCCTCCACCTTGAAAGATGGCCTTAACAATATTTTGTTTCGTAAAATAAGCATAAGCAGCTTCCGTAACAATTGCAACTCCAATGGAAGTCGCCATTAATATTAAACATTGAACCATTTTACTCATATCATAACGAGTATAATAGAAATATAATGAAAACGCATAAACGATTAATAAACCAATCGTTAATTCTGCCATAATATTCTTAGTTTGTTTCTTTTGGTGAAGGTTAGGTGATGCACTAAATGTAAATTTCATATCCATACCCTCCCTTACTTCTTCATTAACGCTAATTGGCGTTTTACTTTACGAACATTTTCAGTTACGTCTAAATAAGAAGGACAAACATAAGTACAAAGTCCACATTCCATACATTCATCGGCACATAAACGTTTCATCATATCTTTGTCATTCGCTTTTAATGCTTGCGCAATTCTCACTGGTTGTAAGCCAACCGGACAGTGATCACTACAACTACCACAACGCAGACAACTCATTGAGTCATATACAACTGTTTTTAATACCGTAATTGCATTACTTGAGCGATCAATTACAAACTTATCGTTTACAATTGTTTTACCCATCATTGGTCCACCAGCAATTAATTTAACATCTTCACTTGTATATCCACCAAATGCTTCAATGACTTCACTCACGGGAGTGCCGACACGAACCATTGCATTTCCAGGGTTTTTAACTCCCGTACCAGAAACCGTAATCATTCGCTCACAAATTGGCATACCGCTCGTAAGTGCATGACCAAAGGCAATCGCAGTTGATGCATTATTTACAATAATGCCTACTTCACTTGGTAACTTATCATAATCTTTTTTAGTAACAAAGCGAACAATTGCTTTTTCCCAACCCATCGGATAGGCATCCGGTACAAGGGCAATTTCAATGTTTTTTTCATTACTTAAAGAATTACTAATAAATTCAATTAAATCTTTCTTTGTTTTCTTAATCGCAATTTTACAAGTATTGGCATTTGCCATCTTCATCATTGCTTTAATACCAACCATCATTTCATCATAATATTGCTTAATCATTTTATAATCCGAAGTAATATATGGTTCACATTCAACTGCATTAATTAAAATAGTATCAATTGGTGCCGTTCCTTTATACTTAATATAAGTAGGAAACCCGGCTCCTCCTAATCCAATTATTCCTGCATTTTTCATAAAATCAACCAATGCTTCTTTTGAAGCTTTTGTGTAATCAATTGGATCAAATGATTGAATCATTTCATCTTTACCATCATTTTCAATAACTAAATGATCAATCTGTTTTAAACTTGAATGCATCATCTTTTGAATCCCTTTTACCGTGCCTGAAACACTAGCATAAAGTGGAATAATCATACGATCGTTGCATTGTGCAATTTTAGTACCGATAGCTACATGATCACCTTCATTAACTAAAACATCAAAGTTTAGCGAATGTCCGGCATAAAGTGGAATAAAAACTTGTGATGAATTTTTCAATTCAAGGACTTCACTTGTCAAACTCATTTCTTTATGACCTTCAATATGTTGTCGCATTTTACCCATAAACAATGACATCACACTCATCCTTCCTTTCTTTAGACTACTATTTGTCTAAAAATACTCTCAATAGCGTACTTATTATAGCATTTTCTAAACACTTTAAAAAGAAATAATTACATTATTTCACACCAAATTAAGGATATTCATGTCAATTTAAAGGAGCAATCGATAGATTAAAAATAAGTAAATCAATGGATAAGAGTAAATTTATTATGGTATAATAAGCACGGTGATTAAAATGAAATACTTAAAATTATTAATGATTAGCATGCTTTTATTAACTGGTTGTTCTTCTAAGAGTGAAACTCTAAACAAATATGATGCAACAACAACTACTTCTGGTTTTGATACCTTTATAACTTTTATTGCGTATACAAAAGACCAAGATGAGTTTGATACTTATTTTGAACAACTAAAGAAAAACTTTACTTATTATAATCAATTATTTGATAAATATAATGATTATAAGGGTATTGCCAATATTAAAACAATCAATGATCATGCTGGTATTAAACCAGTAAAAGTTGATAAAGAATTAATTAACATGATCGAATTATCCAAAGAATATTATGAATTAACCAATCATCAATTTGATATAACATTAGGTCCAGTATTAAATCTTTGGCACGATGCTCGAGAACAAGGAATTAAAGCAAATAAAAAAGGAAAAGCAACCACCATTCCAAGCAATGAAGCCTTACAACTTGCGAAACAAATTGATGGTTATGATTTAATTGAAATAAATAAAAAAGACTCAACAATCTTTCTTAATAAAGAAGGAGCCTGCCTTGATGTAGGTGCAATTGCAAAGGGATATGCTGCAGAGCAGGTTGCCCTTAAGCTAGAAAAAAGCGGCTTAAAACATGCCATTATTAATGCCGGAGGCAATGTTCGAATCGTTGGTAATAAACCTGGTAGTGATAACTGGAGTGTTGGGATTGAAATTCCAAATAAAAAATCAATGACCTCAGATTCACTTGCAAGCATTCATTTCGCAAAAAGTTCATCCTTTGTGACAAGTGGCGATTATCAAAGATATTATTTACATGAAGGAAAAATGATGCATCATATCATTGACCCATCTACCTTACAACCGGCAAGATATGCTCGTAGTGTTACCGTTATCTGTGAAAATAGTGGTATTGGTGATGCCTTATCTACCTCCCTATTCACGATGAGTTATGAAGATGGTATTCAATTAATTGATACTTTAAAAAACAAAGGAATACAAGTTGATGCAGTATGGTTATATGATAAAAACGTACCAGCCCCAAGTGGTGTTAAAACGCATAAAGTATTGGATTATGACATCGTCATAACCGATGGTTTAAAAGATAAAATTACTTTTAATTAAAAGAAAACGGTATGCAAATTTGCTTACCGTTTATTTTTTTATTTACCTAATAAGGCAAACATATTCTTTTTATATACTTCAACACCTGGTTGGTTAAATGGATTGATATCAATTAAGTAACCACTCATGGCAATTGCTTTAAAGAAGAAATAAATGATATAGCCAAAACTTTCTTCTTTCATATCTGGTATCGTAATTAATAAATTTGGAACACTACCCGTTATTTCATGTGCTTTTAGAGTTCCTTTACCTGCCATTTTATTAACCCAATGAAGATCTTTACCAGCAAGATAATTCATGCCGTCTGCGTTTTCATCATCACTTGGAAAGGTTATATTTAAAGAAGGTTGTTCAACTAAGATCAATGTTTCAAATAACATTTTCTTTCCATCTTGAATAAACTGTCCTAAAGAATGTAAATCGGTTGAGAAATTAGCACTACAAGGTAATATGCCTTTCCCATCTTTTCCTTCACTCTCACCAAATAATTGTTTCCACCACTCAGCAAACGATGACATTTGGCTTTCATAACTAACTAACATCTCTGCATCTTTTCCTTGGTTCTCTAAAATACGTCGAGCAACCGCATAAGCATAAGCAGGGTTTTTATCTAAGTCTGCCGTATTTAAATCGTAATAAGCCTTCTCAATGCCTTTCATAATCTTATTAATATCAATTCTAGCTACGGCAATTGGCAATAATCCAACTGCTGTCATAACTGAGAAACGACCACCAATATCATCAGGAATACCAAATTGTTCATAGCCCTTTTTATCAGCTATATCTTTTAATGTTCCTTTGTTTTTATCCGTTGTAGCATAAATACGACGATTTGCTTCTGCTTCCCCGTATTTCTTTTCCATAAATTGTTTAATTAAACGAAATGCTAATGCCGTTTCCGTTGTCGTACCTGATTTAGAAATAACATTTAAGACAATATCTTTATCTTCGATATATTCCATTACTTGTGCAATGTAAGTGGAAGAAAAAGTATTTCCAATATAAAGTATTTCTGGTTTCTTTTTACTATATAAACCATTGATCATTTCAATCGCAGCTCGTGCTCCAAGATAAGAACCACCAATGCCACAAACAAGAAACACATCGCATTTGTTTTGTATATCTTTTGCACATTGTTGAATTCTAGCAAATTCTGCTTTGTCATAATTTAGTGGCCAATCAACCCAACCAACATAATCATTACCTTTTCCCGTTTTATTATGTAACTGTGAATGGCATTTGCTTACTGCTTCTTGATAATGATGAATATCTTCCTTTAAAGCTGCATGTGAAACATCAAACTTAATCATTTCATTGCCTCCTTCATGGCTTGTTGAATCCACTCATTTAAATGTTGTTCTAAGGTGGAAAATCCAATCGTCATCTCCTCTAATTTATAATTATGAAGTTCACGACGACTTCTTTTTCCTTTTGGTTGGATTGCTTTTAGTGAGAGTTTTAAATGTTCATCTTCTACATCCAATACTTTTACTTTGACTTTTTGATGTAGTTTAACAAAATTAGCTACTTCTTTTACGTAGCCACTTGATATTTCCGATATATGAATCAATCCATTATGCTGATCATCTAAGTGAACAAAAGCACCATATGGCTGAATTCCAGTTATGACTCCTTCAACAATATCACCAACATGATAATGCATAATAGCAATCACCTCTTTCGATGTATATTATATCATATTTACAAGTAGATTGTGCTATAATAATTAAGACAAAAACATGTAAAGGAGTAAGTTATATAATGAATACAAAAAGTGAAGAAATTAAAAAAACAATTGATAAGATTCGTCCCTATCTTCAAAGAGATGGTGGTGACGTTGAATTCGTTGAATTTAAAGATGGAATTGTCTATGTAAGAATGTTAGGTGCTTGCATTGATTGTGGCATGATTGATGACACCTTAAAAGATGGCGTTGAAGCAATTCTTTTAGATGAAGTTGATGGTGTTGTTGAAGTAAAACTTGTAAATGAATAAAAATAGCGGTCATAAAGATCGCTATTTTTCTATATACCCGGCTTCTTTAAAGTTTTTTATAAACCTCTCAAGATCGTCATTGCTTTAATCATACTCCGGCTAAAATCAGTCTAAAAACAATCTTAATCTTCATTCGTTGGCAACGTCCTAATCAAACTTTTATAGTTTATAACAAAAAGATATTTCTTGAAGCTTTTGTGTGAAAATAATTCATATAACCATATCATTTGATTGTTAATTACTGTATCAATGGTTTATGTTATTATATTATTTGCTTTTTCCCTTTGCTTCTTTTTCAAGTACCTTAATCGTTTCAAGATATGCTACTTCCACCGGTGCAATTGTTTTTTCTTGATATTTTCGATATTCTGCTTTTGCTTTTTCAACTGCTTGCATATGACTTACTGAACCTTTGTTCTGCAAAAGCTTTCTATTACCGGAAGTAAGAACAGCGTCTAATTGATTTAGATAATCCCTCATATACATTGGCTTGTGTTCAATAGCATTAATTTCTGCCAAATCAAAGTAACCAGATACTAGGTTGTTAAGCACTCGCAGTTCATTTTCTTCTAAATAGTTCTTTGCTATACTTATATCCTTTAATGCAGGAAGTTCACCAGAAAATGATGTTAATCCCATAAAAGGCTTTTCTGCATCTGCTCTGTTATATATAACCTCTGCAGCAGTATGCTCATGAGCAGCAAAATGTATTTTATTCTGTATTATTTTGAAAAAACGAATAGAATCTTCACTTTGTGGATTATAATCCATACTAGTTGCATAAAGGTCAAGAACCTGTCTATAAAGAACTTTTTCAGAGGAACGAATATCTCTGATACGGTCGAGCAATTCTTTCCAATAGCTACCACCGCCATTGCCTTTAAGACGTTCATCATCGATAGCAAAACCCTTTTTCATATATTCTTTCAGAATATTTGTTGCCCATATACGGAATTGTGTACCACGAACAGATTTTACTCGGTAGCCTACCGAAATAATAACATCAAGATTGTAGTAATCGACATTATAATCTTTTCCATCAGAAGCAGTGTAGGCAAATTTTGCCCATACTGAATCTTTCACTAATTCTCCCTCATTAAAAATATTGCGAACGTGTTTTCCGATTACACTCCGATCACGTTGAAATAGTTCTGCCATCTGATCAACGGATAGCCAAACAGTATCGTTATCAAAAGTAGCTTCAACCTTAGTTATGCCATCATCCGTGGTGTACATGACTATATTAGTGTTTGGTTTTTTCAACAGTTGTACCTCCTATTTCATTGCCTTAATTTTTGTTCAAGAATATCTATCTTAATTTAGTCTCATCTGCATTCTTTAATTCGTGTTGAAATATTAGCACTGTAGCCTGCCGGTTTTTGCAAACAAGCAATCGTCATATCTTTTTCAATTAACAAATGCAATAATCTTTTATAGGTAACTGCCATTTTATACCTCCAAATCATTTGTATTAATGATATCACGAAAAAGTGAAATATTCTATATTACAATCACATCGTTTACAAAATATCTGTTAGTATACAATTGATGTGTAAAAAAGGCTAAACAAGAAGTAAGATAAACTTCCTAGAAGCAGAGAAAAACGACATAATCAATCATCACGACGATTCAAAATTTTACAATAGAATAAAAATAGCGGTCATAAAGATCGCTATTTTTCTATATACCCGGCTTCTTTAAAGAAGGAATCAAGAGTACTCGCTAAAATACCAGTATCTTTATCGGTTGTTGCTGGGGTCCATTCTAATAATTTTTTAATTTCACCTTTTTCATAATAAACTAAGGTTGGAGAAAACATAACATTATATTTTTCTTTAATTGGTTCTCTTAATTTACGATTTGTTAATGCTTTTGGTGCTTCTTTATCTAAGTTCACAACCAATAGCTTTTCAAAGGCTTTTTCGTGTTTAATCTTTTTCTTTAAATAATTATCTTGAAAGTTTTTAGAATCACCACAATTATCAATCCATCCAAAATATACAACCATTGTTTCTTTATCCGCAATTTTTTGATCCAATTCCTTAAAATTAAGTTGCTTTAAATCATGAACATCTTTACCTTGAGCAAAGCATGAACTGCATAAGATACAACAAAACAAGGCAACTACTATTTTTTTCATCTTCTTCACCTCTGGCATTATTGTACCATCAATTTAATTCGGTGTCGAATGCGTTGTGAAAGGAACATAATTTGGTAAATCGCCATGAATAATTTGAATAACCAAAGGTAATTCATTTGTAATAACAATTTTAGATACATCTAAAACAGTACCTATTTCAGTTTCCATTTTAATCTTCAAAATAATCTTCATTAACGTATTATTTAATCCATAAGGTTCCATCTTTGTTTTGATTGTTCCACTTACATTATGAAATAACTGTAAGCGTACTGAAATGTCTGGACCTAAATCATTAAGAATAGATAAATTTGATAAAGTTCCTAATGAAATTTTATATAGTACACCATCTTTAAAAATAACTTTATTTAAATAAGGATCTTTTTTGCCTTGATCAGCAGCATCTAAAGAATTATTAATAATTTTAATCGCATCTTTTAAGATTTTATTCAATGCTTTAGTATTATAATTGATACTCTTTATACTACCATTTTCATTTTTATTTATTTCATATAAATCCTTTTCATCATAGTTCATTGTCTGTAAGAGTGAAGAAGAAAGTGCACTAATTGCCCGGGTCGCTTCACTTTTAGAAATCGATAAGAGTCTTGGTTCTAAATATTGATTAAAATGATTGGTAACTTGATAGCAAGAAAAACCAATCAAAGATGCGATGAGCAGATAAGAATAATAGCGTCTTTTTTTATAGTTGATGAAATGCATCGCAAAGGTTCAAAGCTTCTTTTCCAAGCATATCTTTCTTTATTCCCATGTGGATGGCACATGGACTACAGTACTTTATTTTACTATTTAATAATTGTTCAAAACTGCCATTTTCTGCCATAATCGCAATTGCTGTTTGTTTCATTTCCTGATTGAAATACGTAATATCAAATTGGGCTCCAGCAATAATTAAATGCGTTGAAGTAATCAAATAAATTGGTTGATGTGGTAATTTTAATAAAATACCAACAAAAGTATTATGATCTGATTTAATGGTTCTAATCTCTACCATTTACATACCTCCTAAACCATTGTATTCATTCCGGCATGAAATATGAAAAAAAAGTTAACCTTTTGGTTAACTCTAAATTTTCTTTAAGAAATCAAATTTTTCAAATGTTTTAACATCCGCAATTACCATCATATGATCATCTGCTTCAATGATATAATCCGCATCCGGTGATATACTCAAATGCAAATCACTTTGTTTACGAATTCCTAAAACATTAATTCCATATTTATTACGTGCATCGAGTGCTTTTAAAGAACGACCAACCCACTTACCTGGTGCCTTTACTTCCATAATGCTATATTCTTCATCGATATCGATCATATCAACAATGTTGTTGGATAAAATACTCTTTGCGACTT
This sequence comes from Erysipelotrichaceae bacterium, assembly GCA_036642795.1. Taxonomy (GTDB): domain Bacteria; phylum Bacillota_I; class Bacilli_A; order Erysipelotrichales; family Erysipelotrichaceae; genus JAVXTH01. The sequence continues at coordinate 30,974 of JAVXTH010000007.1, forward strand.
GTTCACCGATTTCTTTTTCAGGTCGAATGACACGATCCGCACCAACGCGAGAAAATATCTGCATATAGCGTTTATTTTTAGCTTTGGCAATAATATAAGGAACCCCTAATTCTTTTAAGTTAATAATTGCCATTACACTTTCCTCTAAATGAGAACCAGTACCAACAATGGCAATATCACATTCCCCTGCTCCAGCAGCTCTTAATTGTTCTTTATCCGTAATATCACTTTGAACGGCTTGAGTCACGAATTCAGCAACGCGATCAACACACTTAATGTCACGATCAATTGCTAATACTTCACAATTATATTCACTCAGTGTTTTCGCTACCGTTGAACCAAAGACACCTAATCCTAAAACAACAAACTGTTGCGTAATTTTTTTCATTCTAACATCTCCTTTTATCCAACAATTACGTTACCACTAGGGAACGTAACGCTTCCTTTTGCGCCGCGCATTGGTTTTACAAGTGAAATTAACAAAGTCGTAATTCCAATCCTACCAATATACATCAACAATATAATAACAATCTTTCCACCAATACTCAAGGTAGGAGTTAAATTTAACGAAAGTCCTACGGTTGCCATGGCCGATACTGCTTCAAAGCACAAATCTGATAAAGGTGCTTTTTCAAATAAACATAATGCAAAGATTCCCATCATCAATACTAATAAATTAAGTGAAATGATACTTACTGCACGAGCAATAATATCATGTGAAATAGTTCTTTTAAAGACGATTGGTTGCTCACGAGAGCGAATTGATGAATAGATGAATAACATCAATACTAAGAAAGTGGTCGTTTTAACACCACCTGCTGTACCACCCGGTGATCCACCGATAAACATCGCAATCATCATTAAGAACTTAGTCGCCATATGAAGCGTTGTTAAGTCCATTGAAGCAAAACCACAAGTTCTTAACGTTACCGATTGGAAACTTGAAAGCATTAATTTATCACTAAAGGCCAAGGGACCAAGACTATTCATATTATTATATTCGATTATTAGCATCAAACCCATAACCGAAAAGATTAAGAACGATGTCATAATTAATACTAATTTTGTATGTAGAGCAAAATTTCTCCACAGTCTTCTTACGCCAATTTCACGACGGATAAAAGGACGAATTTTATCACGAATATCAAACCAGACCGCAAAGCCTAAGCCACCTAATATAATTAAGCCCATAATCGTAAAGATAACCAAAGGATCACTGGCATAGTCGCCTAATGAATTAGCACCTAATACATCAAAACCAGCATTACAGAAGGCTGAAACCGATAAAAACAGTGATTTAAATAAGCCTTGTGCGAAACCATATTTAGGTACCATTCGAAATGCTAATAAGAAAACGCCAATTCCTTCAAAAATAGCGGTATAACGAAAAATATCAAATAGAAAAGATTTCATATTAAAGACGGAATCTTGATTTAACATTTCTTTCATTGCGATTTGATCATGCATCGTTAAACGATTTTTAAGTTTCACAATAAAGACAGCCATTAAAGTCATTAAACCTAAGCCACCGATTTGCATTAAAAATATTAAGACAATTTGACCAAACAAATTAAATTGTTCAACCGTAACAACCGTTACTAAACCAGTAACACAGGTTGCGGATGTTGCTGTAAACAGCGCATCGATAAAAGAAAAAAACTTTCCATCATGATTTGAAATAGGTAACATTAATAAAAGTGTTCCTACGCCAATCACAAGCAGGAAGCTTAAGGCAATCTTTCGCGCTGGTGATTTCTTTTGTAAAGAAAATATTTCCCTTAGATGTGTCAACATTTTATCCTTCTTTTCTTAAGCTCATACTGTTGTGTGATAATCCCCAACATTATATATATTGTACACATTATTTTTTTTTTTACAATCATTAAAAAACGAAATTACGATAATCATTCATTTCCCTACAAAAAAAAGCGATTCCTTAGGAACCGCCCTTTATCCATTCTTAATAATTTTCTTTGTGTAAAGCAAAGTAAGACTTTGCATGATTACAAACTGGGCATACTTCAGGAGCATTCTTACCTACATGTAAGTGACCACAATTTAAGCATTCCCAAACAGTTTCTTCATTTCTTGCGAAAACACTACCATCTTCAATATTATTTAATAAAGCAGTGTAACGTTGTTCGTGCGTTTTTTCAATTGCTAATACGCCTTCCATTGTTTTGGCAATATCATCAAAGCCCTCTTCGTGAGCTTCTTTAGCCATACGTGCATACATATCAGTCCACTCATAGTTTTCACCAGCCGCAGCATCTTTTAAGTTTGTGATCGTGTCTGGCATTCCATCATGTAATAGTTTGAACCATAATTCCGCATGTTCTTTTTCATTCGCAGCTGTTTGTTCAAAGATATTAGAAACTTGAACATAACCATCTTTTTTAGCTTTTGAAGCATAATAAGTATATTTATTACGAGCCTGTGATTCACCGGCAAATGCATCCATTAAATTCTGTTCTGTTTTTGATCCTTTTAAGTTCATAAATTTTCTCCTTTAATATTTGCCTTTGGCAATATGACCAGCGATTTCCGCTTTTGACATTTGTTTCATAACCCATGCTGCTTTCTTAGCACTTTCAAATACATGTTTACACATTGGATCTAAATTATCAGCAATTCCTTCTTTCGCAATTTCATCAATTTGCATAGCCAAAGTAATCAATTGCATATGAAGATCATTTGATTTATCGCTACGATAAATCTTACCAGCCGCTTCTTCATCTAACAGATCAAATTTCTCTGCAGGAGCACCACATTTTGGGCATTTATCAGGAGCAGCTTCGCCTTCATGAACATAACCACAAACACTACATTTCCATAATTTCATTTTAAATCTCCTCTCTATCTTTTGATAATACTATTGTAACGCTAGAATTCATAAATTGCACGACAAATACATCCATTTTTTTATTGTTTTTTTAATGACTTTCGAATTAGTTTATGTTTAAGTTTGAATAATAATGACAAATATAAGAAATTTTAATGATTTTTACTAAATATTTTGTGAAAAGTAATCATAAAGTGAAAATAAATCAAAAATATCTAGACATTTTCGTTATATATACTACAATAGTAGAATATTGGAGGTATTTTATGGATAAAAAACACCCTTTTGATGATTTTGGTATTAACTTGTTTAGTGAAGCCGTAATGAAAGAAAGTCTTCCCTACCCGGTTTATTGTAAATGGAAGATTGCAACTAGAAAAGAAGATGCTTTAGATTTAAACACAGCCGATGCCATCGCACATGCGATGAAAACTTGGGCAATGGAAAAAAACGTAACGCATTTTACTCATTGGTTTCATCCAATGACTGGTAGTACGGCAGAAAAGCATGATAGTTTTATTGAGCCAGGTGATCATAACCAAGCCATTTCTCGCTTCTCTGGTAAGAACTTAATCAAAGGTGAAGGAGATGCTTCCTCTTTCCCAAGTGGTGGTCTGCGCGCTACCTTTGAAGCTCGTGGTTATACTTATTGGGATTGTACTTCGCCTGCCTTTATCCGTGATAATGTATTATGTATTCCAACTATTTTTGTATCTTATAATGGTGAAACATTAGATAAAAAGGCTCCTTTACTTAAATCTTTAGAAGCTTTATCGATTCAAGCAACCAGAATTGTGAATTTATTTAAAGACAAAGATATTAAAAGAGTCAATGCGATGGTTGGTTTAGAACAAGAATATTTCTTAATTGATAAGTCTTTATATAATGAACGCATTGATCTTCAATATTGTGGTAGAACTTTATTTGGTAGTATGCCACCAAAAGGCCGCGGTGTTGCTGAGCATTATTTTGGTTCGATTCCCGTACGGGTTGCTGCCTTTATGAAAGATGTTGATGAAGAACTATGGCGCTTGGGAATCTATGCGAAAACCGAACACAATGAAGCGGCTCCCTGTCAATTTGAATTAGCACCCCTTTATACTGAAGCAAACATTGCCGTTGATCAAAATCAAATTATCATGGATGTGTTACGAGTAAAAGCCGATGCTCATCATTTTGCTTGTTTGCTTCATGAAAAACCCTTCCAAGGTGTCAACGGTAGTGGTAAACATAACAACTGGTCCCTTGTTTGTGATGATGGACAAAACTTATTAGAACCAGGGGATCGTCCTCATGAAAACATTCGTTTCTTATTATTTATCTGTGCGATGATTCAAGCCGTATCAACGTATCCTGAATTATTAAGAATGGCCGCTAGTTGTTATAACAATGATTATCGCCTTGGGGCAAAAGAAGCACCACCTGCCATTATCAGTATCTGTATGGGAGCTCATTTAGAAGAAATCCTTATGAAGCTTGAAAAAGGTGATGAAGACATTAGTAAAAACATTGAATCCGCTCCTTTATCGGTTGTTAATCTAGCTTATGTTCCAAAAGATACAAGTGATCGTAATCGTACCTCTCCTTTTGCCTTTACCGGTAATAAATTTGAATTTAGAATGGTAGGAAGTTCTAGAAGTGCCGCAACAACCAATATTGTCTTAAATACGGCCGTTGCCGATGTCTTAAAAGAAATCGGTGATGAATTGAAAGATTTAAAATACATCGATGATATTCGTAAACAATCTTTAAAAATATGTCGAAGAATCTTAAAGAATCATAAACAAATATTATTCAGTGGAGATGGTTATTCACCCGATTGGATAAAAGAAGCTAAAAAGCGTAATCTACCCAACATTCCAAGTTATGTTTATAGCATTGATTCTTTAATTGATCCTAAAGCAATCGCAATGTTTACACGTAATCATGTTTATGAAAAAGGTGAACTCAGTGCTCGCGTTGAAATATTATATGAAGAATATGTAAATAGTGTTCAAGTTGAAGTTAAAACTTTATTAGATATGTCAAAGAAAAAGATTCTATCCGCTTTGATTACTGAAATTAAGTTTTATAGCGATGCTTTAAAATCCTTACCGACGCCTCACCCTTTTTATGAAAAGAAAATTAATAAATTGCTTCGTTTATTAGATGCTTTCTATGAACAATATCATGTGTTAAAGCATGCTTCTTTAAAAGTTCGAGGAATGGCTACTAACAAAGAAATCGCATTTGAATACAATGAACATGTTGTAAGTGCAATGAAATCACTTCGTGATGTAATCGATGAGATTGAAGAATCGATCTCTTATGAAAATTATCCATTACCTACGTATGGTGATATGTTTACTTCTGTAAACGAATAAGTATTTATCATAACACGCTATCCTTTATCGGATAGCTTTTTTACGAAATGTTTTCCATTTATTAACAAAATCTTTACAATTCTCACGTTGTCATTAAAAAAATGTTTGTTATACTAAATATACCAAACAAGACACTAGTTTGAGGAGGATTATTATGAGTATCAGTAATATATTAATGTTAGTCGGGGGATTAGCGCTATTCTTATATGGAATGCATATGATGAGTGAGGGTTTAGAGGTTGCTGCTGGTAACCGAATGAAATCAATCTTAGAAAAACTAACGAGCAATCGCTTTGTTGGTGTTGCGGTTGGGGCAATCATCACTGCCATCATTCAAAGCTCATCCGCAACAACGGTTATGGTTGTAGGCTTTGTTAATAGTTCCCTCTTACAGCTTGAACAAGCCGTATGGTTAATTATGGGTGCTAACATTGGTACAACAATTACAGGACAATTAATCGCCTTAGATATTAGTAAAATAGCTCCACTCTTTGCGATCATTGGTGTTGTGATGGTTTCCTTTATCAAAAAGAAAAAGATTAATTATATCGGTGAGATTATCGCTGGTTTAGGAATTCTTTTCATCGGTATGGGAATGATGAGTAATGCGATGATTCCACTTCGTGATTATCAACCATTCATCAATCTAATTGCTAACTTCTCAAATCCAATTATCGGTATTTTAGTCGGTGCTTTATTCACTGCTGTGATTCAAAGTTCTTCGGCATCCGTCGGTATCCTACAAGCCTTAGTAATGGCTGGTGTCTTACCATTCTCTTCTGCTATTTATGTACTATTTGGTCAAAACATCGGTACTTGTATCACTGCTGTTTTAGCTTCCATCGGTGCGAATCGTAATGCGAAACGAACAACGATTATTCATTTATCCTTTAATATTATCGGTACCGTCATCTTCCTAATTGTTGTTTCCTTCTTACCATTTACCGATTGGATGATGAGCATTACTAGTAACCCAGCTGCTCAAATAGCTAATACTCATACCGTCTTTAACCTTGTCACAACCCTTGCCTTATTACCGTTTGGTGCTTACTTGGCAAAACTTGCGAAAATTATCTTACCATTAAAACCTGAAGAAAGTGAAGATGAAGATAACTTCAGTATGTCTTACATCAATGAAAATAACATTGGTAGTGTGGCAATTGCTTTATCAACGCTTCGCAATGAAGTAGCTTTGATGATGAATATTTCGAAAAAGAATGTGATTCGCTCCTTCGATGTCATTATTAAAGGAAATGAAGAAAAGATGACAAAGATTGTTGATAGTGAAAATCGAATTGATATGATGAATTATGAAATTTCAAAATACATGGCAAGAGCCAGTAGTTTAGATATGAATACCCATGATGCCATGCTTTGTAACTCCCTCTTTAAATTATCCAGTGACATTGAACGAATTGGTGATCACGCTTTAAATATTGGTCAATATGGTGGAAGCAATGATCATAAATTAGATTTAAATATTGATGCTTTAAATGAGTTAAAAGAATTAAAAACATTATTATGTGAATGCATGGATAGTATCGATGATAAAGAATTTACAAAGAATCCAGAAATCATGGAAAAAGTTCGTGGTTATGAAGAAGAAAGTGATATCTTAACTTATAAATTCCGTCAACGTCAAATATCTAGATTAATGAATAAAGAATGTAGTGCAGATCATTGTGTTATCTATTCTGAAATCTTAACTGATATCGAACGTATCTTTGATCACCTATTAAATATAACTCAAGAATGTTATCGAGCTGGTTTCACATTAGAAAACGCTTAATTAAATTTTAAGACAAAGATGAATTAAATCTTTGTCTTTTTATATACGACAATAAGGTAAATAACTAACATTAAAATGGATATCGTTAAACCCAAATAGAAGCTTGGATATGCCATTGAAATACAGTAACTTAACTCTAATTCAGCGATTGGTCCTCGATAATAAGAAAATAAGAAACATTTTATTTCACTTAGAATAACTCCTAGTAAAGCGATAATTCCTAAACCATAATTTAATTTTTGATGTTTGAAATCATGCCACAAGGAAACAAAAAATATAATAATGGATAGAATGCATAATGGTTCAAAAAGAATCATTAAGCCATTATGGCCAAGCACACCAATGCTATTTGCCCCAAATTGAACAAGATACATCGGGGTAAGACTTAATATAAATAGTATAGCTAGAGCTATCTTTGTTTTTTTATTCATTTGAATCACCTCTTGTACCTTTAGTATAATCAAAAAAAAAGCACTACGTGACATTTACGTAATGCTTATTTCTTATATGTTTTCTAATTGTTTTTCTTTTAGTCTTGCATGAATGCATTCTTTTAACATCGTATAGATAACCGCAAAGATAGGAACGCCAATAAACATGCCTACAACACCAAACAAGCCTCCCCCTACACATACTGCGAAAAGGATCCAAAGGCTCGGTAAACCAAGTTTATCGCCTAAGATAAGTGGTCCTAGGATATTACCATCGAATTGTTGAAGGACTAAAACAAATAAAGCAAAGTATAAAGCATGAAGTGGATTGATAATCAATAAAACAAAGATACCTGGAACTGCTCCAATGAAAGGACCAAAGACCGGAATCATATTCGTTGTTCCAACAATCACGGATAATAAGATTGCATATTCTAAACCAATCACATTCATTCCAATATAACATAAGATACCAATAATCAAAGAATCAATTGCTTTACCAATAATAAAATTATTAAAGATATCCGCCGAAATACGCGTTAATCTTACAAGATAATCCGCCACATGCTTTGGTAAGAAAGCATAAGTAGCTTTTCTTGTATGAGTGATAAATTTTTCTTTATCTAATAAAATATATAAGCCAGCAATAACGCCTAGTAAAACACTGAAGATACCCGTTGTAAACTTAACTGAGAAGCGTACCATTTCTGGTAAGGCTTGCGAGAAGAAATTCGTAAACTTACTAATAATATCTGGTGTCTTACCAAAGATTGCTGTGACTTCATCCATGTTAACATTATAATGAACCATCAATTCTTCAATTACTTTTTGAAAGGATGCAAGATAAGCAGGTGATTTTTGTATTAAGGAAAAGATACTCTCTACTAATTGAGGAATTAATAAAGCTAATACAAAGCCAACAACGATCATCCCTAGTATCAAAGAACAGATAGCTGATATTCTACGTTTATTCGTTTGATTCATCTTTGTTTTAGCTAATAATCGATTTTCAATAAATAACATCGGTCCATTTAATAAGAAAGCAATCGCAAATCCTAAGGTAAAGGGAAAGATTAAATCAGTTATTTTAAAGAAGGTTCTTTCTAAATCATCAAAACGATAAAAGCTAAAAAACATTAATATTGAAATCAATGCAATCGTTGTGCAAGTTAAAATAGTTTTTTTCATATCTTCACTAAATTCAAATTTCATAGACATACCTCGCTACTTCTTTTATATTCTAACATATTTAATAAGTTCTTTACATAACAATATTGAAATACCAATTATTTATTCATTCTCATATTAATGATTTTTTTAAACAATTCGTACTAGAAAAAGCCTTTATTTAAGCTTTAAATCTCACTTAAAAGATCTTTTGAAATATTTTTAAATTTACTGTTGCTTTTTTATTATAAGTTCTATATAATATTAGAGCACACGTTAAAAAAAGATTGAGTCCGAATGGTTCCGTAGCCAAGTGGTAAGGCAATAGACTGCAACTCTGTGATCATCGGTTCAAGTCCGATCGGAACCTCCAAAATGGGGTCGTGGCGAAATCGGCAGACGCAACGGACTTAAAATCCGTTGGGAGCAATCCCGTGGGGGTTCAAGTCCCCCCGTCCCCACCATTTTGATTTAAAAGCACTCGAAAGAGTGCTTTTTTCATTCTAATTTAAATTCAATAAAAAAAGAGATAATCAAACGATTATCTCTTCTCATACTAACTTAAAGATGTAAAGAACCAATAATTGAGATTAAAACCATAAAAACTACAATTGCGATAATCACAATTCGATAGATCAATAATTTTGTTTTCTTCTTTTGTTTTTCTTTATCATTCATTTTCTACACTCCTATTTCGCTATTTTAACTTTTGTCCATAAATCTGACATAATCTTTTTAGCCTTTTCATTATACTTGAAAACTTCATCTTTGTCATAATTAATTCTTGGTAGATAAGCATTATTACCTTCAAATTCACCATCTTTACTACTTAAAACATCTAAAACTTCTTGATTACTTGAAGGATAACCTACAAAGACTGAATTCATTAAGCTCTGTTCATAGTCTAAAACAAAATTAATATATTCATTCGCAAGTTTTGGATTCTTCGCATTCTTAGGAATTACCATCGCATCACTCCAAAGGTTGGTTCCCTCTTTAGGTAAGAAATAATCCATATCTTTATTCTGCGATAATATATAAGCAGCATCGCCACTATAAACAACGGCAATATCTTTATTACCATTGACCATTGCATCGATTACCTCATCGGTTACAATCTCTGGATTCATCGTTGTATTAAGTTTTACTAACCAATCGTAAGCGGCTTGTAATTCCTCTTCCTTATCGGTATTCATGGAATAACCTAAAGCTTTTAATGCCATCATAAAGGAATCTCTTTCTGAATCATATATATATAACTTTCCTTTATATTTTTGATTTAATAAAACATTAAAACCTTGTTTATTTAAATCTTGTTTATCAACCGTTTTCTTATTATAAACAATGCCAACCGTTCCCCATAGATAAGCAGCCGAGTATTTATTATCGGGATCAAAGGATAAACCTTTTACACCTTTGGATATCTGTGACATATTTGGTATCCTTTTCTTATTTAAAGGTTGTAACATATCTTCTTTGATCAAACGTTCAATTGTATAATCACTTGGAATTAATACATCAAATGATTCACCACCTTGAAGTTTTGTATACATTAATTCATTGGAATCAAAGGTATCATAAACGACTTTAACACCAAATTGTTTTTCAAAAGCAGTGTTGACAGCCGGATCGATATATTCGCCCCAATTGTATACTTTTAGCTCAGAACTACCATACACCTTTGTTGCATTAGAACTGCTAGGATTAACGGAACTTCCTTTTAACCAGAATAAACCAAAGGTAGCGAAAGCAAGGATAGGAATCATTACAATGGCAATGATCTTTCTTCCTAATTTTGGATTTGTTTTCTCTGCTTTGGCTTTAATGATTGGCAATACATTCACAAGGATTAAAGCTAACGTTATAATCACAATAATTAAAGTAGATAAAGCATTGATACTTGGATTAATCCGTTTTGACATCGTCCACACTAAAGTCGATATATTTTTTACGCCATTCCCGGTTACGAAATAAGAGATAATAAAATCATCAAATGACATCGTAAAGGCAATCAAAGCCCCCGAGAATATTCCAGGCATAATCTGAGGTACAATAACCTTGCGTAGTGCTTGAAACGGGGTTGCCCCTAAGTCTAAGGCTGCTTCCGCAAGATTGGCATCAAGCGAGCGTAATTTGGGCATCACGCTTAAGATTACATAGGGAATACAAAATGCAATATGGGCGAGTAACAAGGTTAGAAAACCTTTTTCAATGTTTAATGAAACATAAAAGAGCATCATCCCAATCGCCGTCACAATTTCAGGGTTCATAATTGGTAAATCATTAATTTGCGTCACTAAGTCACGGACAAGTTTCTTTGATTTAGATAAACCAATGGCGGTAATCGTACCAACGATTGTCGATACAATTGTCGCAATCACAGCAACAATTAACGTATAATAAATTGCTTCCATCATATTGCGATCCGAGAACATTTTCACATACCACTGCGTCGAAAAGCCTTGAAAACTAGTAAGTGAGCGTGAATCATTAAAAGAAAAAATGATTAAATATAAAATTGGTAAATAGAAAAACAACATAATCAATGCAATTGAAATATTATGTGCGGTAAAGCGTTTCTTCATTATGCTTTACCTCGACTTTCTTTTTGTTCATCACGTTCACGATCAATCTTTCTTGTGATGTACATGGATAACATGATAATGGCAGCCATAATCATTGAAATAGCACTACCAAAGTTCCATTCACCAACGGTGATGAACTGTGTTTCTATCACATTACCAATCAATTGATAAGCACCACCACCAAGCAGTTTAGGAATGACGAAACTTGAAACTGCTGGTAGAAAAACAAGCGTAATACCGGATATAACACCAGGCAGCGATAATGGTAAGGTAATCCGTGCAAAGCTTTGAAATCCATTTGCCCCTAGATCATTGGCTGCATCTAATAGATTATGATCCATTTTCGCTAGTGAAGAATGAATTTGAAGAATCATAAAAGGAACAAAATTATAAACCATGCCAAGGGTAACCGCAAAATCAGTATAGAGTAATTTTTGTGGCTCCATTCCAATAAAAGCAAGAATATTATTCACAACTCCATTATCTGCTAAGATACCAATCCATGCATAAGTTCTTACTAACATATTGATCCACATTGGCAATGTAATCATTAAAATTAAAATAGTTTGACGTTTTTCACTTGATCTAGAAATAGCATAAGCAACTGGATAGCCAATTAAGATACATAAAATGGTCGTCACAAAAGCAATTCGTAAAGAGCGCCATAAAATATTAATAAAAGCTGGGTCCGTAAAGAATTTCCGAAAGTTATCCAAGGTAAATTGTAAGGTTGCTACATCATTTCCCTGTTTTGTGAAGGCATAAATAACAATCAATAACATTGGGATAACAATCATGATTGATATCCATATAATATAGGGATAAGTCAATCGACGAAATGTCTTCATTAATATGACCCCATTTTACTCATCACATGAATATCTTCTGGGTAAAAGGATAGACCCACATCCTTACCTTCTTTTGATATATCGGTCGTATGAATTTTTAATTCACGCCCCTGCGTTGAAAAGGTAACAAGATAAGTTCCTTCAACAATCTTTTCTGGATCAAAATCATAATCGACATCGGTAATTTCCACATCAATACGCTCATCGTCTAATTTCCAACTTTGCGCATTTGCCCATGTTTTTAAATCCGTATCAATGGCTGCACTTTCCTTTAATTCATCTACTGTTTTAAAGAAATTAAAGGCACTAATTGCTTCATTTGCTTTCGCATTTTCAACATATTTCTGTTGTACGACAAAGATTTTAGTTTGGACACTTGTTCCATTTGAAGTTGTAAAGGTAACTGGATAAGTTCCTATTTCTTCTTTTAGATCATATTCAATCTTTGATAATGAAATATATTCATCATCGCTTGTATTCCACGCTTGTGCATCCGCACGAGCGATAATTTCCGCATCATTTAGTTCACTTACATCTTCTAAGTCAACATAGAAATCATTGGCTGATATTTTTTCCTTAGCATCGCTACTCGTTGCAGGATGCTCCGCTGCCACATTCATCATCACACTAACGGTTGTACCAGGTACGGTTTCAACAATTATTTCATAATGAACTCCTTTAAATAAAATCGATTTCACTACACCGGTAAGTTTACCTTTATCTTCCTCGACAATATCCAAATCTTCTGGTCGAATAACAATATCAACCGGCTCTTTCTCTTTAAAGCCATAATCAACACAGTCAAAACATTGATCATCGAATTGTACTTTATAGTCCTCTAACATAATTCCCGGAATGATATTAGATTCACCGATAAAACGCGCTACATATTCATTCTCTGGTTCATTATATATTTCAACTGGTGTTCCAATCTGTTGGATTTCTCCCTCTTTCATAACAACAATTTTATCAGACATCGTCAATGCTTCTTCTTGATCATGAGTGACATAGATAAAGGTAATGCCAACTTCTTGTTGGATTTTCTTTAATTCATGTTGCATTTCTTTACGAAGCTTTAAATCTAAAGCACCCAATGGTTCATCTAGTAATAAAACCATCGGTTCATTAACCAAAGCTCGAGCAATCGCCACCCGTTGTTGTTGACCACCAGACAATAAAGTAACGCTTCTTTTTTCATAACCTTCAAGATTAACTAGCTTCAACATTTTCATAACTTTTTGTTCAATGACATCTTTACTCATCTTTTTAATCTTTAAACCAAATGCGATATTTTCATAAACACTCATATGCGGAAACAATGCATACTTTTGAAACACTGTATTTAGTTCTCTTTTATAAGGTGGTACATTAATAATATCTTCCCCATCAAAGATAACATGTCCTTCACTTGGATTTATAAAACCACCAAGGATTCGAAGTAAAGTTGTTTTACCACAGCCACTCGGGCCTAATAAGGTAACAAACTCATTTTCATTGATATCTAAATTAATTCCTTTTAAAACTAATTGTCCATCAAATTCTTTCATAATATTTTGAAACTGAATTAATTTTCTCATTGTCATCTCTCCTAAAAGATTGGTGGTGTGGTAATCCACAACACTTGTGCTTTTTGTTTTGCCGTATTTTTTAAATAATGTGAGGATTTACCTGAAATATAAAATGTTTCCCCTTTTTTAAGTGGATGTTCATCTTCCCCATTTACTAATATTATCTTACCCTGGATTACATATCCAAATTCTTCCCCTTCATGAGGATCAATTGTTTGCGATATTCCATTTTCATTTAATTCAAGTAAAATTGGTTCCATTTCATTCTTTTGGGCATTGGGAACAATCCAGTGAATCGTACAATCTTCTTGTTCATCCACAAAAAAATCGTCCTGTGTAAAGACGACTCGCTCTTCCTTTGCCTCTTGGAAAAACAGGGCTAAAGAAATACCCAATGCTTCTAATATGTCATTTAAGGTCGACACACTTGGACTGGTGAGATTTCGCTCTACTTGGCTCAAAAAGCCTTTCGTTAATTCGCATCGTGAGGCTAATTCCTCTAAGGTTAATGCATTTTTTATTCGCAATTGCTTCAGCTTATAACCAATATCCATACGTTCGCCTCATTTCCATATAATAATCACTATCATTATACTTATTTTTCAGATTTATTCAATACTGTAAAACAAAAAGTTTTATATATCGAACAAGAAAATCACAATTGATTGAATGAATTATAAAGTAAGCAATCAAATAAACACATGATTTCCCATTTTTTAACGAAATTTATAAGTAGTAAATCTGTTATAGTATCGATAGCAAGAAATAATAGCTTGCGATTGAAAATAATTCCCCTAATTATTTTCAAACATTCTATCCCCTTAAAATAGTTTATGAAAAAGTCATCTTCCCCTGATGACTTTTTTCATGGCTTATCATCACACAAATTTACACAGAATGAAGAAATTTTAGCGTATTGTTTATTATATACTCTACTCATGCAAGAGATAATAGCTTGCAGAGTTGAAACAATCCCCCTTATTGTTTCATTCATAATCCCCTTATATAATATGTAAAAGAACTATTTCCCTCCCCCTTGAGAAATAGTTCTTTTATCTATTCTAATACTGTTTCTAAAAAATAAGGTAATTGTTTTTGCCACCAAGGCCAATCATGATTCACATCATAGCCCCAATAATCAATCCAGGCAGGTATCTTTAGTTGGCGAAAGCAATCTTGTAACTCGTTTAAGCTTTGAATCATATCAGCTTCAAAAGCACCTTGTCCAACACAGGCGATGATTTGATTATGTCGATAACGATCACATAGTAAATCTTCTTTTTTAAGTTTATGCAATTGATCAATTGGTGAATTACGTAATATGAATTCATTTACATTGTTTTGAAAGAAATAACTTGCGGAATACACACCACTTAAGGCAATCACGGTATCGAAGACATCCGGACGACGAAGAAAGAAATTCATCGCATGCATGCCTCCCATACTGCAGCCGGTAGTCATAAAGCTTCCTTGATAGCCTAATTTTGCTTTTAAGCTCGGTATTAATTCTTCCACAACATAAGCATACCATGCTTCATGTTTTAAAATACGTGTCATTGGATCACCACTTTGATTGGAAAAGCTTTCTTCATCAATACTATCCACACAAATATAACATAACTTATTTGCTTCAATGAAAGACTTACTAACTTCAACCATATCAAAATTCTCAAAATCATAAAAACGCCCGTTTTGAGGAGCAAAGACAAGGCAAGGTTTTCCTTGATTTCCAAATATTTTAAATTCCATATCACGATTTAAATAATGACTAAATTCTTTATAGTATTCAACTTTCATAATTGTCTAACCTAAAGGAGCTTGTACATATTGAATGAAAGCTTGCACTGCTTTTAATGTTTCAAAACAAGCGATATACATATCATTTCCCATCGCTCCTGCCAAAACTTCTGGCATTCGCTCTTGCATCTTTATCGCTTTTTTATACTTTAAATTAACTTCTTCTTTTGAGTGAAGATATTTCTTGCCATCTCGAGTAGAAACATAAACGCAATACCAATTACGTTTATCAATCGGATCCATCCATTGATCATACATGACCATATCCGCATAGATACGATAAATATCAATCGAGCCGGCAAAGTTCATCATATCGGGAGTATAGCCTCCAGGTGGTCGCATATTCACTTCCAAAGCAACTAAATCGCCAATTTCACCTAAGCCTTCTTTTGCTTTTGTTAAGCGGAAAAATTCAAAATGAAAGAAACGCGAATTTGTTCGAAATGCTTTTACTACTCTTCTTCCAACATCACGAACATCAGCTGGAACCTCTTTTTGAGTATAATAAGCAAGATGTCCCTGTTCATTCACAATATCCATAATTGAAGATGGAAAGATATGCGATGTATCATATAATACTTCACGCTGTGAATTAGCAATTCCATCATAAGAGGTAATAATTCCTTCAATAAACTCTTCCATTATATAAGAGGATAAAGGTTCTTCATCAAACAATTTCTTTAAGCCAATATCACTTTTAACTTTAAAAGTTGCTTGTGCGCCAACGCCAACATCTGGTTTTAAAATAATTGGATACCCTACTTTATGAGCAAATGCTTTGGCTTTTTCATACGTAGTAACCATTTGATAACGAGCACAATTCACTCCCGCATAATGATAAAACTCCTTCATTGCCGCTTTACTCTTATTATCGTAGATTTGATCAAGCTTAAAACCAGTCACAATATTGAAATCCGTTCTTAAATGAGCATCTTGTTCCAACCAATACTCATTATTTGATTCTAACCAATCAATTTTCCCATAATGAAAAGCAAAATAAGCGACAGCAGCATACATCTGATTATAGTCTTCCATATTATCAACTCGATAATACTCACTTAATGAATTTTTAAGTTCTTCACTTAATTCTTCATAAGCACTATCACCGATTCCTAAAACATTGACCCCTTTACTCTTTAATCGATCACAAAAGTTCCAATAAGTTTTTGGAAACTGCGGTGATATCCATACAAAATTCATAGCTCTTCACCTCTGATTTCTTTTTCTTATTATACCATTTTTTTTACTTTCGTCCTACAAAATGCGATAACGATTCATTTATCACAAATTGATGATCTTTTGAATATTCATAAAGCTGCGAAACATTTACTAATTGATACCCCGCCTCAATTAATTCAGGTATTAATATCATGGCTGCTTGGGCACTGGTTGAATATAAATCATGAAGTAAAATAATATCTTTATCTTTCACTGTCTTCATTACTTTATCAACAATTGTTTTGGTGTTCTTACTTCGCCAATCTTCACTATCTAAGGTCCATGTCACAATACGATGCTTTGGTAGTAACTTCATTATATCCTTATTATAGGAACCATATGGAGGTCGAAGTGTTTTAGCCTCTTGTCCGGTAATCTTATAAATAGCAGATTGGGTGCTTTGTATTTCCATTTCTAGTTTTTCTTTGCTAAGCGTTGTTAACTGATAATGATTAAAACTATGATTGCCAATTTCACTGCCTTCTAAAATCATTCGTTGTAATAACGTTTCATTTCCTTTTAACCTTGAACCTAAAACATAAAAGGTTGCTACCCCATGGTGTTCTTTTAAACAGTCCAAGATGGCTTCCGTAAATTCATTACATGGTCCATCATCAAAGGTTAAAGCAACCATTGCTTTATTTGGATCAATGTATTTACTAGGAACATTTAATACTTGTTCATAGGGCTCAAAAACCGCTTGTGAAGTTTGTTTTAAAGAAGTATAGGAAGAACAATCTTCATATGTCAAAGAAAAACTAGCTGCTTTTTCAAGTAAAGTATTTGCTTCAAAGTAGAATATTATTTTATCTTTTGTAAGCATAAAATTATCATAATGTTCCTTTAATCCAGTTACGTTAATTTTAAAACCGGGATGATTACATTGATCAAAATAATTCGTTTCAAAATAGCGTTTGGTACGCTTTGCGATAAACGTTAAATAGTCGCCTTCCATAATATCGGATAATTCAAAGAATTGTCTTTTTTCACAATCGTAATGAATCGTTTTCACAACCTGTTTTGTTTGATAAATACTTTCATAAAAAAGTAATTGAATACTTAGATATCGCTCATCTTTTAGAAACGTTTCATACTTAACATTAAACTCTGCTTTTTGTATTTCTTGATAGTTTTTCATTTTACTTAAAAAAAGCTTTTCTTCTTTCTTCACTTGTTGTTTTATTTCCTTATTTAAATCATCAAATTCGCCTTGAGGGTAATGAACATTAAGATAATAATGTTTCTTATATAATAATTGTATCTCACTTTTTCCATAACTAGCATTATTGCTTATATTTCCTTGTTGAAAACAACCAGATATAAGAATTGCTACGAAAAAAAACATAATTCGTTGTTTTTTATTCATAATAACCACCTTTTCTATACAGTATAGTGATTAATTTCAATCTTTCATGCATTATTTGAATAAAAAAATTGTAATTATTGCGATTTCGTTATATGATGTATCTTGTATTTCAAAAGGTAGGAAACAATATGACAAATAAAGAAAAAATTATCAATATCGCAGTTATCGCCCACGTTGATGCAGGGAAATCCACCCTCGTTGATGCATTTTTAAGACAGAGTGACGTTTTCAGAAGTAATGAAGAAGTCGTTGATTGTGTCATGGATAGTAATGACTTAGAAAGAGAACGTGGTATCACGATCTATTCTAAGAACTGCAGTGTAATTCACAAGGGAGTTAAAATCAACGTTGTTGACACTCCTGGCCATGCTGACTTCTCAAGTGAAGTAGAACGAATTATGAAAACCGTTGATACCGTTATTTTATTAGTAGATTCAAGTGAAGGTCCGATGCCTCAAACGCGCTTTGTTTTATCAAAAGCATTAGAGTTTGGTATTCGTCCGATTCTTCTTATTAATAAAATTGACAAAAAAGATCAACGTGCAGCTGAAGTAGTCGATGAAGTTTATGATTTATTCCTAGACTTAAATGCAACCGATGCTCAATTAGATTTCCCGATTCTTTATGGTATTACCAAAAGAGGCGTTGTTCAATATGAAGTAGATCAACCAAGTGAAAACATTGATCCTTTGTTTGAAACAATTATGAAGCACGTTGATGCTTATCCTGATTTTGATGACGAACCATTACAAATGCAAGTTAGTGCACTCGCTTATGATGAATACATCGGCCGTTTAGGTATCGGTAGAATCTACCAAGGTGTTCTTCATGAAGGTGACAGCGTTGTTGTTTGTGATAGTTTTGGAAACCAACGTACAAAACAAATTTCACAACTGTTTGTTTATGCAGGTTTAAAAAGAATTCGTGCAAGTGTTGTTTACAGTGGTGATATCGTTGTTATATCAGGAATTGCTGATATTTCAATCGGTGAAACTTTATGTCAAAAAGACAACTTAATTCCAATGCCAACGATCAAAATTGAGGAACCAACTTTATCAATGAACTTCATTGTTAATAAATCTCCTTTTGCCGGTCAAGTTGGAAAATATGTTACTTCACGTAATTTAAAAGAACGTTTAGAAAAAGAATTAGAAGTAAATGTTGGATTGAAAGTTGAAAGCACGGAGAGTGGTGACAGTTTTAAAGTCAGCGGTCGTGGTGAATTACATATTTCGATTCTTCTAGAAAATATGCGTCGTGAAGGCTTTGAAATTGCTGTTTCAAAACCACAGGTTATCCTTCATCGTAATGCGGAAGGTCAAACAGTGGAACCAATTGAAGAAGTTATTGCGATTGCACCTGAAGAGTATAGTGGTTCCATTATCTCTAAATTAAATCTTCGTAAAGGAGTTATGGTTGATATGGTAGAAGAAAACGGTTATTGCCGAATTACTTACCATGCACCAACTCGTGGTCTATTAGGTTATCGTACGGAATTCATCAATGATACACGTGGTGAAGGTACCTTAGTTCGTAGAATTGAAGGTTATGATCTATACAAAGGTGAAATTATGCAACGTACCAATGGTGCTTTGATTTCAACCGACACAGGTAAAGCAATGACTTATGCTTTATGGAACTTACAAGAGCGTGGTACTTTATTTATCACTCCACAAACACCGGTATATGAAGGAATGATTATTGGTGTTAGTGCTCGTAATGTTGACATGGATGTAAATCCACTTAAGAATAAAAAATTAACAGCGATTCGTTCGACTGGTAATGATGAAGCAATGCATTTAGTTCCCGCTAAGATTCTTTCGTTAGAAGAAGCCTTAGAATTCATTAACGATGATGAATTAGTAGAGATTACACCCGAAGTAATTCGTCTGCGTAAAAAAGGTTTAAAACCATTTGAACGCCGTCAATTCTACCGTGAAAAAGTCTCTGACGATATCATTTAAAACTTCTGATTAAACAATCAGTAAGAATAAATTGAATAAAAGTAGGTCCACTCTTGAAAACATTGAGAGTGGACTTTTCTTTGTATAGATATAAAAAAGCCTCTAAATATTAATCTAGAGACTTTAAATTATATCTTAGTAAAACATGATAATTATCCAAAAGTTACCGTCGAACGATTTCGTCCTGCTTCTTTGCTTTGATACATCGCCTTATCCGCTCGTTCCACAAAGTTCATCGGCTGTTCATTCTTAACTGGAACTCCAACATAAGCACCAATACTTAGCGTCACCATCTTGACCTCAAGGGCAGCGAAGTCATGAGGAATCTTTAATGCGACTACGGCTCTACGAATATTCTCACCGATATCTGCTGCTTT
>JAVXTH010000008.1:0-33169 GCA_036642795.1 Erysipelotrichaceae bacterium
ATCGCTCAAGCACGTACGGCTTATGTTGCTGCACAAACTGTAGCAATCAAAGAAACGGCAAAAGATCCTGCATTTAAAGGTAGTGAAATCAAATTGGGAACGAAAGATGAAAAAGGAAGCATTTTAAAATACTTAGGAACTAATACAAAAGTCGCAAGTATTGCGGTAACAGATGGTGATATGAATAAAGAAGCAATTACAAAGGCAACGGTAACTGTAAAGAAAGCTGTGGCAGATACTAAAGCAGCATACACTGTTATTTTTGAAGATGGAAAAGAACCCGTTGTATCAACGATAAAACCTTAAACTTTTATCAATATTAATAGCATTTCTCTTTTACAAGGGAAATGCAATTAATAAAAATGAAGTAGGATAAATAAAAGATTTAAGAAATGCAAAATCATAAATTATTTGGGATATTTGATGCATTTTAAAACTTAAAAAGGAGAATTTTATTATGAAGAAATTACAAAAATTCAAAAAAGATGTAAAAGGATTCACATTAGTAGAAATTATTGTTGTTTTATTAATCATTGCGATTTTAGCGGCAATTGCAATTCCTACTATGATCGGCTATGTAGACGAAGCAAAAGAGAGTGAGTATATCGCTCAAGCACGTACGGCTTATGTTGCTGCACAAACAGTAGCAATTAAAGAAACGGCAAAAGATCCTGAATTTAAAGGCAGTGGAATTGTATTAGGAAAAGATGCGAAAGCCAAGGGAAGTATTTTAAGATACTTAGGAACTAAAACTAAGGTCACAAGTATTACAGTAGCAGATGGTGATATGAATAAAGAAGCAATTACTAAAGCAACGGTTGGTGTTGCGAAAACTGCTGGTGGTGCGGAAGCATATACTGTCGTATTTGCAGATGGGCAAGAACCTGTAGTTAAAAATAAATAACCTTACTCTTTAATTCAATCAAATAGCATTTCTCTTTTACTAGGGAAATGCTATCGATACGAATGGCAGTATGTTTCATGAATAAATATTATTCATAAAAGATGAATCAGACTGTTATCAAAATGAAGAATTAACAAAACGGCAATTAAGTAATGGGGGATTATGGAATTGCTTTGTGATAAGGCATTAAATTGAAGGGGAGAAGTTAAATGAAAAGACTTAAGCAATTCAAAAAAGATGTAAAAGGATTTACCTTAGTCGAGATTATTGTTGTACTTTTAGTTATAGCAATACTTGCAGCAATCTCAATACCGACGATGATTGGTTATGTGGAAGAAGCTCGTGAAAGCGAATATATTGCACAAGCACGTACTGCTTATGTTGCTGCACAAACAGTAGCAATTAAAAGAGTAGCAAAGGATCCTGGCTATAACGTTAAAAGAATTGTTAAGAAAGATGTTAAAGATTATCTTGGAACAAATTCAAAGGTTGATAGTTTTACAATCGTGACTTTTGAAAAAGAAGTAATAACAAAAATAGCGGTTAGGGTAGCAAATGAATACGAAGTGACGTTTCAAGAAGATAAGGAAGTTGTTGTGAAAAAGGACAATAAACGGCCTTAGTTGATACATAATTTTTGTAACTTTTATTTAAAGTAGTATAAATAAATCCCCGACCCACAAATAAAGGGCTGGGGATTTAACCATATATAAAGGGAGGAGATTACTAGATGCCTTGGTATTTACTAGTTATCTATTTGTATATCTTTGTGGTTGGTATTGTTATCGCTAGTTTTATGAATGTAGTAATCTATCGAGTGCCACTTAATATATCGGTTGCGAAAGGACGATCCTATTGTCCAAATTGCAATCATAGCTTAAAAGCAATTGATTTAGTTCCTGTCTTTAGTTATTTATTTTTAGGTGCTAAATGTCGTTATTGCCATAAACCAATATCATTTCGCTATCCATTTGTAGAGCTATGTGGTGGAGTTCTAGCGGTTCTATTGTTTCATCATTTTCCATTTGATTGGATTGTTATTCCAAGTTTTATAATTTTTATGATTTTACTTGCAATTGCATGGATTGATTATGATACAATGATAATACCAAATGTATTACAATTGTGGCTCATTCCTTTTATTATATGGATTGTTTGCTTAACAAATGATGTAACATTGATATCTCGTTTGATTGGAATGGTGAGTGTCAGTGGATTTATGATTTTAATGAATCTAATTGTAAAGAACAGTTTTGGTGGTGGCGATGTTAAGTTGATGGCCCTTTGTGGATTTTTATTAGGTTGGAAAAACACTATCTTATCAATGTTTATCGCAGTCTTTATCGGTGGTATTTATGCTGTTTATCTACTGATTAAAAAGAAACAGAAAAAAGAAGCACATTTTGCTTTTGGACCATTTCTAGTAGTTGCCATTATGATAAGCTATCTATATGGAACAGGTATTATTAGTTGGTATTTTAATTTATTTTAAACAGGAGGATTCAATGCCATTATATCAATATAACGCAAAAGATATTAACGCAAAAAAGCAAAAAGGAAAACGAGAAGCAAGAGATGAACAGCAACTCGTTGTTTTGTTGCGTGAAGATGGCTTGTATTTAACTGAATTTGAAGAAGTAGTTCAAGATAATGAAAAAGGTTATCGTTTTAAATTAAATGATTTATCTGAATTTTCACGTCAAATTGCAACGATGTTAGGATCGGGTGTTTCTTTAATTAAAGCTTTAAAAATTATTATTGATCGTACCCAAAAAAAGAAACAAAAAGAAATCTATGAAGGTATCTATCGTAAATTAAGCCAAGGAGAAGCATTATCAGATGCTTTATCATCACAGGGAAAAGCCTTTCCAAAGTTAATGATCAACATGTTTAAGGCTGGCGAAAGTAGTGGGCAGTTAGAAAAAACCGCAATGAAATTATCCATTCAGTATGAGAAAGATTATAAACTGAACAATAAAATGAAAACAGCAGCTATGTATCCTTTGGTTTTAATTGTTGTCACAATCATTGTTTTGCTTATTATCTTTATTGGCGTATTACCATCCTTCTTTGATTTATTTCAACAAGTGGAATTACCACTTATAACGAAAATATTAATCTTCATTAGTAATGCGATTACATCTTATTGGTATTTTGTTTTATTATTCTTTGTTTTATTCGTTGCTTTGTTAATCTATTTAGCGAGAAAGCCGCGGATTAAAATAAAAATTGATGAAGCTAAAGTGCGAATGTGGAAAATTGGAAAGTTATTTACGACTTTATATACAGCTCGTTTTGCACGTACCTTATGTTCCTTATATACCAGTGGTATTCCCATTGTTCAATCTCTTCAAGTAGTGAGAGATACGATGAATAATAGTTATATTGAATCACAGTTTCCAGAATTAATTAATAAAGTAAAACGAGGTGAATCCTTGTCTTCCGCTTTAGGAAATGTAAAAGGATTTGATTTAAAATTATCGTCAATGGTCTATGTTGGAGAAGAAAGTGGTAAGTTAGAAGCAATGCTAGAATCGCTTGCAAATGACTTTGATTATGAAGCACAAGAAGCATCCACAAGACTTGTGACAATCATGGAACCAGTTTTAATTGTTATTATGGCAATTATCATTGGCTTTGTAATGATATCAGTTATGTTACCAATTTATACGATGTATCAAAACGTTGGATCAATGTAGGAAGGAGAAAGATCATGGCAAAAGAAACCGTAGTATATATATCAAATGAGAAACTACATGTCATTAGTGGCACCTTTAAACGTGGCAATTTGAATGTTGACTATAGTGATCGTTTAGAACTTAAAAATGGTACTATGTTAAATGGCGTTATTATTGATGAAGCGGCTTTGATAAGCGTTTTAGAAGAATTAAAGAATTTATCGATTACGCATGTGAAAGTTGTATTAAATAGTAGCAATCTTCTTTTGAAAAGTGAAATTGTCCCCCACATGACCCATCGTGAATTATTACGTTTCACAAGAGATGAACTATCCTTTATGGAAGCTGCTTCTCAAGAAATTCAATACGATTATGCTTGGATGAATGATCATATTGATGAATCAAATGGTAGTCGAATCTTATGCTGTGGAGCTGAATTAAAACTCATTCAAAGTTATCTTGATATCTTTGAACAAGTAGGCATTAAAATTGATGCAATCGATGTTTCAATTAATGCTATTTCTAAATTAACTGCTTCGATGAAAGAATTAGAGAATAAAACGTATGTTATTTCAGTTTTAGAGGGTATGAATCTAACTTCTATTTTGTTTTATAAGAATACTTATACTTTCTCGAAACAAACACGTTTATTTTCAACCCCTCAACAAGATAGTTATCTAACTGAAATAACAAATAATATTTCACAGTTATTACAGTTCCTACATACTCAATATCAAGATACAAAATTAGATACAATTTATTTTAGTGGTTTAAAAGAAGAAGAAATATATGGAGCATTACAAGAAACATTACAAGTAGAAATAGCTACGTTTCCTGAAGCAAGTAATGTAATAGCAACTTCAATTGATCATAAAATGCACCTTCAAGATTATATAACTTGTTGTGGATCATTAATTACACGTAAAAATAAGAATAAAAAGGATATCAATCTTGTTACGGCAATCCAACAAGAACTAGAAGAATCAAAATGGAAACCATATGCTACTTATGCGATTTTACCTTTGGCTTTAGTTCTTATCTTTACAACTACGTTTGGCTATCAATTTGCGAAAGCAAATAGCTTGGCGAATGATTTAGATGATAAAAAACATGAATTAGCTTTGTTAACTAAGAAAATAAATAATAAAGAAGATTTATTAAAAATACAAGATTATCAAGTTCTTCAACAAAAAACCTTAGATTTAAAACAAATACAGAAAAACATTATGAGTTATCCTGATATCTTCTCACAAGCAATCTTACAGATTGAAGGTTTAAGTGGATATTCAATCGACTTACAAAATGTTAGTTATGGAAGAGGGGATGGCACGATTATTATTCATGCGCAATCCGCTAAGGTTGGCGATGCAGCTAAATATGTTGGTCGTTTAAAACAAACTGGTTTCTTTAAAGATGTTGTTTATACTGGTTATAACCTAATTGAAACAACCAAGGAACAAGAAGAAACACAAGGACCAGATAAAGAAGACAAGGAAGCTACTCCCGTTGTGAGTGAAGAAGCTTACAATATGGAAATTACTTGTTTCTTAAAGGTGGTGCAATTATGAAAAAACTAACAAAACGTGAAATCTTACTCATATATATTTTAATTATTTTAATTATTATCATGGGTGGTTGGTTTTTATTACTAAATCCAGCACTACAAAGATCGCATAAGCTTGCTCAGCAATTAGATCAAGTTAGTATGCAAGTAGATTCAATGAAGTTAAGTGATATGGAATTAAGCGATAAAGAAGTTGCTACGGCAACGAAAGAATATGAAAACGTAAAAACGAATTTTAATGAATTATTAACTTTAGAACAAATTGATGAAAAGCTTACCGCTTTAATTCTTAAATATCGATTTGAGCCTATTTCATTAAATATGGAACCAATTAAAAAAGAAGAAGTAAAACCATTTAATTTAAGTGATAAAAAAAGTGAAGAAACAAAATCCCCTAAAATATTTGTCGCAAAGGTAGCGATGGAAATCGAAGGAACTTATCAACAATTAGCGCCACTTGTTGGTGAAGTAAAAGAATTACCAGGAATAAAGATTACTGCTTTTTCACAAACAAATGAAAGCGATCGAATTAGTATAGACTTTAATTGTTATATGGTTAAATAATTGAGAGGTGTGTTGTATGCAGAATGAGAAAGGATCAACCTTAGTCTGGGTCATGGGTGTTATGTTAATCCTACTGATTGTTGTTGGTGGGTCTCTTTCTTTGGCAACAAATTATCAAGCACGCACAATTGAAAACAACAAAGAACAACAAGCTTATGTAAGTGCCTATGCAATTAGTGATATGATTGTAAATGCAATTAATAAGAATGAAACAGATTTTATTCCAAATTCAAATCAAGTGATTGAGATAGAAAAAGTGGACCTTCCACAAACAATGGGAAGTGCAAAGGTTACCATTGAAAGAGTTCAAACCTTTTTATATGTATATATTACTTCTACCTATCAAGAACATCATTATGATTTGTTTTTAATTATGGAAAAAAGCAAGACAAACAAATGGTCGGTTAAACACTATGAAAATAAAGCGAGGGATCAATTATGAAAAAACATAATGATGGCTCCACTTTAATTGAAGTGATGGTAGCAACTTGTATTTTAGTTTTCGTTGGGGTAATTTTCGCAAGTGGTTTTTATACGGTAGTAAAGTTAGTAAGTGATGGCAATCAAGTTCAAAAGGCAACCGATGAAATGAGTTCCGTTATTCAAGGCGATAAAAATCCAAACGTAGAAGTAGTAAAAAGTAAAATCGATGTCAGCTTTAAAATAAAAGGAAAAGATACACCAATCATCAAACATGGTATCAAAGGTGTTTATTCATCGAAAACAAGCAGTGATGTTAACTTAGTAAGTATCATCGATAATAATCAACGATTGTATGATTATAAGGTTGAATTAAAGATGTATAAAGATATGAAAGAAATGCCAGAAACTAGAAGGAAAATGACTACAGAACAACAAATACAATATGGTATCTCTTGGCCTGGGAATACCTACTTCGCAAATTACTTATATAAATATGTTTATAATTCAAATTTTCCTCAATTAAATGAGGGATTTGTTGATCAAATAAAAAAAATAAATCCCACGGAAACAGGACCATTTTATATTCAACCATTTACCGGAACTAATTTTGTACCTTACGGATTAAATTCCACAACGGTTGTTTTTGCTATTAAAAGTGATAAGTCCGGCACGTGGTATACCAATTTAGTGTTTCATCAGGATGATAATGCTTGGTATTATAGTCAAAAAGGAGTAACACTAACCGATTTTAATAGCTATTTAAGTAGTGGAGCTCAACAATTGAGTTGGGCTCAATTCACCCAACAATTGCATAGTGGTAGCGATGGTTGGGTTAAATTAGACGATATTTATTATTAGAAAGAGGTAAAAATGGAAAGAATTAGAAACGAGAAAGGAATGACCTTAATTGAACTTGTTGTCTCATTATTAATTGCGGCAATTGTTTTTATGGCGGCTTCTACTTTCTTGTTTTCCTCAACTAATTTCTTTTCAAAGACGACCAATGATGATTTAGATAAAATGGTGAGTGATCAAGTATATCGTTTAATAAGTGATGAAATTCGGGAAGCCGATTATTTTGAAATATCGGATGTAGAAAAAACATTAGAAGCGAATATGCATGAATTTAAAGTAAGCGATGGAAAGTTATTTTGGGATAAAAAACAAGCATTTAATAATGATGTATATCATAATCATCAAGTAAAAATAAAAGCTAAGAAAATTGATGCGACGAAAATACAATTAATTGTGGAAATGATCCGAGATAATGAATTGTCTTATTCACGAAAAGGGAGTTTTAATTTTAGAAATATTGAATTATTAGTGAATAAGAATGAAAGCACTGGAATTGTCGCAAAGGATATGGTTGAAATAGAGAATTGTTTCTTATATTACAAGAGCGAAAATGTTGAAGTAATTGAATATACAGGAACGGTTGAGGATGAAAAATATTGTAAGGATAGTAACAATGATAAAGGTCCTTATAATTATAATAGTACTTATAAAAAAGGTGATTTTGTTACCTATCAAGGTGAATGGTATCGAGCTGTGATGGATATAACGAATGTGAATCAAAAACCTCAAACCGGTTTTGGTTGGAAGAAGATTAAAAAAACATGGGATAAGAAAAGCAGTTATCTTATGGGTGATGTGGTAATGTTTGAAAATCAGTATTATGAGTGTTTGGTAAATTTATATAAACCAACTGGTAACAATCCACCAGCGACAAACGATGATTGGCAGTTGATTGATAAACCAGTTATTGATGATGATTACATTGCTAAGGTTTGTCGAGTTGAAGTAATTGAATATTCAGGTACCGTTGAAGATGAAAAATATTGTAAGAATAGCATAAATGATAAAGGTCAGTATAATGAGAAAAATAAATATGAAGAAGGCGATTTCGTATTGTTCAACGATATATTATATCGAGTAACAGACGAAGATGAAGCAAATAGTAAAGGGGGACCTAATAATCCCGGCTGGAAACGTATTGATAAAAATTATAATCGAGGTAGTTCTTATCTAGAAGATGATGTTGTTATTTATCAAAATATATATTATGAATGTATCCGTGATAATTATTTCAAAAAGCCACCGAATAGTAGTTATTGGAAAAAACTTAATGTACCACCAAGTCCTGATATTAATGAGATATGTGATTATTAGATTATGTGTATAATCTAGAAAGATAGGAGTGGATGAAATGAAAAACATGCCAATCGGTGAACTATTAAAGTTAGAGGGTTGTATAACTCAAGAACAATTGGATCAAGGTCTTGTTGAACAAAAAAAACATAAAGACAAACGCTTGGGACAAATATTAATTGATTTGGGCTTTATTAGTGAAGAACAAATGTTAGAGGCTTTAGCGCAACGACTTCATACGGAAATTGTTGATTTAAGCACCTTTCCCATCGATGTTAAGGCGATTAGTATTATTCCATTAGAACTAGCTCGTAAATATAATATGATTGGTGTAGAGATAAAGAATGGACGCTTAGTAGTTGTCAGCAACGATCCACTTAATTTCTATGCGATTGAAGATATCCGATTAATTGCTGGAATGCCAATTGATGTATGTTTGGCAAATAAGGAATCAATCGTTTCAACCATTGAATATTATTATGCGGAGATTAAAGCTAAAAAGGCAGCAAGTGATGCAAATAAAAGTGTTGTAGTTGATAAAATTGTTGTTGAAGAGTTTGATGATAATGATAATACACCAATTATTAAAGTATTAAATTCATTACTATTAAAAGGCTATAATGCAAATGCATCGGATATTCATATCGAACCATATAAAAATAAGACAATGATTCGCATGCGTATTGATGGAATGATCTTAGATTATTTAGAATTAGATCGTAATTTACATAATCCTTTAATTGCTAGAATTAAAATATTATCAAATTTGGATATCGCAGAAAAACGTTTACCTCAAGATGGGCATTTTGTAATTAAAGTAGAAGGTTATGAAATGAATGTGCGGGTATCGTTAATTCCAACGGTTTATGGAGAAAAATCAGTCTTACGTTTCTTAAATGCGAATGCTAAAATTGTTCATAAAGAACATTATGGAATGTCGGATGCTCATTTTAATCAATTAAAACAAATGTTGAATTCACCTCATGGAATCATTTATTTAAGTGGTCCAACAGGAAGTGGTAAAACAACAACGCTTTATATGTTATTGGAAGAATTGGCGAAGAAACAAGTTAATATTTCCACAATTGAAGATCCGGTAGAGAGACAAATTGAACGAGTTAATCAAATGCAAGTAAACAATCTTTCCGGTTTAAATTTTGAAACGGGCTTAAGAGCATTGCTTCGTCAAGATCCAGATATTATTATGGTGGGTGAAACGCGTGATGTTTTAACCGCAGAGATATCGGTACGTGCAGCCATTACCGGTCACTTAGTATTATCAACGTTGCATACCAACGATGCGATTTCCTCCATCGTGCGCCTTCAGGATATGGGGGTTGAAGCCTACCTACTAGCAAACTCTTTGGTTGGTGTGGTAGCACAACGACTACTTAGAACGATTTGTCCTAACTGTAAAGAAAAAATTGAAACGACTCCACTTGACCAAGTTGTTTTAGGAAAAGATGTGGATCATATGTATCATGGTAGCGGTTGTCATATTTGTAATGGAACGGGTTATAAAGGACGAATTGCAATTCATGAGGTGATTACGATTGATAAGAAAATGCGTGAAATGATCACCAATCAAGTTTCAACGGATCTTATGTTGGATTATATTAAATCAAAAGACTATTTTATATCGTTACGAGATGAAGCGATTGACTTAGTTAAAGAAGGCGTAACAACAATGGAAGAATTAAATCGAATTACCGCAACCATTGAATAGGAGATAAAAGATGGATAAATTACTTAAAATACTTAGTGAATTACGCAGTATCAATGGCAGTGATTTACATTTATGTGAATCCCATGATCCGATGATTCGTGTGAAAGGTGATTTGATTGAATCCGGTTATGATTTACATGGAGCTGAGGTTAAAGAAGTCATTCTTACCATGCTTGGTGAGCGCTACAAGGAACGTTTTGAAGCAGGGAAAGATATTGATTTTACCTTTGCTCATAAAGAAGATCGCTATCGAGTTAATGTCTATTGGCAACGAGAACAGATCTGTGCAGCGATACGTGTAATTAATCATGATATACCAACGTTAGAACAGCTTCAAATGCCCGCTATTTTAAAGAAATTATGCGCTGAAAAAAGAGGCTTAATTATTGTAAGTGGACCTACGGGAAGTGGTAAATCAACAACCCTTGCCTCAATGGTAAATGAGATTCAACAAAACCAAGCCGTTCATATCTTAACCATTGAAGATCCAATTGAATATGTTTATCCACTTGGAAAAGCAATGATTCATCAACGTGAAATTGAACAAGATGTGGAAAGCTTCTCAAAAGCATTGCGTTCAGCCATGCGTGAAGATCCTGATGTGATCTTAGTTGGGGAAATGCGGGATGTGGAAACAATCAGTGCAGCGGTAACCGCAGCGGAAACGGGTCACTTAGTCTTATCAACCTTACATACGATGGGGGCAGCTAAAACCATCGATCGTATTATCGATGTATTTCCACCTCATAAACAAGATCAAATTCGAACTCAATTATCGGGTGTATTAAAAGCAGTTATCTCTCAACAATTAATGATGAAAGAAGATAATAGTGGAAGAATCGCAGTAAATGAAATCTTAATTGGAACCGATGCGGTACATAACTTAATTCGTGAAAATAAATGTCATCAGTTAGGAACCTTAATGCAAATGGGTGCAAGTGAAGGTATGCATACCCTTAATCGTTCCCTTGCGAATCGAATCATTGATGGTTCTATCTCACTGGAAAGTGCTTTAAAAGCAACGTATGACAGCAATGAATTAATGCAATATCTACATTCTTAAAAGCAGATGATTTCTCATC
Organism: Erysipelotrichaceae bacterium; assembly: GCA_036642795.1. Classification (GTDB taxonomy): domain Bacteria; phylum Bacillota_I; class Bacilli_A; order Erysipelotrichales; family Erysipelotrichaceae; genus JAVXTH01. The sequence goes on from JAVXTH010000008.1 coordinate 11,090, forward strand.
TGCTTTTTATGTGTGAATTAATTTTTAGTAACAAACTAGTAGCTTATTCGTAGTAAATTAGTATCGATCAATATATTTTGTTAGTTTACGATACAAGGTAGAAATGGGTAATCCCATAACATTATAATAATCCCCATCAATGCGTTCAACTAAGAAAGCACCTTTTCCTTGAATGCCATAAGCACCGGCCTTATCAAGTGGTTCTTTGCTATTAACATAAGTGATAATCTCTTCTTCACTCAATGGAAAGAAAGTGACTTGTGTTTCCACGTGAAAGCTCTCATTACCAAGCGGTGATAGAATCGATACCGCACTAATTACTTGATGGGTGCGACCAGATAAACGCTTTAACATTTCAATCGCTATTTCAGGTTCATGGGGTTTTCCAAGCACTTCGCCATCAATCACAACCACCGTGTCAGCACCAATGATAATCTCATCCGGAAAAGTCGATAAGACAGCGTTTGCCTTTTGAGTGGCAATTGCTTCAATCGCAGCAGGTATAGCAATTTGATCATTAAAATATTCTTCACAATGAGATGGTTTTGTTGTAAAAGGAATATCCATCATCATCATTAATTCTCTTCGTCTAGGTGATTCACTCGCTAAAATGATTCGCTTCATTAGTTACTCCTTTTGAGAAATCTTTCTCAATATTTGCTTTACGCCATTTGTATAAATATACTTTACTTGCCATTAATAAACTTCCAAAGACAAGGGCAAAGGTAATCGTAATTCTAAGCACCATATGAAAGAAAAACGCTTCAGGAAACATATTGATCATTAAATCGGTTGCTGGATTTAATAACCACAAATCATTGGTGAAGAATAATTGATGGAAAGCTGTCCAAAAACTATAGAAATCACAAACAGCCCAGATAGCTAATGCACTAACAACGCATAAAAAGATGGTAGCAATTTTATTAAAATAGATACTTAATGTTAAAAAAGCCTTCTTTCGATACGTAAAGAATAAATAAATCAGAGTGATTGCACTACATAATATGGCAATTTTTCTTAAACTTAATACATTTTGATATAAATTCTTCACATCAACCATATGCATTGTTTCTTTATCATTAAAGACTTCTTGTTCATTTCCATAAACGGAAGTAGATACTTTTATATCGGTACGTTCATCTTGTAAATAATCTAATAAAGTCTTAGTTGAATCCATTAATCCATGATGTGTCATTCCCATCGATTGAGCCGTATGCATATCTTTATATTCACTTTCATAAAAAGTTTCATTAAAAGCGTGAAAATCAATGCTGGTAATCAATATAATCAGAATCAAAGATAGGGAAGCTAACATTGCAAAAATGTTTTTTATATTGTCTTTCATAAGCATACCTCAATTATCAAACCGCATTTATTCTAACATAAATCGATTTGAAATAAAATGTAATAAATAAAAAGTGATCCAACCAATTGGTTGGATCCATGGATTGATCAATCTATTTTTGTGAATAATAACAATTTGTTTCTTGGGCAGGGGGAAATCTTTTTCCTTTTTCAACTTCAATGTCAGAAATCACTAATTTACCTTTTTCATCATATTCATTGTATTTACCACTTTTTTCACAGTTCATTCCTGGGCGGAATTTTTTTTGTGACATATTTAACACCTCCTGTTTTTATTATGTGAGGATGTAGCTTAGCTATGTATGAAGTTGATTGGTAATGATTGGAAATACTAAAAGAACGTGCTTTTGTTTTAGTTGTATTTGTTTATAAATCTGGTAAAATAGATTACGTTAAGAAGAGAGGTTAGAATGAAACTATTAGCTAGTGATTATGATGGAACTTTAAGAATTAATCCACGTGTAAATCAAGAAGATAAGAAAGCGATTGAAACTTTTCGCAAGCAAGGTAATTTGTTTGTATTGGTAAGTGGAAGAAGCATTGAATCCATTCAAGAAGAAGTAAAGAGTAATCAACTTATATTCGATTATATTATAGGTAATAATGGTGGTGTTATTTATGATCAAACGTTTAATAAAATGAAAGAACATTTTATTGATTTTGATGCAGCGATTGCATGCATTGAATATATTAAAACCCTTGATTGCATTGCTTATGTTTTAAACAATGGGGTTAAACGATCTAAAACAATTGTCAACGAAGCAAAAGAAGATTTAAAATATGGTTATATGAGTGCCGCAATCAGTGAAGAAAAAATACGGAATGAAAAAAAGATTGCGCAAATCGTTATTTCACTTGAAAATAACGATCAATCCCATACGATTGCGAACTACTTAAATGAACACTTTAAAGAGTATATCAATGCTTATGTAAATGTTAACTGTATTGATATTGTACCTTATGGTGTATCCAAAGCGAGTGGTCTTGCATATCTAATCAATGAAATAGACTTTGATGAATCACAAGTAAGCAGTATTGGAGATTCTTATAATGATATTTCAATGCTTTCAACTTTTCATGGCTTTGCGATGGAGCATGCACCAGATGATATTAAAAAGATTGCTTTAAAAAGTTTTAAGTCCGTTGCTCATTGCATTGAATATTTAATGCAATAGCAACATCTAAGATAAATAAATAATGAGTAATGGTTTTAGGTTTATGATATAATGTAGAAAGCGAAAGGAGTGGACGTATGTTCGATTACTTAACGATAAACAACATCATTGCACTACTTAGATTGGTATTAGATATCAGTATTGTTTGGGTTGTTATATATTATTGCATTAAAATTGTCAGAAACAATTCACGTACCATTCAGATTTTTAAAGGAATATTATTAATTTTTATTATTCATTTCTTTGCGACAATCCTCGGTTTAAAAACAGTAGAAGCCTTAGCTAATCTATTTGTTACTTGGGGATTTCTTGCGATTATTATTATTTTCCAACCAGAGATTCGTGCGTTACTTGAAAAGCTTGGTAAGACAAGTGTTTTTTCACGTATCTCAACGCTTACAATTAATGAGCGGGAACGTTTGGTAGATGAATTAGTAAAAGCTTGTATCGATATGTCAAAAACAAAGACAGGAGCGCTTATATCTTTAGAACAAGGGCATTCTTTGTCCGACTTTATTAAGACTGGAACGCAGATGAATTCAGTTGTGACAAGTGAATTACTATGTTCTATCTTTGTTCCAGGGACTCCACTTCATGATGGAGCCGTTATTATTCAAGGTGTTAAGATTGCCTGTGCGGCTGCTTATTTCCCACCAACAACGAAGGATTTCCCATCTAGTTATGGGGCAAGACATCGGGCTGCGGTTGGTATTTCTGAAATTACCGATTCGGTAACGATTGTGGTATCAGAAGAAACTGGAAATATTTCAATTGCCGAGGGTGGTAATCTTACAATCGTAACGGATAAAGCACTTCGTGAATATTTATTAATGATTATTTGTCAAACCCAAAACGAAGTATTAACGAAGAAAATCAGTAAACAAAGTGATTTAGAAATACCTGAAAATATTGAGAAACTAGAAACATTACCAAAATCAAAAACGAGTCTCTTTGCGCATTATTTCAAAGGTAAAAATAAAGTGGATCAAGAAGAAACAAAGGAAAAGCCAAAGCGTTTTGAACGAAAGAAAAAAGTTGAAAATCAACCGGCTGAAGAAGTGATTGAAACCAAGGAAGAAGTAGAAGAAGTTAAAAAAGCAAAAAAACTTGCGATTCCTAAGTTAAAGAAAAAAGCGAAAAAAGAAATAATCAATGAAGAAAACAGTGATGATTTTCCTTTGCCTGAAATAAAACAAGCAGAGGATATCGATACGATTTTCTCATCGATTGTCGATGACAATAAACTAGAGATTACCTTAGAAAGTGAACCAAAAGATAACGAAGTATTTAAAGCAAAAGAAAAGAAGAAAACAAAAAAGAGTGAAACAGATGAAACAAAACCTGAAAAGAAAGTTAAGAAAAAAGTTCAAAAAGTAGAAAAAGAAGAAAGTGAAAAAGTTAGTGTAAGTTATAAACGTTCAAAGAAGAAAACGCCATCCCTAAACGATGAAGATAGTGAAGGGAGGGATTCATAATGGCTAAGAAGAAACGTTCGGAGTTAAGTAAAGAAGGAAAAACGGAGTTAGCGAAATCGATTGCGGAAAAAGGGCAAAAGTTTGCGAAGACTTATGCGAGTATTGAAATATCGATGGCTAAATCATTCCGTTGGTTAAGTAGTTGGATTGATAAAGTATTATTCTCTCAAAAACATGGAAAGATTGTTGCTTTATTCTTGGCAATCTTAATTTATGCTGTTATTAATGTTGGTAATGGTAGTGAAAATGTTTTTATTTCTAAAAGTAGTGCCATTACCTTAGAAAATATTCCAGTAACAGCTACGGTTAGTACCGAAGTATATGAAGTGAGCGGCTTACCGGAAAGCGTTACGGTGAAGGTAGTAGGGGAAGCAAGTGATATCGCCCTTGTGAATTCAGCGAAGAGCACTTATGGAGTCGTTGCGGATTTAACTGATTTATCAGAAGGAAGTCATGAAGTTACCTTAAAACCAAATAACTTCTCTCAACGCTTAGAAGTAATTATTGAACCAAGTAGTGTTGTAGTAAAGATATCTCGTAAAACAACGAAAGTCTTTAACTTAGGTTATGACTTTGTAAATACGGATAAAATGGATCAAATATATTCTCTTGGAAAACCAGAATTTGAAACAGGAGAAGTGATTGTCCATGCATCACAAGAAACGGTTGATAAGATTGCCTTTGTGAAAGCTTTGATTGATGTAAGTGGTGTAGATAAAACATTTGAAACCGATGCTCAAATCGTTGCTTATGATCAAAAAGGAAATCGTGTTGAAGTCGATATTCTACCGACAACAATGAAAACCAAGGTCGAAGTGACAACACCGACGAAAAATGTTCCGATTACAATTGTCCCAGTTGGTAAGATACCAAATGGCAAAGCAATCACTTCGGTTAAATTAGATACACAAGCGTTAACCATTTATGGACCAGAAAGTGTCTTAGCGGATATTAATGAAATTATCATTCAATTACCAGCGAGTACTTTTGATGGGGATAAGAGTGTAACAATGCCAATTATTGCTCCAAATGGAGTAACGAAAACAAGCGTTCAAAGAGTAAATATTGAAGTGAAATTAGCGGATAGTAGTGAACGTGTAATTACAAATATACCAGTGAAGTATAAAAACAATAAAAAAGGATTTAGAATTTCAACCGATGAAGGAGCAAAATTTGCCGAAGTTAAAATAACCGGGGCAAAGAATATTCTCGATGAGATTAAAGAAGAAGATATTGAAGTTTACTTTGATTTAGCTAAAGTGAACGATGCAGGTTCTATGGAATTAGCTTTAAGTGTCAAAGGAAAACAGAAACTGGCAAGTTATTCATTAACAAAAGCAACGATTCGTGTAACATTAGTTAATCCAAATTAACAAAGGAGCCTTTATGGGAAAATATTTTGGTACAGATGGAGTTAGAGGTAGAGCAAATGATACGTTAACGCTGGATATGGCGTTAAAGATTGGTAAATTTATTGGTTCTTATTATGGGGAAGAACATCATGCGAAAATTTTAATTGGTAAAGACACTCGTTTATCAGGAAGTATGTTTGAAATGGCACTGGCTGCTGGAGCTACGGCAAGTGGTGCGCAAGTATATTTACTAGGTGTTTGCCCGACTCCAAGTGTTTCTTATCTTGTTTCAAAAGAAGGCTTTGATTGTGGTGTGATGATTTCAGCTTCTCACAATCCTTATTATGATAATGGAATTAAGCTATTCAATTTTGAAGGCAAGAAAATGAATGAAGAAGTCTTATTATTGATTGAAGCTTACATGGATGGTGAAGGTGAAATTGACTTAGCCATTAATGATGCCATCGGTGCAACGGTTGAGTGGAGCGATGGTTTAGAGCTTTATGAGAGTTATTTAAAAGACTGTGTTGATATTGACTTATCCGGAATGAAGATTGCCTTAGACCTTGCCAATGGCTCTGCTACCGCAACCGCAGCACAAGTGTTAAGTTCACTGGGAGCTACTTTAGAAGTATTCCATAATGCTCCAAATGGAATTAATATTAACGCAAAATGTGGTTCAACGCATCCTCAAGGAATTCAAGATTTCATGAAAACAGAAGACTTTGATTGTGGCTTTGCTTTTGATGGCGATGCCGATCGTTTGATTGCGATTGATGAAGAAGGAAATCTAATTACCGGGGACCACACCTTATATATTTGTGGTAAATATATGCACGATCATAACTTATTAAAAGACAACAAAGTAGTGACAACGATTATGGCTAACTTAGGCTTGTATCGTGCCTTTGATCGAGTTGGTATCGATTATGAACAAACTGCCGTTGGTGATAAGTATGTCTTTGAATGCATGGAGAATCATGATTATCTAATTGGTGGAGAACAAAGTGGACATATTATTTTCTATGAACATGCCAATACCGGAGATGGTCTGTTATCTGCACTTAAACTATTACAGATTATGAAAGAAACGGGAATGAGTTTAAAACAACTCAGTGATGATTTATTTATTTACCCACAATTATTAATTAATGTTAAGGTAAAAGATAAACATAAAGCATTAGAAGACCAAGAATTATTGGCTTTAATTGATGAAGTAGCGAAAGAACTTGGCGAGGATGGTCGTATTTTAGTAAGACCAAGTGGAACCGAACCTTTAGTTCGTGTCATGGTAGAAGCCAAAACGGATGAAATATGTGATTTATATGTCAATCGGGTCGTAAATTTTGTAAAAGCGAAGGGACTTTAAGAAAGTCCTTTTTTTTTCACATAATTTAAGATACAATGATGGTACGAGGTGAGTATATGAAAAAAGTGATATGCGTCGTAGAAGATGAGAAAAATTTAAATGATTTAGTAAAACAGTATTTAAAAAAAGAAGGCTATGAAGTACGTTCTTATTATACTTATGAAGAAGCAAGTGTTCATGTATCAGATGATGATGTTCATTTATGGTTATTAGATATCATGTTAGATGATAAAAGTGGTTTTGACTTAATTGAAGAAATTCGTCTTCAAGTAGGTGAAGTACCAGTTATCTTTATGTCGGCTCGTGATAAAGAATTCGATCGTATTATTGGTCTTGAAAAAGGCAGTGATGATTATATTACGAAACCTTTTTCAATGAAAGAATTAGTATTACGAGTGAATAATGTTTTAAAACGTACCTACAAAACAGAAAACAAACGAGTAAGCATTGATACGTATGAATTAGATGAAGAACAACGTAAGATATTTGATAATGATGAAGAGATTGATCTTACAACCAAAGAATTTGATTTATTAATGTTATTCATTAAAAATAAAGGTATTGCTTTCTCACGTGAAGTTATCTTAGAAAAAGTATGGGAGGATAACTATTTCGGAAGTGATCGCGTGGTCGATGATACGCTTCGACGTTTACGTAAGAAACTACCAAAACTTAATATTCATACCATCTATGGTTATGGATACCGTCTTGGTTAATGAAAAAATTTAAATCTTGGATTGAACAGCTATCTTTATCCCAACAACTGTTTGGTTTAATCCTATTCTTTGTCACTTTCTTCTGTGTTTTCTTTTTCGTCTATATTAATGGAAATGTAAACAAAGTAATAGAAAATCAAATGTATTCAACCATCACCAGAGTTCAAAATACGTTACTTGAATCTCCGGAGATTTTTGCTTCGCTTAAAACAAATAATAATTTACAAATAGCGAGTGATCCTTCTTTAAAGAATATCTTAATTGATCGCTCGGATATGAGTGTTTATATGAATAAAGGCGAACTTAATAAAGATAGTAAATTATTAAGAGATATTTTATATAATGCTACCCGTTTAGATGAAGGTAGTAAAGCTTATAAATTTCATTATGAAAAGACATCGACTTACTATAAAATGACGTATGTAAATCAAAATTTAATGATTGTCACAATGATGGATTCTGGTTATCAAGAACAATATAAAGAGGCCATCACAACAAGTGTAATTAATGTTACTGTGGTTGTCGTTGGTTTGTTCTTTATCATTGTAATGATTTGGATGGCATCTTTAATTCATCCATTAAATCAAATTCGAGCTTTTATTGAAAAAGTAAGAGATGGTGAAGATGCGGAATTAAAAGTATCACGAAAAGATGAAATTGGTGAAGTTGCGGAAGCCTTGGTTACGATGCGAGAAGAACTTAAACGCCAAGAGAAGACCAAAGAAGAAATGATTCATAATATCTCACATGATTTAAAAACACCAATCGCTACGATTAAATCCTATGGAGAAAGTATCAAAGATGGTATTTATCCTTATGATACATTAGAGAAGAGCGTTGATGTTATTATTAACAATGCCGATCGTTTGGAAAAGAAAGTGCATTCTTTATTATATTTAAATCGTGTTGAATATTTAATTTCTCAAGATAATGAAGGTGCGATTACCGATATGCATCAAGTAATTGAGAATGTCGTGTTATCAATTAAAGTAATTCGTAATGATATTGAATTAATCACAAGCATCGATGATGATATATTCTTTGATGGTTTAGAAGAATCATGGCGGGTTACAATTGAAAATATTATGGAAAATGCATTGCGTTATGCACGTACCTATATAAAAATCGAGCTTCATGAAGATGAATTAACGATTGTAAATGATGGACCTTGTATGAGTGAAGAACGATTACTTGCGTTGTTTAAACCTTATGAAAAGGGCCAAGGTGGCCAATTTGGTTTAGGATTATCAATTGTATCCAAAGTCGTGAAAGCAAATGGTTATGAAGTTGCTGGTGAAAACACAAGCGATGGCGTTATTTTTAGAATTTGGCGAAAACCAGTAAAAGAAAAAATACGAAAACGTTAAGTTATTCAATTAAGTAATAAATAGATAGGATAAAGAAAAGTAGCTTTCTTTGAACCATTCAACAAAGATTGCACCTTTGATTTTAATCCTATCTTTTTTTGTCCACGTCTTTTTTATAAACTCCTCACATATATTACATCGTAGGAGGAGTTTTATGATACGAATTGATGATTTAAATATTAATATCATGGTGGAGGGACAGGGAGACGTGATGTTGATCTTACATGGTTGGGGTTGTGATAGTTCGTTACTGATGCCAATCATGGAATATTTTAAGAAAAAATATCAAGTCATTATAATGGACTTACCGGGTTTTGGTAAGAGTGATACGCCCCATACGATATGGAAGATTGATGATTATGTTAGCTTACTTGAAAGTGTTTTATCGTATTATAATATTAAAACTGCTCCCTTGATTCTCGCTCATTCATTTGGGGCAAGAATTGCGCTTGCGTTTGCTTTAAAACATCAAGTAAAAGCCATGATTCTAAGTGGTGCTGCTGGAATTAAAGATCATCATCATCTTTCCTACTATCTAAAAGTGTTTCATTATAAACTCGCGAAAAAACTACATTTAAGCTATGCAGCACGGATGGGAAGTGAGGATTATTTAAAAAGTGAGGGGGTCTTAAGAGATATACTTGTTCGTGTTATTCATGAAGATATCAGTAAAGACTTAAATAAAATCAGCTGTCCAACTTTACTCGTGTGGGGAAATAAAGATGAACAAACACCTTTATGGATGGGAAAGAAAATGGAAAAGCAAATGCCAAATGCCAAGCTTGTGGTCTTTCAAGGCGATGATCATTTTGCCTATTTTCATCAAATGCGACGCTTTCTAGAAGTTTGTGATTGCTTTTTAATCGGTCAAAAATTATGAACATCCGAATTATTAGTATGTTGGCTTTGTTACTATTTATGACAATCCCAAGTATTCATTGTTTGCATGTATACCAACAACAACATTATCAAATTGATCGCTATCTCACATGGTGTTATAAACAAAGATATCGATCTTATCTTTCGTGGCGTTCATTGTTTTATTATATTCCCTTTTTAGGAATTGCTTGGACGCGTAATTTATGGTTATTAATTTTACTCCTCTTGGTTGATTCCTATTTACTCTTTAAAGTAGAAAAAAACACGGTCTACAGTAAAAAGATTGTTTACACCAATCGGATGAAACGTTTATGTTTGATGTTAATCCTCCTTGAAGTTACTTTCTTATGCCTTTATGTAAGCTTATTAAATCCAATCATTCAAATATTATTAGCTTTTTTATGTAGTATGGCTCCTGCTGTCCTATTAATCGGTGCAGCTGCGTGTTGTATGCCACTGGAAGAAGCAATTAAAGACTACTACATGAAAGATGCACAAAATATGTTAATCGCTAACCAGCACTGTAAAGTGATTGGAATCACCGGGAGCTTTGGGAAAACATCGACAAAGAATATCGTGAATCAATTATTATCGAGTCGCTATTATTGTTTTATGACACCAGCCTCTTATAATAATAAAATGGGAATTGCATTAAGCATTCGCAATTATATAAAACCTTATCATGAATATTTTATCTGTGAAATAGGGGGAGATCATATTCATGAAATAAAAACCTTGGCTGAATTTGTAAATCCACAAATTGCGATCATAACTGGAATTGGTCCTCAACACTTACAAACCTTTGGCAGCATTCAAAATATATTAGAAGAAAAAATGCAATTAGTAGAACACCTCAGTATAAATGGTTATGCTATATGTAATCGTGATAATGATTACATTCGCCAATATAAAATCAAGAATCGCTGTCATAAAATATGGTTTGGGATTGAACAAAAAGACGTGGATTATCGCGGCTGTAATATTCAATGCGATGAGTGTGGAACATCGTTTGATGTGATAGCACACTTCAAAACCATTTCATTTAAAACAAAATTATTAGGCGAACATAATGTATTAAACCTATTAGCCGGTATCGCAATTGGTGATCTTTTAAACATCCCGATGGAAGAAATGAAACGAACAATTGAACAAATCCCTTATGTGAAACATCGCTTAGAAATAATAAAAAACAAAGATTATACGATCATCGATAATTCCTATAATTCAAATCCAGTATCTGCATCTTATGCATTAAAAGTACTATCACAAATGCCAGGTAGAAAGATTATCATCACCCCTGGTTTTATTGATTTAGGAAAAGAAGAAAACTTCCAAAATCGAAAATTAGGACGATCGTTATCTAAAGTTTGTGATGAAATTATTTTAGTTGGAAAGAAACAAAGTCAATATATTATGAAAGGCTTAAAGGATGAAGAAGTGCCATATGAAAAAGTTCGGGTTGTGAAAAACCGTAATGAAGCTTTTGATGAACTAAGAAAAATAGTAATAAAAGGCGATTATATATTAATCGAAAATGATTTACCGGATGCTTATAATCAATGATCTAAAGGAGAGAATAAAATGAAATTAAGATTAGCCGTACTGTATGGTGGAGAATCGGTTGAACATGAAATATCGATTCTATCGGCATTACAAGTTATGAATGCGTTAGATAAAAATAAGTATCAAGTGATTCCCATCTATATTGGCAAAGACCATACGATGTATCAAGGAGAGCGCTTATGGGAAATTGAAACGTATCAAGATATGACACAATTAAAAACAAAAGTAGAAAGCATTAATATCATCAAACAAGGATCTAATATTGTGATTCAGCCCTTAAAAAGAAGTTTTCATAAAAAACAAATCATCGATTTAGTATTACCAATCATCCATGGTACCAATGGGGAAGATGGTTGCATTCAAGGTTATTTAGAAATGATTGGTCTTCCTTATTGTGGCAGTGGTGTGCTAGCATCTTCGATTGGTCAAGATAAAGTAATCATGAAACAAATCATGAACCAACAAGGGATAACAACCCCTCCTTACTTTTATATCCTGGCAAATGAGCCAGCAAGTTTATATTCAAACAAAGCCGACAAACTTGGTTATCCACTGATTATTAAACCCGCAAACTTGGGCAGCTCGATTGGTATTCATGTAGTTCAAAACGCGAAAGCTTTGCGTTTATTACTACAAGATAGCTTTTTATATGATGATAAGGTAATCGTTGAAAAAGTGATACCACATTTACGAGAAATGAATATTTCAGTTCTAGGGAATTATCTTCAAAGTGAATGTTCCGCAATTGAAGAAGTCATGAAAAGTAAAGATTTGTTATCTTATGAAGATAAATATCAAGACACAAAAAGCAAAGGAATAATCTCGACAAAAAGAATCTTACCAGCACTTATTAGTGAAGATATGAAACTACGAATAGAAAAGCTGGCACTACAAACGTTTCACGCGTTATGTAGTGATGGAGTAGTTCGAATTGATTTCTTAATTAATGATGAAAGCAAGGAAGTTTATGTGAATGAAATTAATACCATTCCAGGTTCATTAGCCTTCTATTTATGGAAGGATCAAGGTTATCTCTTTCATGAATTATTAGATCAAGTTATTTTATTAGGACTGAAGAAAATGAAACGAAAGCAACAAAAGATTATGTCCTATGATACCAATATATTAATGATTCAAAAAGGTGAGAAATTATCATAATTGTAACGTTATCTGTTGTTTAAGATAACGTTTTTACTTGTGTTTCGTATTGATTTTAGAGTACAATAAACAAGGGAAAGGAAGTGAGAAGATGGAAAACAAATTTGATGTGACAATTCAAGATTTAGAAACTTTAATTGCAACTAAAAAAATAACAAAATTAAGAGAACTATTTGACGATCATAATGTTGTAGATATGAGTGAATTGGTTGGGGATTTAACACTACAGGAAGCTTTATTCATATTTAAAACATTAAAAAAAGATGTCAGCGCTGAAATCTTTTCTTATTTAGGCCATGATAAACAAGAAGCATTAATTCAAGCTTTTACCGGTCCTCAAATTAAAGAAATGTTAGATGAATTATATGATGATGATATCTTAGATTTCATTGAAGAAATGCCAGCGAATATTGTTCAACACGTATTGAAGAATGCTTCACCCCAACAACGAGTTGAAATTAATAAATTATTAAGTTATGAAGAGAATAGTGCTGGTTCCATTATGACAACGAATTTTGTTGGCTTAAAAGAAAAAGATACGATTCCACAAGCAATTGAAAAGATTCGTAAACAAGGTCAAAAAGCTGAAACAATTAACTATTGTTATATTATTGATGCGAAAAAGACTTTGGTTGGAGTTACTTCCTTGCGTGATATTTTATTATGCCAACAAGATGAAACAATGGCGGATTTAATGGAGACGGATTTGATTTATGCGACAACCAATGAGGATCAAGAAGAAGTCGCTAAGTTAATTGAAAAGTATGATATTACCGTTGTTCCGGTTGTCAACGATCAGAAATGTTTGGTTGGAATTATCACGGTCGATGATATCATCGATGTCATTCATGAAGAAGCAACCGAAGATATTCATAAGATGAATGCCATTTCGCCGATTAATAAAACTTATTTAGAAACAAGTGTTTTTGAAATGAGTAAATCAAGAATTGTTTGGTTACTTGTTTTAATGATATCCGCAACCTTTACCGGTTCCATCATGGATAGTTACGAGCATGTATTATCCGCAAATGTAACGTTGTCTTTCTTTATTCCAATGTTGATGGATGCTGCTGGTAATGCCGGTAGTCAATCCGCAACAATGGTTATTCGAGCTCTTGCCGTAGGTGAATTACATACGAGCGATATGCTTAAGATATGGTGGAAAGAGGGACGAGTTGCATTAATCTGTGGAACGATCATGGGAGTTGTAAACTTTTTAAGAGTGTTAATTACGATGCAAACAATTGATTTCCATACGACATGGATTGTATCCTTTACCGTTTTCTTAGCGGTTATGTTAGCGAAGTTAGTCGGTTGTACTTTACCGGTCGTTGCGGAAAAACTCCACCAAGATCCAGCTGTAATGGCAGGTCCTTTGATTACAACACTTGTCGATGCGACAACGTTATTTATTTATTTTCAATTAGCAACCCATTTCTTATTATAATCGAATGAAAGAAGGATGATTATGGTTATAAATGAAATTAAGAGTATTGTGTTTTCACCAACGGATTCAACAAAAAAAGTGATGCAATTGATGAGCGAACAATTTGCCAATAAGGTAAATGTTATCGATATCACCTGCGGAATAAAAGATGCGATTACGTGTTTCGAAAATGAATTATGTTTGATTGGTGTTCCTGTCTATGGGGGTAGAGTTCCTTCTCCCATCGTTGAACATTTTAAAGCGATAAAAGGGAATCATACGCCAATTGTTTTAGTTGTCACCTATGGCAATCGTGATTACGATGATGCTTTATTAGAACTGAGTGATCTAGCACAAGCAAATGGTTTCATCGTTATCGGCGCAGCTGCATTTATCTGTGAACACTCGATTATGCATCGCGTTGCGCATGGTCGAATCGATGAAAGCGATAAAGCTAAAATTATTGCATTCACAAAACAGGTCATAAATAAAGTAGCATCGATTTCAGATATAGAAGCCATCACTCCATTAACCATCAAAGGAAAGGTTCCTTACAAAGAATACAATGGAATTCCTTTAAAACCAAAAGCCAGTGAAGCATGTAACAACTGTGGCATCTGTGCAAGCAACTGTCCAGTTGGTGCAATTGATCCAAAGGATGGTTCCTTAACCGATAAAAAGCTTTGTATCTCATGCATGCGTTGTATGAAGGTTTGTCCAATTCAAGCTCGTTCCTTAAATAAAGTTATGTTAAGTGTAAGTGAAAAAGCTTTTGCGAATAAATGTAAGACAAGAAAAGAACCGGAACTATTTATATAAAAATGACCATGCAAGAGGACAAACTCAAGCATGGTCATTTTCTAATAAGTTCAAAATTATTTTCGATAGGCATGTTCAATGTATTCGATTAAATAATACAAACGAACTTGGTCCTTTTCAGGAACATCTAATTTAGGATTGTATAAATAGTGTTGAAGAACATCACTATCCTTTAGTACCTCATCGTAGGGATTTCCTTTTACTAGTTTATCACTATGAACAAGAATCGCATGGCAGATCAGCTCTATCTCTTTTTCATTAAACAATTCACTTTCGCTTAATATTTTTTTAGAATACTCACTACTATGCAGCGCATGATCTTTTCGATTACCATCTAAGTAATAAGCAATATCATGTAGCATACCACTAATTCCACATAACTCTTGATCGATTTTTAAATGAAGGGCGAGCATAATCGCACATTGGGATACTCCATATAAATGAATGGTTGCATATTTTTGATTCTCGATTGGTAATTGTTCAATGATTCGATCAACTTTTGTTCGTATATACTCTAAACGATCCATAAAATCACCTTCCTTATTGTTATTCTATCACTAAATCAAGCTTTATGTTACATAATCGAATCAACACAGCGAAATGTTTTTCTTTTCTAAAAATGGTAGTATAATATAAGTAATTGAAAGGGTGATATTATGTTAATTAAAGATGAAGCACTTCTTGAATGCATAAAAAAACAACTACATAAAGATCATATTAATGAAAAAGATTTAGCTGAAATGACCATTTTAAATGCCCGTAAAGCCGATATTAAAGATTTAACAGGATTAGAATATGCCCAAAAGTTAAAGTATTTAGATTTAACTGGTAATGCGATTGAATCCCTTACACCTTTAAAAGCATTACATGAAGTAGAATCTTTAAACTTATCAAAGAATCAAATTCGTGAATTATGGCCAATTAGTGGTTTCCATGATTTACTAAGACTAGATTTATCACGTAATAATTTATACATGATGGATTTAACCGCTATTTCGCGTTTAGATAATCTTCAAGAACTCAATCTGGATCGCTCTAAGATTAATAGTGTTGAGGCACTTGAAGGAATGAAAAAACTAAAAGTATTACGTTTAGGAATTGTCGGTGGTGAGTTAAAACTTACTTCCCTTGCTAGTATGCCACAACTTGAGGAACTTTATCTTGCGAAGATGTGGTTATATGAAATAGAAGATTTGGTTTATTTAAAGAACTTAAAGAAATTAGATTTATCAACAAATCTATTTTCTGATTTAAGTCCAATTCATAACTTACAACATTTAAAATCATTAAATTTATCAAATAATGAATACTTACATAATTATGAGCAATTATCACAATTAAGTGAATTAGAAGAATTGAATATTTCCTATAATAATGTTAATGATTTTAGTTTCTTACGAAACTTAAAATCGTTAGTTGATTTAAGAATGAATCAAACTGGTTTACAAGATGCAAGCATCTTAAAAGACTTACAACATTTACGTAAATTAGATATATCGAATAATCGAATTATAAATAGTGAAGCAATTGATCAAGCAGATGATTTAGTTTATTTTTCCGCAAGTAGTTGTCAATTAACAAACATTGATTTTCTAAAAGATGCGTTTGATATGGAACAACTTACGATTAATAATAATTTAATAAGCAACATTGATATCTTAAATAAATTTAAGCATCTAACAACAGTAGATGCTTCTAGTAATAATATTAAAGATATTAAATGCTTAAGTGAACAAACAAATTTAGAGTGCTTGTTACTAGCAAATAATTCTATTTCAGATCTTGAACCTTTAAGATATTTAACGAATCTTGGAGCCCTTGATTTATATAATAATATTATAGCGGATTTAAGTCCATTAACTAAATTAGTAAATCTTTCAAGACTGCGTTTGGATCATAATAGTATAATGGATTTAACCCCATTAGCAAATCTTCAAAATTTAAGTTCCTTAACTTTAAAAGCGAATTATATTATTGATGTTGAACCATTAATAAATTTAAAGAACTTATATGAACTAACCTTAGATGATAATCCAATTGAGGATATATCTGCTTTAGAGGATTTAGAATACTTTGAGAAGTTTTCTTCTTAAGAAAGGAAATGTTATGGAAATTAGAATCGCAACCATGAGTGAGTACGATCAAGTCTTAGCCTTTTATTATGATTTGATTGATGCAATGCGGGATCATGAATATAGTCCCGGTTGGGAGAAACAAGTGTATCCAATGGATGAAGATATTCAAAAAGCAATGGAAGCTAAAGAATTATACATCGGCTTAGTAAATGGTGATATTGCTTCTGCGATGGTATTGAATCAAAACAAGGCGGAAGGCTATGAAAGCGTAGCTTGGCAATTAGAGGCAAAGGATAATGAAGTGATGATGATTCATCTGTTAGGTGTTGGCTTGCCTTATCAAAAGCATGGTTATGCACAAGCAATGGTAAAGAAAGCAATCGATGTAGCAAAGCAAAAAGCAATTAAGTGCATCCGCTTGGATGTTATGAAAAACAATATAGCGGCGCAAAAGTTATATCCAACTTGTGGCTTTAAGTACATTGATACGATAAAACTATTTTATGAAGATACCGGATTAATTGATTTTTTAATGTATGAATTGATTGTGAAAAAGGACTGAGCTCAGTCCTTTTTTTGTAATGCTTTTAATTGGTTTAATGTTTCATTAAAGAAGTGAAATGCATCATCATAGATTTGATCACTTAAAGGATCAACACCTCCATGAATGCATTCTTCTAATGGACTTTCACTTCCACCTTTTTTCAGGAAGTTTAAATAATCACTTGTTTCTCCTTTTTCAATTTTACGCACAAAACTTAACGCAACCGACATTCCAAGAGTATATTTATAAACATAGAAATTATAATAAAAATGGGGTACATAATAACAACGATATTTTTCTAGTTCATCACATATAACACTATCACCAAAATACTCTTTCGTGATTTTCTCATAATAAGAAGTAAGCGTTGAAGTTGAAATAGCTTCGCCTTTTTCAATGCAATCATATAAATAAACTTCAAACTTGGCAAACATTGGTTGACGATAAAGAGTACCTACCAACTGTTCTAATAAGTTGGCTAAGATATATGCCTTATATTGTTTATCCTCACTATTAGCTAACAAATACTTGTTTAAAAGAATCTCATTGACGGTACTTGCTATCTCTGCCACAAAGATTCGATAATCACTTAAGATAGGACGATTATTTTTATTGGAATAATAAGAATGCATGGAATGACCTAACTCATGAGCTAAGGTACTTAATGAATCATAGCCGCCGGTAAAGTTCATTAGAACATAAGGATTCGAATCATAAGAACCACCGGAATAAGCGCCTGGACGTTTTCCCGAATGGGTCATAAAATCAATCCAATGTTCATCTTTCGCACGATTTAATAAAGATAAATATTCTTCACCTAAAGGTGCAAAAGCTTTATTTAAGATTGAAAAACATTCTTCAATGCTATACTTAATATCAATATCATTTACGATTGGAAGGGCAATATCATAAGGATGTTGTTGCTTCAATCCCAATACTTCTTGATGATATTTATAATAATCAATACAACCTTGATGATGCTTATGATTTGCCATAGCTAAGACTTTATTAAATAAGGTCTCATCAACACCATCTTCAAATAAACTAGCTTGCAAAGCAGAATCAAAATGATGTACTTGTGCATCGAGCACTTGTCCTTGAGCGTGTCCTGTAAGTGTACTTGCGAAGACATTTTCATAACGCTTGTATTCTTTAAACAAATTCTCGTAGGCTTGTTTTCTTACTTCCACATTTGGATTTCTTAGAAATTCACTATACGTAGCAGCATTTAAGAATTGTGGTTTACCATCGATGATAACATCTTCAAATTCTAAACGAAAAGCATCGTATGTTTCTTGAGGATTCATCGCGATTTGTGATACTTGCGCCATCAGTTTTTCTTGATCCTCACTTAATCGATGGGGAATACTGCGAAATACTTCTTCTAAAGGATAAGTAAAATCCTTGGCCGCTTGATCTTTTAAATAAGTTTGAATTGTTGCTTGGTTTTGAATGAATTCAATATCAACAAAACTTAAAGCAATGGTTGCTTGTTGGTAAAGCAACAAAGCACTTGCTTTGTTCTCTTGTACTTGTTGATTGTTAGGTTCTACATCACCACATAAAGAGGCATAGGAATATAAATTACTTAGATAACGTTGAAATGTTTCCAATTGTTCCATAAAAGTAATAAAGCTATGCTTATTAATACTTATTTTACCTTGGCACTTTACCAGTGTAGCTAATAAAGCTTTAGAAAGTTTAAACTGCTCATCAAATGCAGCTTGATTTTTAAACATCGTAGTTAAATCCCATTTATATTGATCTTCAATTTCTTCACGATTCATATGCATTCCTCCTATTTCTTCTATTGTAGGGCAAATCTTGTTTTCTATCAATTATAAGATGTTCAAAATTTCTCATTCGATTCTTTAATTTATAAAATAATCATGTATAATAGAATTATCAAAGGAGGTATTTTATTATGCCAACGCCACACAATCAAGCAAAAGAAAATGAAATAGCGAAAATTGTATTAATGCCAGGAGATCCCCTTCGAGCTAAATATATCGCAGAAACTTTTTTAGAAAATCCGGTTTCTTTTAATACGGTACGTAATATGTTTGGTTATACAGGAACCTACAAAGGAAAAGAAATATCCGTTATGGGTAGTGGAATGGGAATGCCATCAATCGGTATTTATTCCTATGAGTTATATAAGTTTTATGGGGTTGAGAGTATCATTCGAATTGGAAGTGCTGGAGCTTATACCAACAATCTAGATTTATTTGATATAGTGCTTGCAAGTGGAGCTTGGAGTGAATCAAGTTTTGCTTTAGCGCAGAATGGTGATTCAAAGGATATTCAAGTACCAAGTGCAGCGTTAAATAAAGTGATTAAAGATACAGCAGAACAACTTAAGATGCCAGTTGTAGAAGCACTCATTCATTCAAGTGATGTTTTCTATCATGAAGAGAATGTAGATGGATTTAATGAATTCTATGCCAAACATGGTTGTGTTTGTGTTGAGATGGAAAGCTTTGCTTTGTTCCATAATGCCAAGGTATTAGGCAAGCAAGCAGCGTGCTTACTTACGATATCGGATTCATTAGTTACCCATAAAGCAACAACGGCTCAAGAACGTCAAAACTCATTCACGAATATGATGAAAGTAGCATTAGAGAGTGCGATTAATTTATAGTTTATAAATTAGGAGATGATGGATATGATTTTTGAGAAAGAATATAAGTTCACCTTGCCCGTTGGCTATTTAGATAAAAACGGGGTTATTCATAAACAAGGTGTAATGCGACAAGCAAAAGCAGGGGATGAAGTATTTCCATTGCGTGATCCACGGGTCATTCAAAATTCGGAATATGCGATGATTATTACCTTAGGTAGAGTCATTGTTAGCATCGGGGATTACACGCAAATCAACTGTGAATTAATTGAAAACTTATATGTGAAAGATTTCATCTTCTTAAAAGATATGTATAAGCGAATAAATGAGGCAGATGATTTAGAAATGGAAGTTGTTTGTCCTTATTGTAATCGACGTCATGAAGTTATCTTGGATTTCACTAAATTTCATAAATAAGCATGGTTCAATTGAATCATGCTTTTTCTATACAGTAATTTTTTAATAACCCAAAGTAGTGATATATAAGGGATGGATATAGAACGATATTGATAAATATCCTAAAGGTTTCATGTTTTAATTGTAAGAAGAGGAAGAGATGAATTTGCGGTCACAAAATGTGACCACAAATATTCGCACTATGTCTCGTGTAAATCCCTATGTATTTACAGAACAAGGAATCTATATGGTTGCAACGATTCTGAAAATGATATTGCTACATAACAAAGTATCTATATTATTGAGAATCAACAATGATTCAATAATGCAGATATTTTAGTTACGAAAATAATACAGTAATTATCAAGACATTAATATCATATTTAATTGTATAAAACAGTATACAATAAGAAAAACTATAATTCGATTATTTTCGCAGAGAAACAATGATAATATGACAATCGGAAGCGCTTTCCTTAATTATTCAAACAAAATAAAACAAGGAGAAACTTATGAACAAAATTTATAAGGGTCGATTGTTGAATCTTCTTTTAGTGTCAGCAATGGTATTACCATGTGTTGCATCACTAACTTATCCAGTAATGGCAGAAGACCTACCAACAATCACTTTTAGTAATGGGATAACACCAAGAAATTCTTCAAGCGCACCACAAGTAGTTGCAAACACTGTTTCAATGACAGACAAAAAAACTTTTAATGCTTCCGTAATTATTTCGGGGAAAACATTAGCTGAAGTAGAAGCAATGATTAAAGCGGATTCTATTGTTTGGGATTTATCAAGACCAAAAGGAATTCAAAACGAAAAGAAATTTCCTCATCAATACTTAGGTGGAAAACTTAAAGACTGGAAAGTTGTTACGACTTCAAACAATGTAGCCGGCACACCATTATTTAACACGTTTACCACAACTGCGAAAGAACTTGCTACAGATAAGACAAAAGTTCAATTAGATTTTAGTTTTAAAAATGAACTATTATTTGGCTACAATGGAATTGATGGTAGAGATCGAGGACTAGTTCGTAATAAACTTCTTGATTATACTGGAGATTATGAATTATCTTGTAGTGATGCAAAAGGGACAAAAATGGCATCAACTAGTATGCGTGTTGCTCCCTATGATTCTTTCCACTTACAGAGTGAAGTTGATAAAGAATTAGCTGAAATCGCAATAAAATTAAATGCAAAAGGTATTTATGCGAAAGTTGAAAAGATTGGTGTTTCTTCTAATGGAGCAGACATGAATACAATCTTTATCGCAAAAAGCGCAGATACACTTACAAAATATCAAGCACTAAGTGAACGCACTGAAAAAGAACCAACTAAGGTGCTTGAAGAAATAAAAAACAAAACTCTTAAAGATTATCAAGTTCCTGTAATGTATAGTAATGTACATGCGGATGAAAGTCCTGGAACCGATGGAAATATGGAATTCCTTCATGCTTTGGCAGAAAGTGATTCAATCGATTATAAAATGATCGATGGGCTTACTGCAGCTGGTCAAACTAAACTAAATGAAGAAATGAGCAAAGATGGAACAGTTTGGTCAGATTTAATTGATCAAAAAAAGACTCTTGCACCTAAACCTGTATCAGGAGTTGGTTATATTCAAGGAGATGGAGTTAAAGAACCTACGGATAAACGTAAAAATCCGGATGCCGCTGTTAATTTAAGCGATGCGGAGTTTAACTCTTACTATAAAGTAAATGCAAAAAAATTAGATGTTAGAGCGATTCTAGATCATATTTTCTTTATTGTTGTT
>JAVXTH010000008.1:33269-46643 GCA_036642795.1 Erysipelotrichaceae bacterium
TGCAAAAAAATTAGATGTTAGAGCGATTCTAGATCATATTTTCTTTATTGTTGTTCCAAGTGAAAATGTTGATGCAAAGAACACGAACACAAGAACGAATGGTAATGGTTTTGATTTAAACCGTGATAATACTTACCAAACACAAGCAGAAACAATCGCAATGACAAATCTAATTGCAAAATGGAATCCTTTATCATTCTATGAAATTCATGGTTTCTATACACAATTCCAAGTAGAACCTTGTTCACCTACTCATGAGCCAAACGTTGAATATGACTTATTTATTCAAAACGCACTAGCTCAAGGTGAAGGCTTTGGATCTGCTGCGATTGCGAATAATGACACAATCAATAGTTTCCAGATGCCAATGCGTGATTATTTGAAAAAAGATGCAACATCAAGTACTGGTAAATTCTGGGCTAGTCCATTTGATGATATGTCAACAAGTTATACACCTCAATACTCTTTCTTACATGGAGTTAATGGTTATACAGTTGAAGTTCCTTATGGTTCAAATGATGCAGTAAAAGCAATTAAATACGGCTTCATTGAAAATGCTGATTTCGTAGCCGCAAACAAAGAAGCAATGTTTATAAATCAGGTAACTGGTTATGAGCGTGGTGTTAAAAACATTGATGCTGATTCGATTCGTAAATTCTATGTTTCACAAAAAGATGAAGAAGGCAAAGAAGCTAATATCTTCCGTGAAAAACATAAAGAAAATAATAACTTCTTCCCAGAAGCATATATTATTCCTTATGATGAAGCATCTCAAGAAGATTTAAAAGCAGCGAATGAAATGGTTACTTATTTACTTCGTAATGATGTTGAAGTAAAACAATTAGAAAAAGATACAAAAATTAATGGTAAAGATTACAAAGCTGGTACCATTGTTGTTGATATGCACCAAGCAAAACGTAACATGGCAAATGCAGCGTTATATGATAACATTGTAATTAGTTCATGGACTGATTTATATTCTGAACCACTTACTGCTTTCTCACAATGTCGTGGCTTTGATATGGATGTTATCACTAAAATTGGAGCATTGGATAATGCAAGCGTAAAAACAATTGCAGTGACTCCTGCTACAAACACGATTGTTAATGGCAAAATTGGCGATGAAGCAATTATTGAAAACAATAGTTTAGATTCAGTTCTTGCTGTAAATGAGTTGTTACGTGCTGGCAAAAAAGTTGGTTACGTATATGCTGGAGAAAATAAGGGTGACTTTGTTACTTCTTATACAGATTTCGCTAGTATTAAAGACAAATACATTTTAAAAGCAGAACGCACAAAAGATATACCTTCTGCACGCGTTATTAAAAAAGCACCAAAAGTATATATTCCAGGCAGAGAACCTGAATTTGATACGGATAAAGATGGACAAGCTTATGGTTTAGATGGTTATTATAACCAATTAAATACAACATTAAACTGGGATTATTTCGCATTAGGGAAACAATTAGGCTTTGATCTAGTTGCTACTCCTGCAGAAGCAGATATTATCGTTGGTAATCAGTATCTTGGATATTATGACAAGAAAAAGGTTTATCAATTCCAAGATGAAGCAGCTTATAAAGCAATTGAAGCGGGAAAACCTTACCTAGCTTATACACCAGATACCCTTGACACAGTTAAAAATTTAGCACCAGGATTTGAATTTAATCGTGGATATTAGGATATGGAAGATGCTTTATCACATGTAACATACGAAGAAGCAAGTATGATTACAGACAAATATGTAATGGAAAAAGATGACATTATGTATGGTTATGGTGGAGCAAGTATTACGAAATATCCAGAAGGCGCTAAAGTACTTATTAAAACTACAAACGATAAACCGATGGAAGGCTTTATGCATACTGAAAACATTGAGAAATACAAAAATTCAATTCAAGCAGTAGAATATAAAACTGATAAATTGGATTTAACCGTATTCGCAAACTCATTAACGAATAAAGCGCACCAAACAGATGATTATCGTTTTATTTCTAATACTATCTATTCTAAAGTATTAGGAGAAGTTTATAAACTTGATTTAGGCTTAAATATTGAAAACAATATTTCTGAAGCAGCGGGATACAAAATGAAAGAAATGCCAAAATTCTCTTATAAAGTTGAATATGATGGTATTGAAGTTATTAAAGAATTAAAAAATGGAAAACTTGGTAAGAATGAACTACAAATCATCCTTAAAGAATATGCAACTCCTGATAAAGGCGTTACAAAATCAATCAAAGTTAGCCAAATTGCAACAAGCAAAGATTTAAATTGGGTATTTGATAAAACAGTATATGATCTAAGCGTTGATAGTGATGCAAACATTACAATTAAAGGCAATAAGAAAATTTCCTTTAACAATGTTTACGGAATTACAAAAAAAGATGTCAATACTGGAGATACTACACAAAGTGGATTATTATTCTTTGTAATTAGTATTTCAGGAGTAGCAATTGCATTATTAGCTTTAAAGAAAAGAAAAGCATAAAGAATTAAAAATGACGTATCTTACTTAGGTAGGATACGTTTTTTTTGTGTTTGATTTGACGTGGTAGATCAATGTTAGTATAATACGTAAGAACACCCCTAGGGGGAGGTATAATTATGAAAGAAGAAAGAACAAAAGCATTACAAAATTTAAAGACCGTTCGAGGCCAAATTGATGGCATTATTAAAATGATTGAAGAGGATCGATATTGCGTTGATATTTCGAATCAGATTATGGCAGCAAATGCGATACTAAAGAAAGCTAATATGCATATTTTAAGTGGGCACTTACATGGGTGCGTAAACAAAGCGATGGATTCACCAAAACAAAGGGATGAAAAATTATCAGAGATAGAAGATATCTTAATGAAAATCTTAAAATAGGAGGCATTATGGAGAAAACATATAACGTAATTGGAATGAGTTGTTCTGCATGTGCTGCAGCAGTAACGAAAATTGTCTCAAGATTTGAAGAAGTGGAAAATATAAATGTTAATTTGATTATGAACCAAGCTACTCTTAATCTTAAGAAAGAGATTAGTTTGGATCAATTGAATGAAAAACTTAAAAAAGGTGGCTTTTCTTTTGAAGAAGTTATTAAAAAACAAAACGTCCTTTTAGAAATTGAAGGTATGAGTTGTAGTTCTTGTAGTGCAGCATTAGAGCGAATATTAAATCGCTGTGATGGAGTTGAGGCGAGTGTAAATCTATTAAGCAATCGTGCCGATATTACTTATGATCCCAAGCTTATTAAATTATCACAGATTTTAGCGGTGATTGAAAAAGGTGGTTTTCATGGTGTGTATCATGTTGATGAAAAACAGGCAACAAAAGTAAAGAAGCCTTATCAAATCTATATAGTTTTAGTTTTAGCTTTCTTTTTACTTTATATTGGAATGTCGCATATGTTAGGACCGATTGAATTACCATTACCTAAGATCATTCATTATCAAAGCAATCCGTTAAATTTTGCTTTGATCCAGTTTATCTTGGCAACGATTATCTTGTGCTTTGGTCATTTGTTTTTCACTAGGGGCATCAAGGCTTTATTTCATGGTTCCCCTAATATGGATTCACTTGTTGCGGTAGGTTGTGGGTCTGCTTATTTATATTCACTTTATTCTTTCATTATAATGTTGAATGGTAACTTACATGCGATGCATCAATTATATTTTGAAAGTGCTGGTGTAGTAGTAGCACTGGTTATGTTTGGAAAACATTTAGAAGCAAAGAGTAAAGATAAAACCTTTGGCGCGATTCGCTCATTGTTATCCTTAAAACCAAGTAAAACTTTGTTATATAAGAAGGGCGAAGAAATTGAAATAAACATTCAAGAAGTAGTAGTAGATGATTGTTTAATTGTGAAAGCAGGAGAAATTATCGCCAGTGATGGCATCATTGTTGAGGGAAATGGTAACATTGATGAAAGTATGTTAACGGGTGAAAGTATGCCAATTTATAAACAAGTTGGTGATCAAGTTATTGGTGGAACGATTAATTTAGATGGCCGTATCCTATTTAAAGTAACGGCAATTGATGAAGATACGATGTTGTCTAAGATTATTAAGATGGTAGAACATGCGCAAAGTAAAAAAGCACCCATCGCCAGAATTGCCGATCAAATATCACTTTACTTTGTGCCAAGTGTTATGATCATAGCACTTATATCATCGCTTGCTTGGTACTTTGTGAATCATGATGTTTCCTTTTCATTAACAATCTTTGTGTCGGTTATGGTGATTGCTTGTCCTTGTGCTTTAGGGCTTGCTACCCCTACCGCGATTATGGTAGGAACCGGTAAAGCAGCCAGCATGGGAATCTTTATTAAGAGTGGAGAAGCTCTAGAACAGACGCACTTAATTGATACCATCGTATTTGATAAAACCGGAACACTAACGATTGGGAAACCAGTCGTAAGCGATGTGATTGGTGATGAGGAAGAACTTGTCTTAAAACTAGCAGCTAGTATTGAACAAGGTAGTTTGCATCCATTAGCGAAAGCAATTGAATTAAAAGCTAAGGGCATTTCACTCGTCAAAATAGATGATATTGTTACTTTAAATGGACTTGGAATGAAAGGACAATATCAAGGTAAAGAACTCTTTGTTGGTAATTTAAAACTAATGATCGATCAAGAGATAAAATTGCGTTATCATGAATTAGAAATGAAATTACAGATGGATGGGAAAACATTAGTTTGGGTTGGCTATGATGGTAGTGTGATTGGTTTGATTGCGATTGGCGATGAAGTAAAAGAAAATACAAAGCAAGTTGTAAATGAATTAAAAGCCAAGGGCATCGATGTTATTATGATGAGTGGGGATCATCGCATTGTCGCCAATGCGATTGCATCCATTTGTGGTATTGAACATGTGCTAGCACAGGTATTACCGGATCAAAAGGGCGAAGAGATTAAAAAGCTACAAGCAGAAGGTAGAAAAGTAGCAATGGTTGGGGATGGTATCAATGATGCCATCGCATTAACTCAAAGTGATGTTGGAATCGCCATTGGTAGTGGCAGTGATGTTGCGATTGAATCGGCAGATATTATTCTAGTTAAAGATAACTTAGAAGATGTAAATCAAGCAATTCGCTTATCCAAAGCAGTGATTCGCAATATTAAACAGAACCTGTTTTGGGCTTTCTTCTATAATAGTTTAGGCATTCCAATTGCGGCCGGAATTCTCTATATCTTTGGTGGACCATTATTATCGCCAATCTTTGCTGGAGCAGCGATGGCCTTTAGTTCGGTAAGTGTAGTAAGCAATGCTTTACGTTTACGAAATTTTAAATAAACTCATCTTTGAATGAGTTTTTTTCTAATCATTTCCACTAAATATAAAACCAGGTTGTGTTATAATAATCTCATGAAAATAAAACACGATGAAAAACAAACGACAACTGCCTTATTAAAGTGGTATAACACGCATGCACGTATCCTGCCTTGGCGTGATAATCCTACCCCATATCATGTGTGGGTATCGGAGATTATGCTTCAGCAGACACGTATTGAGGCTGTGAAACCATATTATGAGCGATTCATTGATGCTTTGCCTACCTTAGCTTCTTTAGCTAAGGCAAGCGATGATCAACTAGCTAAATTATGGGAAGGCTTAGGTTATTATCGTCGTGTCTCGAATATGAAATTAGCTGCGCTTATTTGTATGCAGGAACAACATGGCGAATTACCTCATTCGTATGCGGAATTATTAAAACTACCGGGAATTGGACCTTATACGGCAGGTGCAATTGCTTCAATTGCTTTTAATGAAAAATGTTGCGCGATTGATGGAAATGTGTTAAGAGTCTTTTCAAGATTATTATGTAGTGAAGATGATATTTTAAAAGAAAGCACAAAAAAGAAATTCAGAGAAATTGTAACCAGTTATATGCCAAAGGATAAAAGTGCTGATTTTAATCAAGCTATTATGGAACTTGGTGAAGTCGTATGTATTCCAAATGGTGCACCATTATGTCATGTATGTCCACTTCAAGATAACTGTATTGCTTATCAAAAAGGCATTCAATTGACCTTGCCAAATAAAACCCTAAAAAAGAAACGGCGAATTGAGAATCACACGTTATTGTTGTTTACGTTTAAAGATGAAGTTTTACTTCATCAAAGAAACTCTACGGGCTTACTTGCTTCTTTATATGAATTCATTAATATCGAAGAAGAACTTGATCAAGGTGTGATTGAAAATGGTTTGCGTAGTAAAGGTATTCCATTTAAAAGCATTACTTTATTACCAAATTATAAACATATCTTTTCTCATATTGAATGGCATATTAATGGCTTTCATATTGAATTAATCGATCAAATTGAAGTTGAAAATGAATATCTATGGGCAAATTCTTCCCAACTAATTTCCCAATATACAATTCCTACCGTATTTCAAAAATACTTACAAATATTATTAATTTGGTGGAACAGGAGAATTACATGAATCTAAAACAAGCTTTATTAAACTTTGAATCAATCGATCGCTTTGAGAATCAAGATAAACAAGTTATGTTACACTATCTTGATGTTTTTGATGACTTATATGAACGACGGAATGAAATTGCCCATATAACTAGTTCAGCTTGGATCTTAAATAAAACCGGTGATAAAGTATTGATGATCTATCATAATATTTATGATTCCTGGGGATGGGTTGGAGGACATGCGGATGGGGATCATGACTTAGCGTATGTCGCTTTAAAGGAAGCTAAAGAGGAAACCGGATTAACTTCTTTAACCCAAGTAGGGGATGGGTTTATCGCGGTTGATATTCTTCCTGTATGGCATCATTTGAAGCGCGGAGAAGTGATTAATTCCCATTTGCATATGAATGTAACTTATTTATTTATTGGCGATGAGCAACAATCAATTCGTATCAAACCAGATGAAAATAGTGGCGTAAAATGGATTGATGTAAAGGCGATTGACGAATTTGTAAGTGAAGCTAGTATGTTACCTGTTTATCATAAATTAATGGGTAAGAGTTTATCAATTTTAGGAGGACTACAATGAAAAAGAAGAATATTATCCTGGTGATTCTATGTGCAATAGTATTTAGTATTGCGACTTATTTTGTATTAGAATGGTATCAAAAAGAACCATTGAATCAGCATGTTGATTTTAAAACTTATATTGGCGATGAAGTTGATAAAGGCACGAAAACTTATGAATTAGATGCTTTCATAGAAGATAATCAATTAAAACTTGAATTATATAAAGTCACGAAAACAAATCGTAATTTAGATTTAAGAAATCAAAGACGGATTGATTCCAAATTTGCTTATACAAGTTTAGATAAAGCAATCATTGAAAAAGAGAAACAAACGTATTATCAATATCTTTTAATCTTTGCGCAAGAAGAAAAACTTATCAAACTAAGTGAATTACCAGAAACATGTAATGTAAAGAAGAAAGAAATAAAAGCCGGTTATTTATATTTAATTGAAGCAAAGAATGAAACAGCGATTGATTTAAAAGAAATCATACAGTTAATTCATATAAATTAGTGCCTATACCATAATACTTGTACCTCATAGTTTATATTGATTATGGGGGTATTCGATGAACATTAAAGTATTGAAATTTGGTGGCACTTCACTTAGAAGTGTGGAAACAAGAAAGATAGCCTACCAACATATTATAAATTATAGTAAATACCATAAATTAATCTTGGTTGTTTCCGCAATTGGAATCGATCAAGATCCTTATGCTACCGATACACTTATATCTTTAGGAAGTAATCTTTTATCCAGTCGAGAAAAAGCATCCTTGGTATCAATGGGAGAACAATTATCCTCTTTAATCATATGCAGTGAATTATTAGAATTAGGTTGTTCCACCTGTGCGATTCCTTTTCAATATGCAGGAATCATAACCGATCATAACTATGATTATGGAAAGGTTATAAAAATGGATGCGAAGTGGATTAAGCACAAGCTTAAAGAAGTGGATATCATCGTCGTTGGGGGATTTATTGGTGTTAATACCAATAAAGAGGTAACAACCCTAGGACGTGGTGGAAGTGACTACAGTGCCGTATTATTTGCGAAGATGTTAGGACTTCATGAAGTATCTATTTTTAGTGATGTGGATGGTGTTTATAATCAAGATCCTAAGTTGAATAAAAATGCGATTAAATACGATCATTTAACTTATGATGAAATGCTAAAGATGAAATCTTGCGTACTTCATGATCGTTGTGTTAAGTTTGCGAAAAAAGAACATATTAAAATATATCTAAGAGGAACTTTCTCCCATGATAAAGGTACCTTAGTTGATTCATGAAACAAATCTAATTCGTGCATAGGATAATTTTTAGTGATATAATTATAAAGAGGTGATTTATATGAAACAATTAATTTTAGTAAGCGATATGAATTGCGAAAATTGCGCAAAAAAAATTAGTGATGCACTTTCTGAAACAAGAGTTGATTTTGAAGTCATTTTAAATAGTAAAACAGTAGTTGTAAACGGTGATAATGATATGGCTGCCGTTGCTAGAAGAACAATTAACGAAGCAGGGTTTACCATTATTTAAGTGTAAAGGGCAGAATGTTATATTCTGTTTTTTATTTGGAATTAAAAATAGTAAGATTAATAAAAGCAGAAAGCCCAATTAAAAAAGCATAGAAATAAGTAATAAAATAACCTTCTTTTAAATAGGCATAAAGCATAGGAAAACCTAATAATACGTAAATTGCATTGTTTAATAATGCGAAAACAGAAAAGAGTAAACTGATTTTCTGTATTTTATTCATGTCATCACCTATTCCTAACTTATGAGAATCCTCAATATTTATGCATTTATTTCTTTAATGAAGCATAAATTAGGATGAATGGAAGGGAGTAATTTAATATGAAAACTAAAATCATTGCGGGTATTGGGATCTTTGTATTAATTGTAGCTTTGGTATTAGCAATAAAGCCTAAATCGTTTGAGAAAACGTTAGGTAAAACAATGGATGAAATGGATACTTACTTATTAGAAGGTGATATGGAAATTAGTAAAGGGGAAGATGTAAAGCGATATCGAGTTCAAGTTGGTTATGAAAAGAAGGATCAAAAAGAATGTTATAAAGTATCTTTGTATGATAAAGCAATCAATCAAGAACAAGTGATTTTACGTAACGATCAAGGAGTCTTTGTGATTACACCAGGTTTGAATCAAGTCTTTAAGTTTGAGGGAGATTGGCCAATGAATTCTCCAAAACCATATTTGTTACAGACGATGGTTGGCATTGTAAAGAAGGAAAAAGCAGAAATAAGAAAAGCAGAAGATGGTTATTTAGTTAAGAGCAAAGTAAATTATCCAAATAATAAAACGTTCTTTGATGAAGAGATTATGTTTCATAAGAATGGAAAAGTTGAATGGTTACAAATCTTTAATAAAGATCATAATCCAGAACTTAAGATTGTCTTTCATAAGGTTGATTACAATATAAAAATGGACAAGCAGTATTTTAAAGCACCGACTAAGTTGGAAACAAAAGCAAGTGCTAGTTTAATTAGTAAGGAAGATTTACCATTATATCCAATGCAAGTATTTTCAAGTCGCTTGAGTGGAAAATCGACGATGCAAGTAAATGGGGAAGATCGCCATGTTTTAGAATATAGTGGAGATAAACATTTTACGGTTGTTGAGACAAAGAAAAGAATTGCTTCTACCACACAGACCGTTTTAATGGCAGGACAAATAGTTGATGCGATGGATGTCATCGGATTCTATGATGGAAATCAAATGAGTGCGATTCATGATGGGATTGAAATTACCGTTTTTAGTGATGATTTAAGTCCTGATGAAATGATGAGCGTGATTGCTAGCATGAATGTGGTTGTTATGAAGTAATGATACGTAGAGGAGATGTATATTACGCAGATTTATCACCGGTGGTTGGAAGTGAACAGGGAGGAGTAAGACCGGTGGTGGTGATTCAAAATGATAAAGGAAATCGGTATTCCAAAACAATTATTATTGCGCCAATCTCAAAGAAGATGAGTAAACCACCCATTCCTACCCATGTGATTTTTGCGGATGATGCTTTATGTTATGTTTCAATGATTTTATGTGAACAGTTAAGAACCATTGATAAGAGAAGACTAGGTCAATGGATTTGTACTTTAGATGAGGTAACAATTGAACAAGTGAATCATGCGATTAAAATTAGTTTAGGAATATAATATAGAATGCATGCTACGATCATTATGAACCCTTTTATGATGAAAAGTAGAGTGCATTTTTTATTGTTTCAATCAGTGAAATAGGCACATTAACGATTTCAATAATTTGTTTTCTTTCTACTTGTCAACTGACCTTAATCATGATAGAATATACAAGCGTTATAAATTAATTGTCAGCGATGGAGAAGTACTCAAGTGGCTGAAGAGGTGCCCCTGCTAAGGGTATAGGTCGGGAAACTGGCGCGAGGGTTCAAATCCCTCCTTCTCCGCCAATTTTTATAAGCGTGAATAGCTCAAAATGCACTTTGAAAATAACAAAAAATCTTGTTGCAAATAATTTGAGTTATGTTATAATATCATAGCAACCTGCTCGGGTTGAATGAAAATGGTCCAGTGGTGTAGTGGTTAACATGCCTCCCTGTCACGGAGGAGATCGTGGGTTCGAGTCCCATCTGGACCGCCATTTGCAGATGTAGTTCAATGGTAGAACACAACCTTGCCAAGGTTGATACGGGGGTCCGATTCCCCTCATCTGCTCCAGAGACAACTATTCGCCTATTATATGGGCGTTTTTTTTGTAGTTAAACGATATTATTCATGATAATTTCGTTCATTCTGAACTATATTTTGGTATCTACAATGAAACAAAATTACCTAAATGGATTGATTTTATAATGCGAATATGATATACAAAGGTTACGAAAGGATTGATTTATATGAAATATGCAGAAGAAGGTTTACAGTATCATGTTGGGGTTCGCAATGGAGATGTTGGGAAGTATGTTTTATTACCAGGTGATCCTAAGCGATGCGTTAAAATCGCAAAGTATTTCGATGATGCGAAACTAGTTGCGGATAGCCGTGAATACGTTACTTACACGGGCTATTTAGATGGAGTTAAGGTAAGTGTTACCTCAACTGGAATCGGTGGACCATCCGCTTCCATTGCGATGGAAGAACTTGTTAATTGTGGCGCAGATACCTTTATTCGTGTAGGAACATGTGGAGGGATTCAAAAAGAAGTAAAAAGTGGGGATAATATAATCGCAACTGGTGCAATCCGAATGGAAGGTACTAGTAAAGAATATGCTCCAATTGAATTTCCAGCAGTCGCAAATTACGATGTTGTAAATGCACTTGCTAAAAGTGCAGATGATTTAAATGCACCTTACCATGTAGGTGTTGTTGAATGTAAGGATTCATTCTATGGTCAACATTCACCAGAAAAAAGTCCTGTGAGTTATGAATTACTTAATAAATGGGATGCATGGATTAAACTAGGTACTTTAGCTTCCGAAATGGAATCAGCAGCATTATTTGTTGTTGCCGCTCACTTACATGTTCGCTGTGGCTCAGTGTTCCTAGCAGTAGCCAATCAAGAACGTGAAAAATTAGGCTTAGAAAATCCAGTTGTACATGATACTGAAATGGCAATTAAAGTAGCAATTGGAGCATTACGAAATCTAATTAAAAAAGATAATCAATAATAAAGATATTCCTTGTTTAGTAATTATTAAGCAAGGAATATTTTTATTATGAAAAGATTAATTTTTTTGATATAATAGATAAAAGAAGTTAATTTTAAGAGGTGCAGATAATGAAGCAAATAAAAAAACGAACCATCCCAATGTTTGTATTACTTATAAGTTTATTATTTAGTGGGATCGTAATCTATTTTAATCAAGTTAAGATAATGGATCAAAAAAGAGAACAAGTAAAATATGAAGCTAGTTCTCAATTAAGTAAATTACAATATATTCTTGATTCATTATTTCTTAAAACAGAAACATTAGAAATGTTAGTCGTTCAAGAAAATGGTGAAGTAAAGAACTTTGATCAAGTATGTGCACAATTATATGATCATAAAAATGCCGTTCGATCCTTGCAACTAGCACCTAATGGTGTTGTTACTTATGTATATCCATTAAAGGGAAATGAACAAGCCTTTGGTGATTTGTTTGCTGATCCAGATCGTGCTAAGGAAGCGGAATACGCACGAGATACTGGCAATATGACACTGGCGGGTCCCTATGAATTAAGTCAAGGGGGAATGGGCGCAGTTGCACGTCGTCCCATTTATTTAAATGATCAAATGGGAAACAAAAAGTTTTGGGGCTTTTCGATTGTTATCTTAAATATTCCCGATGCCTTTCGACCTGCTGAGTTTGAAAAGTTTAAAGAAGAAGGCTTAGATTATAAATTAACAAGGATTGATCCAAATACGAATAAAGTAGTAATTATTGATGAATCAAATAAAGGAGAATTAAAGGATGCAATCAATTTATCTTTTAAAGTTCCTAATGGAAGTTGGCAGTTTAGTGTTGCTCCTCATGATGGTTGGTTAGCAACTCAATCTTTAATCAGTGAAATATTAATTGGCATCTTTGTGAGTGTTATTCTATATTATTTAAGTATCTTTGTCGTTAAGACAAAACAACAGAGTAAAGTGATGAAAGAATTATCTTTAAGAGATAATTTGACTGATTTATATAATCAAAGAATGTTATTAAATACAATGGATGAATTAATTGTAAATCAAAAATCATTTGGATTATTATACTTAGACTTTGATGATTTTAAAGGCATCAATGATACTTATGGACATGCGATTGGTGATTTATTCTTAATTGAAAGTGCAAATCGTTTATTAAAGAACTTTAGTGAATATGCTAGTATTTATCGAATCGGTGGAGACGAATTTGCGATGATTATTGAAGGATGTAAACAAGAAGACTGTTATCAAGAATTATCAAATAAAATGGAAACGGTATTCTCAACGCCTTTTGTGATTGAAAATAAGCATATCGATGTAAGAGTAAGTTTTGGTATAAGTCGCTTCCCAGAATTAGCGAGTGATATCGATAAGATGATTCGGACTGCCGATAAATTAATGTATAAAATGAAGAATGATCATAAAAAATAATGGCTGCATCTTTTATTTTAAAACGAGAGTGATATAATAAAAGAGCAGTCATGCAGATGTAGTTCAATGGTAGAACACAACCTTCCCAAGGTTGTTACGGGGGTCCGATTCCCCTCATCTGCTCCATAACTTAAAATAGCCCTTAAACCTATTTTCGCTTGAGTTCTTTAATTCCGACTAGTATCGCAACTACGTAAGTCGTTATTTTAAAGAACTTTTTATTATGCTGATTTATTCTTATATAGCATTTCCTAACACTTAAGAAATCCGAGTTCAAACT
>JAVXTH010000009.1:0-45987 GCA_036642795.1 Erysipelotrichaceae bacterium
CCTATGTAGAAGATATTCTAGGTCCTAATCTATTTGATTATGGTTATGGACCATTCCGTTGGGTTTGTTTAAGTGGCAAAGAAAGTGATTTGGATATCAGTGATCAAGCAGCAATGGATTGCATTGATAAAGATGCTCGTTATCAAGATTATGATAATTGGAAATGGATCCGTGATGCGAAAAAGAATAAATTAGTTGTCGGTACCCAAGCAAGAATTCTTTACCAAGATGCCTTTGGCAGAATGAACATCGGGCTTAAGTTTAATGAATTAGTGCGCGAAGGAAAAGTTGGACCAATTATGATGGGACGTGATCATCATGATGTATCCGGTACCGATTCACCCTTCCGTGAAACAAGCAATATTAAAGATGGTTCACAATTTATGGCAGATATGTCAACCCAATGTTTCGCTGGTAACTGTGCGCGTGGAATGTCGATGGTTGCCTTACATAATGGTGGTGGCGTTGGTGTTGGTAAAGCCATCAATGGTGGTTTTGGTTTAGTTTTAGATGGTTCAAAACGAGTGGATGAAATCCTTCATAATGCCATTTTATGGGATGTTATGGGAGGTGTTGCACGACGCAGTTGGGCCGGTAATCCACATAGCGTTGAAACGGCATCAAAATATAATGAAATCATGAGTGAAACAGACAGCATTACAATGCCTTACATCGCAAGCAAGGACTTAGTAAAAGCTGTTGTAGACAAGGAGTTTTCTAAATAATGAGTAAAATTGTTGAATGTGTTCCTAATTATTCCATCTCCAAGGAATTAGATATTCTTGAGGAAATTGTTGCCCCTTTTAAAAACAAAGAAAAGGTAACCTTAGTTAGTGTTGAACCCGATGAGAATTATAATCGCAGTGTTGTGAGTGTTGTGGGAGAACCCCAAGCAGTAAAGGAAGCGATGGTTGAATCCGCAAAGATTGCGACCGCTAAAATTGATATGCGACTACATCACGGTGAACATAAACGGATGGGCGCCGTCGATGTCGTGCCGTTTATTCCAATCAGCGATATGAGCATCGAAGAAACAATTGCCCTAAGTGAAGAATGTGCTAAAGAGATGCATGAAGCCTGTGGTATCCCAATTTTCCTTTATAACTTATCCGCAAAACGTGATCAATGTCGTAATTTACCCGATATTCGCAAAGGTGAGTTTGAAGGAATGAGTGAAAAACTGAAAGATCCATTCTGGAAACCTGACTTTGGTGAAGCCTGCCATAGCAGTGCTGGGGTAACAGCCGTTGGTTGTCGTCCTTTCCTCATTGCTTTTAATATTGATTTAAAAACAACAGAACGTCGCATTGCCGCAGCGATTGCCAAAGCCATTCGCTTTTCAAATGGTGGTTATCGCTACATCCAAGCCGGTCCCGCCGTTTTAGAAGATAAAGGCATTGTCCAGGTGACAATGAACGTGACCGATTACACTAAAACAAGTGTGTATCGTGCCTTTGAAGCCGTTAAAATGGAAGCAAAACGCTTCTCTTGTGATGTCATTGGTAGTGAATTTATCGGTTTAATTTCACTTGCTTGTCTAAAAGATATCGTCGCTTATTATGAAGGCTTAGAAAGTGGCGATCAAGTGATGTATTCAATCAAAGAATGTGTAGCAATTGCGAATAAGAACTTACTTCTACATGATTTTGATGAAACGAAAGTGATTGACTCTTATGTCAAATAAGATTCAGCTCTATACAAATATCGCAAAGCTATACACCTTAAGTGGTGGCGTAGCAATTCAAGAACAATTGGAAGACGTTAAGATTATTAAAGATGCTTGGATGGCGATTAAAGCGGATAAAATTCTTGCCATTGGCGAAGCTACCCACCCATTTCAAAGCGATGAAGAAGTTGATATCATTGATCTTCATCAACAAATTGTCCTTCCCGGCTTCGTCGATTCCCACACGCATTTAGTTTATGGGGGTTCAAGAAGCAATGAATATCAAATGAAAATAAGTGGCGTTCCCTATCTTGATATCTTAAAAGCAGGTGGTGGCATTTTCGCAAGTGTTAACGCTACACGCCTTGCAAGCTTTGAAACCCTTTATGAAAAAGCTTATGATACAGCAACCTATATGTTAGCCTGTGGGGTAACTACATTAGAAGCAAAAAGTGGCTATGGTCTTGATAAAGAATGTGAATTAAAACAATTACGAGTGGTAAAGAAATTGAATGAAGAACTTCCGATTGATTTTATTTCAACTTTCTTGCCAGCTCATGCCATGCCAAAAGAGTTTTCTTCCCCCTCTGCCTATTTTAACTATGTTAAGGATGAAGTATTACCAATTGTAATGGAAGAAAAACTAGCTAGCTTCATGGATTGTTTTCTTGAAACTGGTGTATTCAGCGCAGACGAAGCTAAAGAAATATTAACGTATGGACAAAACGCTGGCTTGAAGATAAAAATTCATGTCGATGAAATTGCTTCCATCGGTGGCATTCCCCTAGCGTGTGAAATGAACGCAACCAGTGTTGAACACTGTATGGTGACAACAAAAGCAGATATGAAAAACTTAGCGAATCATAAAATCACAACCATCTTACTACCAGCCACTTCATTTAATCTAGGCAGTGCTTATGCACATGCTCGTGAAATGATTGATCAAGGAGTCATCCTTGCCCTTGCTAGTGATTATAATCCTGGTTCATGTCCTTGTAGTGATATGCTATGGATGCAAAGAATTGCTTCTAGAGGATTGAAGTTAACACCCAATCAAGTTCTAAGCATGGTTACAATTAACGCTGCTCATGCCCTTGAATTGGATGAAAGCATCGGTTCTTTGATTCCTAATAAACAAGCTGATTTTATCGTAATGAACGTCGATAGTTTTGATGAAGTCATTGCGACCATGTGTAAAAACCCAATTAGTGCCGTCTATAAAAATGGCAGAAAGGTCGTATAACAATGTTAAGAGATTTAACAATCGAACAATTTTGTGATGAAGTAGATAGTTCTTCTCCAGCACCGGGAGGAGGCAGTGTGGCCGCCCTTGTGGCAACCCTTGGTATCTCATTAACCCGCATGTATGCACATCTATCGATTGGCAAGAAACGCTTCCTTGCACTTGATGAAACCATTCAAACTACTTTTATTGAAATATTTGAAGAATTAAAACCACTCCACAAACAATTAATGGCTGCGGTTGATGAAGATAGCAATGCTTATAATAATGTAATGAAAGCCATTAAAATGCCAAAAGAAACACAAGGCGAAATACTACTTCGAACTAAGGCAATGGATGAAGCAAACCACATTGCCATTCAAACTCCCTATCATGTAATGGAATTAGCCTATCAAGCAATGCAACCCTTGGCACGTTTAATTCCTTATGGAAATAAGAATGCCATCAGTGATATTGGGGTTGGTATATTATTACTTGATACAGCCATTCAAAGTGCTGGTTATAATGTTCGCATCAACTTATCTTCACTTAACGAAAGTGAAAGTAAAGCTTGGGAAATTAAGATGAAAGATTTATTATCGAAAAGTAATGAATTAAAGACTTCCTTATTAAAAGAAATCGATCAATTTATGTAAAGAAAGCATACCTTTAAGAAGGTATGCTTTTTAGTTAGGAATCACTTTAAACTGTGAATGATATAATTCATAATATAAGGCTTTTTTTGTTAACAATTGTTCATGGGTTCCCTTTTCTTGAATCTCTCCATCCATAATCACAACAATTTCATCGGCATTTTTAATCGTTGATAAACGATGTGCAACGACAATCGTTGTTCGACCGATACATAATTCATTCAGTGCATCTTGAATTAATACTTCCGTTGTATTATCCAAAGCACTGGTTGCTTCATCTAAGATTAAAATGGAAGGATTCTTTAAGAAAACTCGAGCAATCGATAAGCGCTGTTTTTGACCACCCGATAATTTAATTCCTCGCTCCCCAATATTGGTATCATAGCCATCAACCAACGTTTCAATATATTCATGAATATTAGCTCGTTTAGCGGCTAATATTATATCTTCTTCACTCGCATTTAAATCTCCATAGGCAATGTTGTCACGGATGCTTCCCGAGAATAAGAATACATCTTGTTGAACAATGCCAATATTTGAGCGAAGCGATGAATAGGATAAATCACAAATATTAGTTCCATCAATTTTAATTGAACCAGCATCTAGTTTATAAAAATGTGGGATTAAATGACAAATCGTAGTCTTACCACCACCACTTGGTCCAACCAAAGCTAACTTCTCGCCAGGCTTAATATGTAGATTAATATCTTTTAATACTTCTTTTCCATCTCCATAATTGAAATCCACATGATCAAAGATAATCTCACCCTTTACTTTAGTTAAGGTAATCGCATTTGGATTTTCTTCTTCAATCTTTTCATCAATTAATTCACAAAAACGTTTAAATCCAGTCATTCCATTTTGATACTGTTCCATAAAATCAATTAATTTTTTAATTGGAGATATAAACATATTGATAAATAACATATAAGCTACTAAATCACCATAATTAATGATTCCTTGATACGTATAAATTCCACCAGCCAGTAAAACGACAACATTTAATAAATCAATAATGAAGGCTGTTCCACTAAAGAATTGCGCCATTGCTTTATAAGCTGTTTCTCTTGCTTTCACAAAAGCATGATTACCAGCTTGAAATTTTTCTTCTTCAAATGCTTGATTCGTGAAAGCTTTGCTTACTCGAATTCCTGAAATACTATTCTCTAAATTCGCATTTACGTCAGCTATTTTTACTCGGCTTACCATAAAAGCATCACTCATGCGTTTACGCATAAACATACTGAAATAGATTAAAATGGGAATAAAGATAAAGATGATGATGGTCAACATTACATTAATCGTACATAAATAGAAAAAAGCACCAATCATCATCACAACCGAAACAAAGATATTCTCTGGGCCATGATGTGCTAATTCTGAAATATCCATTAAATCATTGATCATTCTAGACATGATATTACCTGTTTCATGTTCATCATAATAAGAAAATGGTAATTTCTGTAGATGTGAAAATACTTCTTTTCGCATATCTGCTTGCATATAAACACCAACCAAATGTCCATAGTATTGAACAAAGTAACCTAATAACATTTTAATGATATAAATACCAATTAAGACAAGGGCAAAGGTAAGTAATAATTTTATATTCTTATTTGGAATATAATCATTTAACATATTACGTGTAATCATCGGATAAAACAAATCACAAACCGCCACAAAGAAAGCAGCAATCATATCCAACGTAAATAATAAACGATGTGGTTTATAATACGCAATGAATCGTTTCAACATCGGCTGCCTCCTTTCTAATACTTTATTTAAGGATCTTTTCACAATCCAATAAAAATTCATCAACAACACTCATGGGTGTAGCCCATGAAGTAACAAAGCGCATCGCATAATGCGTTGCATCCATCTTTTCCCAATCTTGGAATTGATATTTCTTTACTAATTCACGAATGGTTTCAATCTTTAAAATCGGAAAGATTTGATTCGTCGTTGTTTCCACAAAAAAACTTACGCCTAGCTTCTTTAATCCTGCTTGCATTTTTTGCGCACAAGCATTCGCATGTTTTGCGCAATCAAAAAAAGTATCATCTTTTAATAAAGTGTAAAACTGTAAACCTAATAATCTACCTTTGGCAAGCATTCCTCCACGTTGTTTGATATTGTAACGGAATTCTTTTTTTAGTTGTTCCTTTACGATCACACAAGCTTCTCCAAACAAAGCTCCATTTTTAGTTCCACCAATATAGAATACATCGACGATTTGAGCAATTTGGGATAGACTTAAATCATTATCACTTGCGGTTAAGGCAGCTCCAAGACGTGCCCCATCCATAAAGAAAGATAAATCATATTGATTACAAACACTGCGCAATGCGACTAATTCTTTTAAGGTATAAATCGTTCCAATTTCGGTTGCATTGGATATATAAATCATCGCTGGTTTCACCATATGTTCATCATTATGTTGTTTCACAATCGCTTCCACATCTTCAGGAAGTAATTTCCCATTATGAGCTGGCGCAACCAGCACTTTATGTCCCGTCGCTTCAATTGCTCCGGTTTCATGTACATTGATATGACCACTCGCACACGCAATAACCGCTTCATAAGGACGCAAGATTGAGGCAATAATGGTTTGATTTGCTTGGGTTCCCCCAACAAAGAAATGTACATCCACATCTTCTCGTGAAATCACACGTTTGATAATATCACGCGCTGCTTCACAATCCTCGTCAAGGCCATAACCATCACTCTGTTTCATATTTGTTTGATTGAGGGCTTCCATTATTTGTGGACAAGCACCTTCACTATAATCATTTTTAAAACTATACATAGATCCACCTACTTTCATTTAATTATTATAATCTTTATTCTTACAATTGTCATGTGTATCCCATGACAATTATAAGAAAACACTTATGTTTTCGGGTGTTTAACCTTTAGAAAGGAATACTTCTCAGTATTCCTTATTTTTAATCATTTGAATTATTAAACTTACTTAACCTTGTAGTCCTTTTGATTGGCGTTCCATATCTTCAATGACAATGTCATAAATTTCACCAATAGTAGAACAATACGCTAAGATTTCCCATGGCGTATTTGTATGAAAATGAATTTTAATTAATTCTTCATCCCCTACTGCTAACAAACAATCACCTTTAAAATGCTCTCTAAAATAATCGTTGATCGCATCTTCATTTAAATCTTTTCCTTCAATTAATAATTGTGTATCATATTTAAATTCTAACATAGCGTTCGCCTCCTTAAACCTATCTTTACTAAAGTATAGCACTTTTAATAAACTAAACAATAAAAAATCACTAGGAACAATTCCTAGTGACTCGTTTAATCTTTTTCAATGAAAGCTAGTAACTGCTGTGCTGCAATATTTAAACCTTCACGATTTTCTCTTGAGAAACCTAAATGCGTAAAGATCTCACCGACAAAGATATGATTCTTCTTTAATTCCGCAAATACTTCATCAATGATTTTTCCACATAATTCTTGTTGCTGCATCGGTCCAAATGGATTCGCAAAATAAGTTGTTGAGATTCCTACTTCTTGGGTTGTTCCCAGTGCCATTCGCTTACCTAATGTATAAATTGCTTTAGCCTCTTCAATATCATCAATCTCACGAATACCATTTTTATCATCGTAGTTATTCGCATAAACAAACATATCAATCTTATGATTGCTTGCCACTACCTCATAAGGGGCAGCAGGTGTGATAACACGGGCATTTAAGGAGTCTGGATTCATAAAGATACTACGATCCATATCACGATAAGGGGTGCCTTTATCTAAGTCATCCAAACGAATGAAAGCACCAATTTCAGTTCCCTGTCCAAATGGTACACCATCTTCTAAGTGAATGCTTCCCATATCATCAAAGACAACTTCTAAATCACGGATGGAATCATTACCAAGTGCTCGTAAAGCTTCAATGGATTCACTTTTGCCAGCTCCAGAATCTCCCATCAACATAATTCCTTTGCGTTTTCCATTCTTTAACGTAACATTCACAAAGGCTCCATGAATTGGTAACCAACCTTTTGCCATCATCGCAAGATTATGCAACGTTAATGACATTTTTTTAATATAACCAAAGTACTCAATGCGCTCATGATAAGAAACACAACCAATCCAAATTGATTCTTCTTCATCAAAGTGGAAGGTACATTCATTGCGATTATCTTCATTACCAAACAAACAAATTAAATCTGGTTTGCGTTTACATTCTTCATCACTAGCTAATTCAAATAAATTCGCTAAGGAAATTCCACTTGAAATAAAATCACGATGTAGATAAATAAAGGCTAACAATGAACCAATCTTACATGGATAACAGAACCAAGTATCTTTATTTCCAGTAAAACTAGCAATTGGATTATCATCACGTTGATCAAAAGAACCAATTCGTTTGTTTGATTTAGGATGTAAGATCATCGGTGTTCTAAGCATCACGGAATCAATAAAGGGAATACCTTTTAATCCATCGTATTTAGTGGATAATTTAAGTGGATTATTACGTAATGCCACACATGCATTGGTACCTGCTTGTAATTGACGATATACGCTATTATTACGACCTTGTACCTTTTGTTCAAGCTTACGATATAAGCCTCGAATTAAATCATTAAATGTTGTATCTGCATCAATAAAACTTGATTCTTGAACCGCATGACCTTTTCCTGAATTAATGATGGAGAAGCGTTGGTGCTGCTTCCAAAAGTTATATAATTCTTCAATGAAATTTAATAATTTTCCTTTATCATTTAAATAAGAACTATCAATTTCATCTAAATTCAAAATAGTTAACTGACGAAATAATTTACATAATTCAAAATTAGCTTCACGAGCATTCTTACCATTTAAAGCATAATAATAAAGATCCACATTAAAATCTTGTAAGTAATCAATATAAATACGAACAAAGTTTTTAAAAGTTGCGGAATTCATAAGTCCATCAAAGGTTCTAGCATATGATGCGCTATAGTTTACAATGGCTAAATCTTTATTTAAATATAATGATTCTTTCATATTGGCCTCCTATATTCGTAAAGAATAATAATACTTTCTTATTATACTATACATTAGATGATGAAAAAAGCGTTAACGACAAAAAAAAGTAAAGTAAGCGCATAACTTACTTTACTCCTATACAAATAATTCAAAATGTTTCTTAATGCTGAACTAATTGTTATGATGTTTCTTTTTATCAACGACAAAATAACAAATAAGACCAATCAATATCATGAATGCAGAAGCACCTAAACAAATGGATACCACCTGATTACTTAATTTTGTGTATAAACCAATCGCACCAGAAACTTCCGTAATTAGAAATCCTAATGAGACAAAAACAGTAAACACATGATGATCATAGGTAAGCGAGCAAAAGATTGATCCAATCAAAGCAACACTTGTCACAACGGCTAAAATTAGTTTCAAATTCTGAGGTGCATTTTCACCAATCAAATTTGTACCAATAACTAATAAAATACCAATTGATAATAATGTTTTACTCATATTTTCCTTATTCATAAATTCACCTTCTTCCAACCCTTATTTTATACTATGAACCGATTAATATCGATTCATAAGACAAATATCGTTCTGTTTTTACTGAATTTATTAAGGTTTGCTTATAATACTTTTTCTAAATAAGCATTTAAATCATTGATTGAAACTTCCAATGTTTCATTTGCTTGTCGTCCTCGTACTTCAACAATGCCT
This sequence comes from Erysipelotrichaceae bacterium, assembly GCA_036642795.1. Classification (GTDB taxonomy): domain Bacteria; phylum Bacillota_I; class Bacilli_A; order Erysipelotrichales; family Erysipelotrichaceae; genus JAVXTH01. The sequence continues at coordinate 9,251 of JAVXTH010000009.1, forward strand.
TCCACAGCACGTTTTCCAACGGTGATTCTTAATGGTAGACCAATTAATTCCATGTCTTTAAACTTAACTCCAGCACGCTCCTTGCGATCATCAAGTAAAACATCGTATTGTTTTCTTAAAGTATCATATAATTCACTAGCAACGCGTGCTTGTTCTTCATCTTTTTGATTCGCAATAACAATTCCAAAATCAAAGGGTGCAACACTTTTTGGCCATACGATACCATGTTCATCGTTATGTTGTTCAACAATCGCAGCCATACAGCGCTCTAAACCAATTCCATAAGAACCCATTTCAACTGGAATTAGTTTATTATCTTGATCTAAGTATTCTAAACCTAGACTCTTGGCATATTTATTACCTAATTTAAACGTATTACCAACTTCAATGCCCTTTGTGAATACCAATGGTTGTCCACAATTAGGACAAATATCTCCTTCACATACCGCTGCGATATCGCCAACTTCACTCACTTTAAAATCACGCAAGTTAACGTTGGTAAAGTGGGCATCGTTTTGATTGGCTCCACAGATGAAATTACGCATATGACTTACTTCACGGTCCATAATAACTGGTATTTCTAAGCCGATTGGACCAGCAAAACCAACTCTTGCATGCGTTGCTTGTTCCACTTCTTCAAAACTTGCTAATTCAAGTTCATTGGCTTTCAATAATTTACTTGCTTTGGTTTCATTTAATTCGCGATTTCCTTTTAATAGAAAAGCGACTAATTTGCCATCGACTTTATAGATTAATGTCTTAACAAAATGATCGGCTGTTTTATGAAAGAAAGCAGCAACATCATCGATGGTTTTCGCATCTGGAGTAGCAACACACTCATAAGCTAACATCGCTTCTTGATCTTCCTTGCTTTGATCCACAACTTCCGTAATTTCTAGATTACTTGAGAAATCACAATGATCACAGCTCACGACAACATCTTCACCAATTTCACATAACGCTTGAAATTCTTCCGATAACAAACCACCCATCGCACCCGTATCCGCTTTTACGATCTTATAGTTTAAATCCATGCGATCAAAAATAGCTTTATAGGCATTGAACATTTTCATATAAGAAACATGTAGACCATCTAAATCTCGATCAAAAGAATAAGAATCTTTCATAATAAATTCGCGTACCCGAATTAAGCCAAAACGTGGACGGGTTTCATCGCGATACTTTGTTTGAATTTGATACAAAGTATAAGGAAAATCTTTATAAGAGCGGCCTTTCATCATTCCTGCCATGGTGAATAGTTCTTCATGGGTTGGACCTAAAACATAATTCTTTCCAAAACGATCTTTTAAGGCAAACATATTATTCCCAAATGCACTTCTTCTACCACTCTTTTCATAAACATCTTCTAAGATGAGTGAAGGCATTAATAATTCTTGAGCACCGGTTTCATCCATTTCTTCGCGAATGATATTTTCAATCTTATGAAGTACCTTTTTCCCCATTGGCATAATCATATAAACACCAGCACTACTTTTTTTAATCATCCCAGCTCTTGCTAGTAAATTACCACTCCTTGAATCTTCATCCTTTACATCTTCTCTTATTGTATAAAAATAACTATTACTTAGTTTCATTTTAATCTCTCCTCTTCCGAATCATATCATGTTGATGTACTTCAAATGGTATTTCAATTTTTAATATTTTCATTGGGTTATTCGCAACTTCTACACAATTACCATCTTCATCCATCAACTTCTTGATGGTGAAGCCCTCATTGTTAAGTTTAGGCCCAAATACCTCTACTTCTTCCCCAACTGAAAAATGGTTTCTTACTTCAATGCTAGCCATATGGCTATCTTGATCATAATCAAGTACATAAGCAATATATTCTTGATGGGGTTTGGTTTTATTTAAATCATACAATTGGGCATCTACCTTTGGATTACCGTTATAAAAGCCAATCGCGGTCGGTCGATTTTCAGCCTTAGCAAATTCTTTTTCGTATTGCGCAAAGCGCTCTTCACTGATTGTTCCTTTTTCATAATACTCATCGATTAAGTTTCGATAGGTTTTAATTAGAACCGCAATATAATACGTTGATTTCATTCTACCTTCAATCTTTAAGGAAGCAATTCCGGCATCGATTAAGCTTGGAATAAAGCGTGCTGCCATTAAATCTTTACTGGACATTGAGAATGGATCTTCTTCTTTTGAAATTAGTTTGTCACCATCATATAAATGATAATTCCAACGACAACTTTGAGCACAACCACCGCGATTTGCATCACGATTGGTCATATGATTACTTAGCGTGCATCTTCCTGAATAGGAAATACACATTCCTCCATGAATGAATACCTCAAGGGGAATATCACTATGCTGACTTGTATCAACAATCTGTTTTAAGCTACATTCACGCGCTAAAACAACGCGGTCCATCCCTTGTGACTTCCAATAATTAGCAGCCGCTGAATTGGTAGATGAATGTTGTGTTGATATATGTACTTCTAATTTAGGTGCAACCTGTTTTGCACACATGGCGATATAGGGAGAAGCTACAATGATTGCACTCACGCCAATGCTTTCTAAAGCAATTAAGTATTCCTTAAGGCCAATCAAATCATCGTCATGCGCTAACATATTAACCGTCACATGAATTCGTGCTCCATATTGTTTCGCAAAGATGACGCCTTGAGCGATATCTTCAAGATCAAAATTACTTGCCCGACTTCTAAGTGAAAACTTTTTCCCACCGATATAAACCGCATCCGCTCCATAACGAATTGCTGTTTTTAAACGATTTAAATCACCAGCTGGACTTAACAATTCAATTTTTTTCATAAGTCCTCCTTTATCAGTGAGGTTTTCTGATAAAAGAAACCGGTATCGATATGATCTTGTGGATATTGCTTTTGATAATCTAAATATATTTGATGCGGATCACTTTGGCCATTTAAAATTTGTGTATACAAATGTAATGCTTCCTTCACATAATTTGCATCATGAAATAAGCCTTCAATTCTTAAATGAAGAATACCATTTTCAACTAATTGCTTGATTTCCTCAAAGCTTACTAACGTAAAACCACTAAAGATATGCGTCCCTAAATCATCTTCGATGATCGGCATTAAATCGTTGCGTGTAACTTCCTTTAAACGCAATGTTTTTTTCCCATCAACTTGATACTCCATTCCTAGATGATCAAAGTAGTTGGTTAACAGTTTTCTTTTTGAATGCATCATATTTAAACGTCCATGAATGTTAACTTCTACTTGATTGGGATTTTGCTTACCGATGTAGATCATATCCGCTAAGGTAATCTCTTTACTGATACTTACCAAGCAAACTCCTTGTGACAAATAGTAGCGTGCATCCATTGCATTTGTAATTAATGTATCGGGATTGTAGATTAATCTTGATGTCATGTTTAATTCACTCGCCAATTGTAGAATCGCTTCATCCCCAAAATATATACCATCAACTTTGATTTCATTTAGAAAGACTAACATTTCTTTAGCTTGTTTTAATTCTTCTTCACAAAACATTCGATTCATTAATACATATAAATTCATATCGAGTTTTAATGTGATTGCTCTAGCTTCTTTTATTTCCGCTTTAGCGAAAACTTGGGTAGCGCGCACTGAAAAAAAGGGCAATCCCATTATAATACTATGAGCTCCTGCTTCTTTATATTGAGTAATATCATCCATTTCAAAAATGGATGCGATTAAATTAACCATCCTACACCTCTTCGTAACGTTCTTATTATATTATACTTTGCCTTATTTTAATAGATTAAATGTATAATTTGAACGATATGAAAATAGAATCTCACGAAAAGTGAAATTCTATTGCCTTTAATCTTTTTTTCGGATGAACTTTAAAGCATGTTTAAACTTGATTGAATTGCCATACATAAGGGTTCCTCGACGATAAATCTTAGCGGCAGCATAGCCAACCGCTACGGTTGAAGCAGCTAAGATAGCGAGTGATAAAGTAACTTCAATCATCGATACACTTCCCATTGAGATCCTTACAAACATTGCCATAAAGGAGCTAAAAGGGATAAATGAAGCGACTTTTATTAAGATTCCATCCAGATCATTCATCCCATAAAAAGTCACAAAGAAAGCCACAATAAAGATAATTTGAATTGGGGTTGAACTACTATTAATATCTTCTACTTTCGATACAAGTGATCCCAGTGCACCAAAGATAAAGGAATAAAACAAGTAACCTAATATGCCAAAGGCCGCAAAACTTGCGATGACTGCCGTTGGGATATTAAAGACCATATCCAACATATGATTCCATGATTCCACATTGATTTGATACATAAATGCCGCACTTGCCCAAATCATTAAGACTTGAATGACACCTGCTGTGGCGGTTGCTAGCACCTTACCAAAGATCAGCGAATCACTTGAGGTCGATGTTACTAAGATTTCAACCGCTCGATTGCTCTTCTCACTTGCCACATTGCTTGCCACTAATTGGCCATACATAAGGACCATCATATAGATCACAAAAATAAGAATATAGGTATAGGTATAATTACTAACCCCATCTTTGCCTAAGACAACATCACTACTTTGAATTACTTGATTGCTTATCTTTAGTACTTCTTGCGCATCATATCCTTTTGAAGTATATTCATTCCATTGATAATTCTGGGACATCGCTTGATCAAACAATGCTTTATCTTGGTTCATCATCGATGTATTGTTTACGACATACTTATAATCATGATATGAATTAACGATGAAACCAGCTGTACATTTTTCTTGTTTGATTAATTTCTTTAGTTCTTTTTCACTTGTTACTTCTTTAAAATTAGCTTTTGGGAAAAAAGCTTTTAAAGGAGCACTCTTCGCAATTCGTTGATCTTGATCATAAATCGCATAAGTTGAAGTTGTTTCTTTCGTATCGTTTGTATCAAATAAACTTATAAAACGTGGTATTGATAAACCAACAATCGCCAAAGCACAAATGACAAAGGTAGTAATTAAATAAGCTTTATTTTTAAAGTATGAAATTAATTCAAACTTAAAGACCGTTAAAAATTGTCTCATCCTTATTCACCCGCCTTTGCCACGAAGATATCGGTTAAATTAGGTTCATAATCCGCAAATTTGGAAATCATTAAATGTTCTTTCATTAAAGCTTCTAAAAATGTTTGTTTGCTTTGTTCCTTTAATAACTTTAAAACCACTGCATTTTGTTTTATATGATCTACTGCGACATAATCTTTAAATAACGTTTCACAGATTGTTTTTGTTTCAGTTTCATTTTTATCTTCAAATAATAGTTCAATGCGATGATTTCCAAAGGTTTTTTTAATCTTATTTAAATTACCAGCTAAGACAATTTCACCTTTGTTTAAGATTGCGATTTCTTCACAGAATTCTTCAACATAATTCATTTGATGAGATGAAAAGATTACCAAGCGCTGATCTTGAATGCATTCTAATACCACAGCTTTTAATATTTGTGAATTGACTGGATCTAAACCACTAAAGGGTTCATCTAAGATGATAATTTGTGGTTCTTGAATTAAGGTTTGAGCTAATTGAATTTTTTGTTGGTTCCCTTTTGATAACGTATCTAATTTACGGTTTTCATATTCTTCAACGCCTAATTTTTTTAGCCATTTACGCATACTTTTGATTGCATCCTTGCGCGACATCCCTCGTAACATGCCCAAATAGATCAATTGATCACTGACTTTCTTTTTTGGATATAAGCCGCGTTCTTCGGGTAGATAACCAATATTGAAATCGCTGGGGATAAAGGGTTTACCATCGATGGTAATGCTTCCTTCGCTCGCTTTAAAAACGTCCATTAAGATACGAATGGTCGTGGTTTTACCCGCTCCATTTCTTCCTAATAAACCAAGTGCTTTACCACTTTCAATGGTAAAGGAAATACCATGAAGAACTTCATGGTCATCAAAACTCTTGCGTAGATTATTAACTTCAAGGCGCATGCTCTTATTCCTCTCTATTTATGTTTGCCAATTATAATTGGTAAAGCTTTGGGGATAATATTTATTTCTACTTCTTTTAAACTTCCCCCTGATTCACCATCTAAAGTCCAAGCAACATCTTGAACACTATGGATTAACATATGACTTGTTCTAAAAAAGGTCATAAATTTATCATTGAGTTCTTGTTTTAATAAAGCCGTTATAATAATTTGTAAATCCAATGGATTTTGAGGACATTTCACTAATAATACTTCAAATTCACCATCATCTAAATTGGCATGTTTGGTATTATAAGCTTGCATTCCCCCAATAAACTTAGAATTAGAAATGGAACCAAAGATATATTCATCCTCGATTACACCACCATCGTATTCAATCTTTAATGGATATGTTTTAATCTTTGTCAATTGGATTAAACCCTCTAGAAAATAAGCTGCTCTGCCTAATAGATTCTTATATTCTTGAGGTGTGCTATAGGATACTTCGGTAAAGATACCAAAGGCAGCCACATAAGCAAAATAAGCATCATTAAACTTACCAACATCGCTATTAAAAATCGTTCCATTGATAATATTCTTTACTGCTTTATCAACATTCTTTGGGATTTTTAAGGTCGTTGCGAAATCATTGGTCGTTCCCATTGGAATGTAACCAAATGGAATTTGGATCCCCATTTCCATCATCGCATTCACAATTTCATTGAGCGTTCCATCGCCACCACAACTTACTAATAAATTAAAATGATGGGCATGTTTCTTAATTAATTCGCCACCATTGCCCTGGTATTGTGTTGTATAAACACAAACTTCATCACCATTTTTCACAAAGCCATCGACAATATTAAATAATTTGCTCTTCGCAGATCCTTTCCCGGCATTGGGATTTAAGATCAACAGTATTTTCTTTTTCGTTTTAATCCCTTCTTTCTATAGAAAGAAACAACGATGAATGCTCATCGCTGTCGACTACTCTTTCACAAGTTTACTTTTATAAAACATGCGATTCTCTAAAGCAAAGATGCGTGGAGTAAATTCTCCAGGCTCTACCTGATTTAAGGCTTTCTCCATGGTATTCATACGTGCATCCATATTATCAATAAAATATAAAATTTCAGCTTCTGGAATCATCGGCAAAACCGGTGATCCATATTCATATACCCCATGATGAGATAAGATCATATGACGAAGCAAGGTAACTTCTTCGCCTTCAATTTTTTGTTCGCTTGCAACACTGGTAAGTTTTGCTTGCATAATCGATATATGACCAAGTAATTTACCTTCTAAGGTATATTCCGTAATCACTGGTCCTGATAATTCAATTAGTTTTCCTAAATCATGAACCAATACGCCACCAACTAATAAATCTTGATTTAATAATGGATATAACGCACAAATACGTTTCGCTAATTCAATCATTCCTAATACATGCGTTGCTAGTCCACCAACAAAATCATGATGATTTTTACTTGCTGCCGGATAAGCATAGAAATCTGTTTCATATTCATTGATCAATGCTTGAACAATGGTTTTAATCTTTTCATTTTTAATTGCATTGATATGTTCTTCAATTTTCTCTTTTAATACCGCTCTAGGGATCGGACTTGCCTTAATATAATCTCTTAAATCAACGCTTGAGCGATCTAAAATATTCATTGATTGAATGCGGAATTGTAGTTGTTTATTATGGGATAATACATCACCATTTACTTCAACTAACATGCCAGCTTTATAAACCCCTAACATCTCTTCACTAACATTCCAAAACTTTGCATCCATCGTACCACTTTTATCTTGTAAGACAAACGATAAATAAGGAGCCCCTTTGTTGGTTACCCCACGCGTTACATTATGAATCAATACTTTAATTGTTAATTTGTCACCATCGATAAATTCTTCAATTGTTTTACTCATTTTCCCACTCCATTTCATCAATTTTACTGCGAATACTCTCACTTGAAAAACCCTTCAAGATACAATATTGTACCACTTTTGTTCGTAATTCGCGACCTTTATATTTTCTTTGATAATTACGAATTGCTTTCTGGATTGTTTTATCTAATGCCATTAGCTCTTCTTCTTCATCTTGTGAAAAATCTAATTGAGAAACAGCTGCTTTCGCAATTGAACTTTCAAAGCCATTATGAATTAATTTATCGATCATCACTTGCTTTTTCATTTTCTCGGATTTATCTTTGATGCTTATTTGTAATCGTTTCGCCATTTGTAGTGCCAAAGATGCTTCATCTCTCGGTCCTTGTTTGGTTAAACATTCTTCAATCATTTCTTGATCAATGCCTTTTCGCATCAAGGTTTTAATGATCTTATTTCGACCTTGAGGATTATCAAACATTAATTCAACTTTATCGCTTGTATAAGCATAGTCATTTAAATAACCTTTACTTTCTAAATCATTCAAGACATTTTGAATTTCATCCTTCTCTAATCCACTTTGAAGAATCATATGATCTTGAAGCTCTTTTCTAGTACGATCTTTGATCCTTAATTTACGAATACAAGAACGCATCGCATATAGAATTAATTCACGATGTTTAAATTCTTCTACTTGCATTCGATCTAATTTCATATCACGACGTATTTTATATTCAAAATAATCATCGCTGCTAATTAATATTTTAATCGGTTGATCGTCTTTATCGTTTTCAACGGTAATGCGCATACAATCATCCACGGTTTTAATCTTGGTAATCGTATAAGCTTCTTCAAAATCATCAATTGCTTGATAATAAACACTCATCACTTTCGCATAGAATACTTCCCCATCATAAACACCAACTTTTGAATAAGCATTTTTCTTCATTTTAATCCTTGTCGCTTCATCTAATTGAAAGAATGCTTCCACTTTACTTGCGAATTCTTCTGGTGTTTTAAAATAATAACCACTTTCGTTCTCCACAACTAATTCTTCTAATACTTCATCGGGACGAGCAAATACAGGTAATTCACAAGCCATTGCTTCCATAAAAGTCATGCCTTGTGTTTCGGATAACGATGCCGAAACAAAAGCATCGGCTGCGAAATAATAATCGGTTATTTCATCTCTTGTCTTTTTATCCGTAAAGAATACTTTATCTTGTAAGTGATACGTTGAAACTAAATCTTTTAGTTCTTGAAGTTGTGGACCACCACCGACAATTAACAACTTAACATTATCACTCGTTACATATTTAAAACCTTCAATCGGTATTTCAATGCTCTTTTCAGAAGCGATGCGCCCTACATAAGCAATCACATGATCGCTATCTTTTAAACCATAGGCACTACGTATTTCATGCGTTTTGTTCGCATCTTTTTTACTTGGATCAAATTGTTTTAAGTTTAGACCAGTCGGTATGACATAAATTGGTGTTGTGACTTTATATTTTAATAATGTTTCTTTTGTCTTAACACTAGGTGCAATGACCGCCTGACAACTGTCTCCAACACTTCTTGATAAGGTACTGACAATCTTTTTATTAAAACGATCTAATTCATTTAAATCAAAAAAATTAATGTAATGGGTATAGTCTTCATACATCGTGTGATACGTAGAAACAAGTGGTATATCTAAGCTTTTCGCCACCACACGACCAAAAATACCGACACCAAATTCGGTATGAACATGAATCACATCCAATTGTAGTTTACGAATTTCTTCTGCCGCACTAAAATGATAAGGCGTGGATAATTTATAGCCATAGAGCCATTTTAATTCTAAACCTGGTAAACGTAATACATTACCTTGCCACTCTTTGTTAAGCAATGACTTATGATTGGTAATAACGAATACTTCGTTTCCATGATCTTCTAATAATTTCTGTAAGGTAACAATGGAGGATACAACCCCATTAATATCTGGTGTGTACGTATCCGAAAATAATCCTATCTTCATTTTATATCCCCTTTACGTTCAATTTGATCTTCGTTTACTTTACTATATTTTTGATCTAATTCACTCCAACGTTCTTGATCGTACTTACGTTTTGCCCACATAAACATACAACCACCAATAATTAAAATCATATGATAGGTAGAAAAACGCCATAAAATCATCGTTGAACTTGCTTGCATGCCATTCATAATATGATTGGTTTGAAAGATTGCGGTAAAGACAACTTCCGTACCTCCAGTCGCTCCTGGTACTGGAAAGAAAGTATTTGACATCGATACAAAGCTTGAACAAGCAATGACATCGATTAACTTAGAAAGGTGCATATCTGCCTGTATTGCGATACCGATAACATAAGGTAAAGAAAACCAAACCGTTAATCGTAATAAATTCAATAAAACAACTTTCACAATTAAGCGTTTATTCTTTTTTAATTTATTAATTTCAATCGTAAATGAATTTAATTGAATCGTCCAATTTTGAATTGTTTTATCTTCATCTTTCACTAAATGTAATTTATGTAATAACTTAACAATTAAAGAACTCAACTTAACATATATCTTAGGAAACTTAGCCATTGTTCCTAATAATACAATGATTGTGGAATTAATTAAATAACCGATAAATACAAAGATAAACAATGCGGATTCATTTGTTAAGTAATGCGTAAATCGCAAGATAAATAAAACCGTTACATAAGCAATCATCGTTGCTTGATAGATGATAAAATCAGCCCATAATAAACTAGCTGCATCGCTTGTTTTAATTCCTTGTTTTTTAAAGATATAGATTTGGGCAAATTGTCCACCGGTTGAGCTTGGTGTAATGCCACTGAAGAAAGATCCGATAAAGCCATTTAAAATACCATCTTTTAATTTGTAGTCTTTATTAAAATTACGAGCAAGGACCGTTAAGATCCATCCTATTATGAGGGTATAACCAATTCCCCAAGCAAGGATAATCACAAACCAAATCCAGGAAACTTGAGATAATAAAGCGATGACTTGATCAAAATTATCTTTTAACGCAAACCATAAAGCAAACATAGTTAAAAAGATGATTAATAAAAAATTTAGTAAATAGTTTTTTGATAGTTTTTTCATATCTTAACTTCCTTCATGTATTATTTATTTGCTTTTTCTAATGCTTCCTTTTCTTTGATTGCTTTTTTAGCTTTTGCTTTATCTTTTCTTATTTGTTTCTTTTTTTCTTTTAAATCAATTAATAAATGTTCTTCATAAACACGAGTATAAAACTCTTTCCATATTTTTAAGACATTTTCTTTTCCATAATAATCAGCAATATAAGCTGAATCTTTACCACAAGCTTTATAAAAATCTGGTTGATCTTTTAGTTTTCGAATTTCGGTTACAAATTCACTTACTTTATCACCTTTTTGATATTTCCCAAATAATATATTTTCATATAACTCTAAATCACGTAAAACCAAAGGTTTATTTAAATTTACGGCTTCTAAAATAGCCATTGGAAATAGCTCATTAAAAGAAGGCATAAATAAAACATCCGATAAGTTGTATATATCATTCATTTCAGTACGTTTTACGATTCCGATAAACTTAACATTTTCAGGTGGGTTCTCAACAATTAGTTTAAGTTCTTCATACCCATCGGTAATCATTCCAAAAGAGAAGCCACCACTCCAGACAAAGGTTACATCTGGCATTTGTTTGGCCACTTCAACAAAGTCTAATACGCCTTTGCGTGTTTGTACTTGACCAACCCCAATTACCACAAAGGCATCGTTGGCAATTCCATAGCGAGCACGAATTGCTTGTTTTTCTTTTTTACTTTTCTCATAGAAATCATCTTTTGAAACATAATTAGGAATATAAACCATGCGTTCTTTCTTTATTCCATATTTAGCTAAGTCTTTCATAAACATCGGATTTACGACAATTAAATAATCAGCCGAGTTATAAAACTCAATTACATATTTTTTAAATAACTTAAAAGCACCTTTTGGGAGTTTAATACTTCCATCTAATGTATCTGGTAAGAAATGACAATAACAAACATTGGCACTTTTACTTCCTTTAAGTTTTAAATAATTCATTGGATCTAGTGTATGAACATGAAGAATGTCAGCATCTTGATTATCGTTGATACGAACCTCAAATAAATCGTTTGCTCCTTCTTTAATTAATTTTACTTGTTCTAGATAAGCACTACCGACGCCTTGACCATCAACTTTGTCGGCACTTGATAACATATTAATTGAAATTTTATGTTCCAAAATAATCCCTCCATGTCCAATAAAATCATAGGTTATGTAAACCTTATTTCATTCACTATGAATTTAATTGAAAGTTTTTCTAATTATTTATTCAATTTATTATACCATATTCATTAAGAACAAGAAATAGTTTCCAACATTACAATATTGATATAGAACCATTTTATTATTATTCCCCTCATTCCTATAAACCAAGAAAGAGTTTTGATCCTTATAATTAAAACCACTGAATTTATAAGCTCATCATTTCATTCTATCTAACCTGCATTCTTTAAATTTTATGATAAATATTTCAATAAAAATCTTATCCAAAATTCCTACGTAAATTCTTAAAAAATGTCTTGCATTAATATAAATAGTTTGGTATTATAAATAGGCGCTAAGAAAAAGCGTGGTAATAAATGCGCCCATAGCTCAACTGGATAGAGCGTTTGACTACGGATCAAAAGGTTGTGGATTCGATTTCTGCTGGGCGCGCCATTTTATTAAAATTAATGTTCTATTTACATCTCGGGATGTAGCACAGCTTGGTAGTGCACCTGGTTTGGGACCAGGGGGTCACAGGTTCAAATCCTGCCATCCCGACCATTATTTTTATAAAAACGGCTGGATAGCTTAGCTGGCTAGAGCATCCGGTTCATACCCGGAAGGTCGTGGGTTCGACTCCCTCTCCCGCCACCATTTTTATTATCAATATTGCTGGACCCTTAGCTCAGTTGGTTAGAGCATCCGGCTCATAACCGGTGGGTCGTAGGTTCGAGTCCTACAGGGTCCACCATTTTATAGGTGAAATTCAATAGGCGATGCGCAATATGGAGGAATACCCAAGTGGTTGAAGGGTCCGGTCTTGAAAACCGGTAGGTCGGGAAACTGGCGCCTGGGTTCGAATCCCAGTTCCTCCGCCAATTTTATTTACTAGCAACATTGAAAACTTGTCGCGTTATACACATCGCGGGGTAGAGCAGTCTGGTAGCTCGTCGGGCTCATAACCCGGAGGCCGTTGGTTCAAATCCTTCCCCCGCAACCAAGTGGTTTCGTAGCTCAGTCGGTAGAGCAAGGGACTGAAAATCCCTGTGTCGTTGGTTCGATTCCGACCGGAACCACCATTCATTAAGAATAGCCATTAACCAATGTGTTGATGGCTTTTTTCTTTGTCTAAAACAATTAATAAAAAAAAGCGTCTCACCATCGTGAAACGCAGTTCTTAATCCTATTCGCTTAAAGCCGTTGCCTTCATCCGTTCTGCCGTTGACATATTCGCTAATTCAATGACTTTATTCATATCTAAATTCAAAGCTTTTGCTAGTTGTTCACCATAAGCATGATCCGCTAAATAACAATGAGCACTATGACGATATTTGATGTTATCACTTACTGGCATAATATTACGGGCTGTATTATCAATTAATACAGCTTTTTGTGCATCATCCATCAAACGATATAAATCGCCTGGTTGATAGAATACATCATCACTTTCTTCATCCGCCGGATCATAATGATCCATTGCACCCATAAGTTCTAAGGATGGTTCACGATACGCGCTATCACCTTCCCAAATACCATGGCTATTAGGATGATAACCAGTTGTTGAACCATAATTACCATCTACTCTCATTGCCCCGTCACGATGATAGCTGTGAGCTTCTACGACTGGTTTGTTTACTGGAATCTGACCACTGTTAACACCCAAACGATAACGATGAGCATCTCCATAAGCAAACAAGCGACCTTGAAGTAATTTATCTGGTGATAAACCAATTCCTGGTACTTGATCACTTGGATTAAAAGCAGCCTGTTCTACTTGGGCAAAGTAGTTATCTGGATTGCGATTTAATTCTAGTTCACCAACTTCAATGAGTGGGAAGTCTTTTTGACTCCATACTTTCGTAATATCAAATGGATTCTCTTTATAATTTTTAGCTTCTTCTTCACTCATAACTTGAATCTTCATGGTCCATTTAGGGAAATCTTTACGTTCAATTGCATCATATAAATCATGTTGCGAACTTTCACGATCCTTACCAACCAATGCTTCCGCTTCTTGATCGGTAAGATTCTTAATTCCCTGTTGTGTTTTAAAGTGGAATTTAACCCAAGTACGCTCGCCTTTTTCATTAATCATTGAAAAGGTATGTGAACCAAATCCATGCATATGACGATAGCCATCTGGAATACCACGATCTGACATAACAATCGTTACTTGATGTAATGCTTCTGGTAACATCGTCCAGAAATCCCAGTTATTTTGTGCAGAACGCATATTGGTTCTTGGATCACGCTTTACCGCATGATTTAAATCCGGGAATAATAAAGCATCTCGGATAAAGAAAACGGGTGTATTATTTCCAACTAAATCCCAATTTCCTTCTTCGGTATAAAACTTAATTGCGAAACCACGGATATCACGTTCCGCATCGGCTGCTCCACGCTCTCCGGCTACCGTTGAGAAACGAACAAATACATCGGTTTTTTTACCAATCTGATTAAATAGTTTTGCTTTTGTATATTTACTGATATCATGCGTAACTTTAAACGTTCCAAACGCTCCAGATCCTTTCGCATGCATTCTGCGTTCTGGTATAACCTCACGATCAAAATGTGCCATTTTCTCCATAAACCATGGATCTTGTAACATCATTGGACCACGAGCTCCTGCGGTTAATGAATGACGACTGTCACCTACGGGTGCACCAGAAACGGTTGTTAATTTTTTTTCTGAATCTTTCATAACTTGTCCTCCTTTATTTATTAATAGATAGAGGCCACATTTACGGATACTTAAAACACTCAATCAAACGAGTCTTTTAAATAATTAAGATGATAAAGTATTATTATTCTCGACACCATTGTCATTTCTTTATCAATGGTAAAACTAACGTATATGCTTTCTATCTTTTAATCAATTTAATGTAATAGTTATCTATTACAAATTTATTATATTCTTTTTCCATTAATTTACAATTAAAATGCACTGAAAAAGAATACCCCTAAAAAGTTAGAAAACCGATTGCTTTCCATACAAGTTTTGTCCACTTAAATCATTGATCTTACCTAAAGTAAAAACAGATAGAAGTCTTAGACTTCTACCTGTTTTTGAGCTTCACGATCTTTATTCTTTTTGATTACTTTTTGACGAGAGAATTCTTCTCGTTCTTTTTCTTCTAATGCTTCACTGATATATTTAATCGTTTCCTGAAAATCAGGAAGAACAATATTCTTTAAGGCATTCGCCCGTTTGGCTGCTTTACGAATCGCATTCGCTAAACGATAAACACTGTTTTCGACTTCCGCTAGAATGACCGTTAATTCTTTTACTTTCATAAAACAATGATAGGCATAATCAAGTTTTGAATTAGCTCTGGCTAGTCCATAACATAAATGCATGGATTGTTTCTCATAGCTGACTTTAGGAATATCAACTCCCATAACACTTCGATAGGTAATCGATATACCCGTATCAATTGGTACCGCATCAACTAGATCACTAATAACTCCAAGTGACATATTTGCCTCTTGTAAAGCCATGTAAGCAACCGCATAGGTATCACTTATTTGATCTCGAATTAGCTTTACATCATCTAATAAGTCCATCATTTCTCGAATTAAGATATTTCGTTTACGATCCATTAGATCATAACCCATTTTAGCCAAATCACTACTTTTTTTCGTTGCGATTAAATTTCCTTTGGTTGGAAAGACTTGTTTACTCATGATTCATTGTTGCTTGATAGTTCCGCAATAATCGGTGCTTCCTTCATATGGAAACGTTTCATGGCACGATCATGATCATAGTAAATATCTAAGACATCATCTTCCACACGATCAAGCTCACCTTTCGGTAACAGACTTAATAAATCCCAACCAAGATCAAGGGTTTCTTCAATACTACGATTGGTACTTGCGCCTTGTGATAGGAAATGTTCTTCAAATAAAGAACCGAAGTTCATAAATTGTTTATCATTCTCACTTAATTCATCTTCGCCAATAACACTTGCTAAGGAACGAGCATCTTGTACTCTTGCATAGGCCGCAAATAATTGGTTGGATACATCCGAGTGATCTTTTCTTGTATAACCTTCGCCGATTCCATCTTTCATTAAACGGGATAAAGAAGGTAATACACCAACCGGAGGATAGACTCCCATCTGATTTAAATTACGATCTAGAACGATTTGTCCTTCGGTAATATAACCAGTCAAATCTGGAATTGGATGGGTTATATCATCATTGGGCATCGTTAGAATTGGAATCTGCGTTACACTTCCCTTGGCGCCATGAATAATTCCTGCTCTTTCGTATAAAGAAGCTAAATCTGAATACAAGTAACCAGGATATCCTTTACGTCCAGGGATTTCACCTTTACTTGAAGAGAATTCACGTAGTGCTTCACAATATGATGTCATATCGGTTAAGATAACTAATACATGCATATCATGTTCATAAGCTAAATATTCCGCCGCAGTAAGGGCACATCTTGGGGTAAGAGTACGTTCGATGATTGGGTCGTTGGATAAGTTTAAAAACATAACAACTCGCTCCATAACGCCAGCTTCTTCAAAGGAACGTTTGAAGTAATCCGCAACATCATTTTTAACACCCATCGCCGCAAAGACAATACAGAATTTATCTGCATCTTCACCACTTAATTTTGCTTGTTTCACAATCTGTACGGCTAATTCATTATGAGGCATACCAGATCCTGAAAAGATAGGAAGTTTCTGTCCACGAATTAAAGTTGTTAAGGCATCAATGGAAGAAATACCGGTATTGATATAGTTACGTGGATAAACACGTGAAACGGGATTTAATGGTTGCCCATTAATATCGGCACGTTTTTGAGCGTATATCTCACCTAGTCCATCAATCGGTCTTCCCGAACCATTAAAGATTCTGCCAAGGATTTCTTTTGATAAAGGTAATTCCATCGGTCTTCCTAATAACGTTGTTTTGGTATTCGTTAATGAAACGCCACTGGTTCCTTCAAAAACCTGGATGATTGCCTTTTTTCCTTCGATTTGGACAACTCTTCCCATTCGTTTTGATCCATCGCTCATTGCGATTTCAACGGTTTCTTCATTGCTAACTTTCTCGACATGATCAAGAACAATTAAGGGACCATTAATTTCATCTAATCCAATATATTGAAGAGCCATGTAAGCTACCTCCTTTACTTAGGCAATGTTTTCCATTGCTTTATCAATCATTCCAATGTAATCATCTAATGCTTCGATATGATCATTGGATACTTCATATTTCATCTTTGTTACTTTCTCAAATAAACCTAAATCAAGGACAAGGGATAAAGCTTTTCCTTTACTAATAACTTCTTTACTACGTTTATGTAAATGAAGAATAACTTCCATCATTTTTAATTGTTTAATTAATGGTACATACGTATCATCTTTATGAAATGCATTTTGTTGAAGGAAACCTACTCGAATTACTTTTGCGGTTTCAATCACTAATTTTTGATCATCTGGTAATACATCCGAACCAATCAACTTAACAATTTCCATTAATTTAGTTTCTTCGGCTAAGATACTTGTTAACTGTTGTCGATCACGAATAAAGCGAACATCGACATTTTTATTGTACCATTTCTCTAAATCAACTACATATTCACTATAACTCTGTGTCCAGTTAATCGCTGCATAATGTCGTGCATACGCAAGTGCTTTATCAAGCGCCCAGAAGCAACGAACAAATCGTTTGGTATTCTGTGTTACCGGTTCTGAGAAATCCGCTCCTTGAGGAGATACGGCCCCGATAATGGTAACCGATCCAATCGCATCGTTGAGTGTTTCCATATAACCTGCTCGCTCATAGAAAGCTGAGATTCTTGATGGTAGATAAGCAGGAAATCCTTCTTCTGCCGGCATTTCTTCTAATCGACCACTGATTTCACGTAGTGCTTCCGCCCAGCGTGATGTTGAATCGGCCATGATAGCGACATGATAACCCATATCTCGATAGTATTCAGCTAAGGTTATTCCTGTATAGATACTAGCTTCACGAGCTGCTACGGGCATATTGGATGTATTGGCAATTAATACCGTACGATCGGTCAATGGCTTTTGTGATTTAGGATCGATTAACTCTGAGAATTCTTCTAATACTTGTGTCATCTCATTGCCACGTTCTCCACAACCAACATAAATAATAATATCGGCATCGCACCATTTCGCAAGTTGGTGCTGGGTCATTGTTTTCCCGGTTCCAAATCCACCAGGAATTGCTGCTGTACCACCCTTTGCGATTGGAAATAAAGTATCGATGACTCTTTGTCCGGTAATTAAAGGAACACTGATTGGCAAACGCTTTTTAACCGGGCGTTCTTTTTTAATTGGCCATTTTTGACAAAGGGTTAATTCATGTAGAACTTGATCTTTATCTCTTAAGGTAACGATGCAATCATGAATATGATATTGACCATTTTCTTTTACACTTTCAACAACGCCACTAAGTCCTGGCATTACCATACAGCGATGTTCAATTAAATCAGTTTCAGGGATTCTCGCATAGATGCTTCCACCTTGTAATTCATCCCCAACTTTAACGCAAATACTAACATCCCATAATGCATTCACATCCAGTGGTTCTACATTACTTCCGGTCGCGATAAAAGCTCCCGATTCTTTCGCAATTTCTTTTAAAGGACGTTCAATTCCATCAAAGATATTACGTAAAATACCAGGCCCTAACGTAACCGAAATTGGTGCACCACTAGCAAACACTGGCTCCCCTGGAGCAAGTGATGTTGTTGATTCATAAACCTGAATCACGGTCGCATCTTTTGAAATGGAAATAACTTCTCCCATTAATCGTTTGTTTCCTACAAAAACCATTTCCATCATGGAAAAGTCGCGGGCATTTTTTACCTTAACAACTGGTCCATTAATCGAATATATTACATTTTCACTCATGCTTGTCACCTCACTTGGCTTAATCATCCAAATCTACACTCATTTGTGAATGATCATAGAACCATGTTCTTTGATTATCTAAAGCATTGTCCAAAGTCTCATCCATCACAATTCCTTTTTCTCTATTTTCTAAGCGAAATCCACCAATATGAATATCTTTACTAGCTTTTAAAGTACAATCAAGTTTTAGTAATACTTCAAACTCTTGTTTTAAAGCTAAATCATCTTCGCTTACATAAATACAACAATGCTCACAATTCATATTTGCTTGTACTTCACTTATTTTCTTTTGTATATAATTCTTATAATCTTTGCTCTTAACAAAAGCCATCAAACGATTTTTAGCTTCCGAAAAAATCTTATCTGCATATTCTTCACGTTTTGCGATAATCTTTTTATTATTCGTTGATGAAATACGACTCATTGCGATGGCACTATCACTTCTAATTTCACTAAGTTCTTGTTCCATCATCATTTCCGCATTTGCTTTTGCTTCATCTTCAATTTCATTTAAAGCATTTTTCTTAATATCTTCAACCTCTTTTAAAATTGCTTCTTCTTCTTTACCAGAAACATTATTAATCTCTTGATCGAAAACATCTTCTATTCTATAATTTCGTTCCATCGCTTTCACCTCAAAGTTTAACGCCAATTGCTTCACTGACATAACCATCGATGACTTCTCCTATTTTAGCGGAGCCATGACGATCTGGTACTTCTACTAGTAATGGTTCTTTTCTTGTCAGTTTCAGTTCGGATATAACATCTGGACATAATTGAATTAATTTTGTCGTTATTAAAACAATCGCAATTTCAGGATTGTGCATTGCTTTTTCTAGTTGTTCTAAAAATTCATGACGTTCATGAACAACAATTCCTTCTACTCCGGTTAAACGAAATCCCATCTGTGTATCAATATTGTCACTGATTAGAAAAAATTTCATTAAATTTCCTTCTCTCTTATAGTTTCAACATAATAATTAAGATTGAAATAATTAAACCATAAATGGCAACACCTTCACCTAAGGCAACGAAGATCATTGATTTACCAAAGTTCTTTTCGTTTTCAGAGAAAGCACCAATTGCTGCAGGAGCTGCAGCCGCAACCGCAATACCAGCACCTAATGCAGATAATCCAGTTGATAAAGCAGCGGCCATAAAGCCTAAGCCTTGCGCAAGTGAACCAGTCATTTGATCTACGACTGCACTTGTACTAGCCGCAAATACATGAGCACCGTTTAATTGAAATACAATCGTTCCAGCTAATACGACAAAAAACATACAGATATGTGCTACTAAACGATTTTTAGCGCTTTTAGCGGATGTTTTTCCACGAAAAACATTAACCAAAGGTAAAGAGATTAAAATAATTAAAGCTAGGGGTAATAATAATTCTAAAGTTGTTAACATAAGTTATCCTCCATTAAATGCTTGACTTCAAGCTTATAAATTCAATACCATTTCCCTCAAAATAACGAGAGAACATTTCGTAAAATTCTAAACGTAATACTTGTATTCCTACGATCATACCTTCCAAACACATTACGAAGATATTACCGCATACTAACACAACCATACTTCCAAAGGTGCCCATCATATCTGCTAGTAAAACAACGACTAACATCATACCGGCATGGGATAAAACGAAACCACCCACCCTTAAATAAGAAATTGTGTTGGTTATATAAGAGAGACATACTTCGAATAATTCAAAGAAGCTCTGCATACAAAATGCTCCTACTCCATCCGGAAACATTTTCTTATGTTCAAGTTTTGCTTCCAATGGCTCTTTCATAAAGATCAAAAACAAAGGAAGTAAAATTAATAATATAACGTAAACTGGTGTAAACAATTGAATACCAGCACCAAGTTGTAGTGCTGCACCACCAATTAATGCAACATAGAATACCAAACCACTCACACCATTTTGTGAGAATAATAATTCGCCGATATTCTTATGTTTGATCTGCAATCGTAAATTAATTAACATCGAACAGATAATTAAGATAGCACCGATTGCAATCGCAATAATTAACAGTGGCATAATCGCCTCGGAACTTAATACTTCAATTGGTTTTTCACTTAAACCAAATACGGTTTTATAAAGTGGATTTAAAATCGTTTCATTACCAAACACCGATCCATAAACGATTCCAAAGAAGGCCGATGAAATACCAATTCGAATTCCAACTTCACCAAGCTTCATATGTTTCCATTTATAAGCAATAAAGCCAACTAAGATTAATAATAATCCCTGGCCTAAATCACCAAACATAATACCAAATAAAATGGTATAAGTTAAAGCAACAAAACTGGTTGGATCAATATCACGATAACCTGGCATTCCATACATTTCTACGAACATTGAGAATGGCCGGGCAAACCACCCATTCTTGAGTTTTGTAGGAGGTGTCAGGCGCTTATCAGAATCTGCCGGACGATCTTCTATCTCCACCCCTTCCAGATCGGCGAACAATTTCTTTACACTTTCAATATCGCTTTTAGCGACAAAGCCAGTAATTGAAAAACGTTCTCCCAGGCAAAGTACATATCGTCGTGCCTCAAACGTTGTATTTAAGAAAATCAGTTCCCCATACATCGTTTCAAAATCATTTTGACAATTCGCTCTTAATTCAGCAAGTTTCTCTTCCACATGAATTAATTGTGCTTGATCATTTTTTATTTCTTCGCCAAGTAATTCCTTAGCTTTTTCGGGTGTTCCATGAACAAAGTCAGGAATCCGAATCCGTTCAAAATATAAGGATGAGAAGACATTATCGACTTCTCCTTCATAACGGTTTGTCGTAATATACATACACCAACTATAAGCTTTATCTTGGCTGAATGATTTAAAGACAAACGGGTGGTTCTCGTAGTATTTAAGTTTGTTTACACTGTCAATTGGTAATCGACCAAAGCGTACTTTAATATAACGACATGAGAATAAATCATCAAAGTCAACATCCAATGCTTCAACATTTGTCAGTTGAATTAACGCATCTTGACTCTCCTGAATAATTCTTGTTAGTTCATCTTTCACATTTTTAATATTAATAAATTTTGAATACGTATCTTCTAGATAATTCTTACATTTAGCTAGATCATATTCTTGATCCTTAACCTCTTTTAATGTTACGTTCATCTCCATTTGTGAAGTAACCTCTTTGAAACGGTTTAACACTTCAACATAAGGATTTTCTTGAGTTAGAGTTGTAAGTCCTCCTACTCGATCTGCAATTCTTGATGCTTCGATAGGGTGAATGTTATCCATCTCAATAAAACGTAATAATACATCATTTAAGTGCGTTAAATCCGATAAGATATTCACAAGTCGCATTTTCGCAATTGCCATATCTAAGCGCCTCCTTTCGTATAAATCAACATTTTAGAAATATTTTCAATCGGTACCTTATAACGTACGCCTTCAATAATCGTAATTAGATTATTGACTTCAATTGATAATAATACTAAATAAACAGTAAAAACAAGTGGTGCATTATTTGAAAATCGCATATAGCGATTTGACAAATTATATTTAATTCGCTCACAATCATATTCAATAAAGACAAATTCTTTCTCATCGAAATAGAAATGATAAGGACTATCTGCTAACAATTGTAAGAAAACATCACTATTTGGTGCTGCCATTAAGGTTTCCATAAACCTTTTAGAGAAACGATCCTCTATTTTCATTAATGAATCACGCATTGGTTCATTTTCTTGGGTAAAGTATTTTTTAAATCGATAAAGCCGAGTAATATTCTCTAATTCGATTTGTGTATTTAAAATCGTCGATAGTTCTTTTTTTACACTGCCTTTAAAGTTTCCATCAATCGCTTTTCGTAATTCTTTAAAATAATAATTACGTAAAGCTAAATCACAAGCGGTATAATCAATAATTTGACCATTCTCTGGTTCAAATGGTTTTAATACTTGTTCAAAACCAGTTCCTTTTAAAACAGTTAACATTTCTTTAAAGTTTTTAGATTGATTTAATTTCATTAAATCAAACGAAGAAAACTTGTTTAAATACAAAGGAACATCTTTCGCAAAATCTTCATATAAATCTGAATTCATCAATCGAATTTGATTTAAGATTTGCTCACTTTCTTCCGGAATCATAAAGCCACTATAGAAGGATGCATGAGCCGTTCCAGCAAACCTTACCAAACGCATCGTCTTTTCAAAAATATAGCGATGCATTAAATTTTCTAATTGACCACGGTGTAAAGTTGTTTCATGGACATCACTTAAGATTTCCGCATAATCGGTTTCATTTTTTAAGTAATAGGCAATTTCACTCACTGATTTTTTTCTTAATAATTCTTCATAATTATTTTGTTTTAACATTCGCCCATACATTGCTTTGGCTTTGCTTGCTAGCGCGCCAGTTGCGAAATCCATAACGATCACACCTCACTTTTCAATAAAAAGTTATTTTATGCTTCTAAACAATTTTTAATAATAGAAGTTATCCATTCTTCTTTATGTTGATCATATGTTTGTTTTAACGTTAAAACATGTTGATCATAAGATTCTTGTTGCTGCTTTTCTGCTGCTAATAAGTTAGCTTCTAAAGCTTTACGATTTTCATCTACTTTATGTTTAAACTCTTCTTGATATTGCTTTTCAACATCTTTTCTTTTTTCATTAATTAGGGATTGAATATTGTATTTTTCATTCCGCGCTTTTTCTACTCGCATACGAGCTTCTTTATCAGCTTCAATGACACTACGAATCAAGTTTTCCAAAGAAATCCCTCCTTCTTATTTTTGCTTATAATCTTATTATTTCTTCCGAAATAATTTATAACCAGATATTAGTATAGTCTCTTCCCTTTATTTGTCAATCATTTCTATTTATAATATTTTTAAGAATCTCGGTAAGCATTATTTGAATTAATTAATTCAGCTTTTTATAATATTCATCAACCGGATTATCCATTAAAATAAAATGCTTATTTTTTAAATATGATAAATGTTCCAGTGCTTTTTCATCAGGAAAGACTAATTCACAAGCACATAACATCAATTGATAATTTCCAAGTTTCTTACCAAGATATTTCACATCACCAAGGAGTGGATGATGAAGATGAGCAAGTGTAGATCGAATTTGATGGCTCTTACCGCTCTGTAAATCCACTTCTAACAAAGAAACATCTTGTTTATAATCTAATACTCGATAAGCACTAATTACTTCCTTATAGCCCTCTTGTGGCGTTTCTACGATATCGGCGATATTACCTGCTTGTTTTTGATGATAGAAAACAATCCGATCACTTGTCTTATCCATTTTTCCACTGACAATACAGTGATAATATTTCTTTATTAAATGTTGTTTTAATAAGACATTGATTAATCTTAATGTTTTCGCATTCTTAGCAGCGATTACAATACCGGAAGTATTACGGTCCAAACGATTGGTCAAAGAAGGAGCAAAGCTTTGTTCACTTGCTGGATCAAAGCTTTTTTGATCGTATAGATAATGCTTAATGCGATCAATCAAAGTATCGTGATCATCGATTTCATCGCTGTGGCATAATAAACCAGCTTCTTTGTTTACCAATAATAAATTTTCATCTTCATAAACAATATCAATGTCACTTTTAGCCTGCAAGAAATCCAGCTTTACTTCGCCTTCAAAGAATTCTTCCGCAATATAACATTGTAAGGTATCTCCTGTCTGTAATCGTTGCGATATAAAACATCTTTGTTTGTTTACTTTAATCTTCTTATTCCTTATGTATTTATACATCAAACTAGTTGGCAAGTTCTTTAAGCTCTTACTTAAAAACTTATCAACTCGCTGATCACTATCATTTTCATTTACGATTAATTCGCGCATATTGTACTCCTATCTATTTTTGAGATATTCCTATTATACTCTTTATCCCTCATCTTTTAACAAATAATTGCGTAAAATAAGTATTCTTTTTCGTATTAAAAAAGCCAATCGCATGATTGGCTTAATGATTTAAGGTTTCTTCACTGGTTGTTTCTGGTTTTGCTTTTAACGTTGCTTTCACTTTTGTGATTCGATTTCCATCCATTCCAATTACTTCAAAACATACTTGTTCTTCATCTAATTTAGGATGATCTTTTAAATCTGGGATAAAGCCTAACATATCTAATAAGTAACCATTGATTGTATCATGTTCTTCATTTGATAAAGATAAACCTAATTCTTCATTAATATCTTCTATTTCCATAGAACCATCCAGTTCATAAGTATGCGCATCAATCTTTTTCAGCATCACTTCTTCTTGGTCAAATTCATCTTCAATTTCACCCATGATTTCTTCAATTAAATCTTCAATTGTGACAATTCCTGAGAATCCACCATATTCATCAATTAAGATGGCAATATGTTGACGATTACGTTGTAGTTCTTTAAATAAATCATCGATGTTCTTGCCTTCAGGTACAAAGTAAGGCTTACGCATAATACTGCGTATATCGACATCTTGAAAGGAAGATTTTTGGGCAGCTGCCGCAAAGTCTTTGATATTTAAGATACCAATAATGTTATCAATGGAATCTTCATAAACCGGAATTCTTGTATAACGCATGGTCATCAATTCATCTAAGTATTCACTTACGGGATCTTCAATATCAACACAGAATACATCGGTCCGTGGGGTCATGATCTTTTCAGCTAAGATATCATCAAATTCAAAGATACTATTGATCATTTCTGTTTCGGTTTCATTAAAGACACCATTTTCTTGACCAGCTTCTACCATGGATCTAATTTCTTCTCTGGATAAGTTTTCTTCAACATTTTCATCGTTCATTCCCAATATTCTTAAGACAACTTTTGTTGTCCAAGAAAGAATCTTTATAAAAGGCGATGTGATTTTACTTATAATCAAAATTGGTCGAGCTGAATTCATCGCTAGTTTTTCACATTTCTGTAAAGCGATTCGTTTGGGAACTAATTCCCCAAAAATTAACGTAATAAAAGATAATCCCATCGTCACAAGGACCATTGCGATTACACTTCCATAAGGTACATTCATCTGTGTAAATACTTTTCCTAAGTCTTGGGAAAAACCAGTTGCTGCACTTGCTGATGCGAAAAAACCAGCCAGCGTAATACCAACTTGAATCGTTGATAAAAAACGCGTCGGTTCTTTAATCAATTGCTCGACTAATTGAGCTTTCTTGTTTCCTTCGCTTGCTAAATGATGAATCCGTGTCTTATTAACGGAAACGATTGCCATCTCACTCGCGGCAAAAAAAGCATTAATAGCAGTAAGCAATAAAATCAGTATAATCTGTGCAATCACAGACAATCGACCGGGGTCAGTGT
Organism: Erysipelotrichaceae bacterium; assembly: GCA_036642795.1. Lineage (GTDB taxonomy): Bacteria > Bacillota_I > Bacilli_A > Erysipelotrichales > Erysipelotrichaceae > JAVXTH01. The sequence goes on from JAVXTH010000009.1 coordinate 35,571, forward strand.
CCATATATGATAGTTCTCCTTTTGGTGCTTTATTAGCACTTATTAGGATATATTTTAACAGATGATGAACAAAATGTAAATAGGCGGCTTTATTTCATCTGTTATGTCTAAAAAGAAATTCATATCGCTTAAGATTCTGTGTTAAAATAATAATATGAAAAAACAAAACGATTTATTTGAAGTGAAATGTAGTGTTCATGAACTTGTGGACCGAGTTTATAGCGATGGTGATCTTGATCATCGCTTTTTCTCAATGGAGCGAGCACAGCTTGGATCGACGATTCATCGCTTGTTACAATCAACGAGTAAAGATGATTATGAGAGTGAAGTCTTCTTAAAATATTCCTGTATCTATGAAGATATTTCATTTCAAATAGAAGGCAGAGCGGATGGAATTATCCACAAAGATGATAAGATTATTGTCGATGAGATTAAAACAGTAAATATTCCCTTAGCCAACATCACGATAGATTATAAAGAGGTCCATTGGGCTCAAGTTAAATGTTATGCTTTCTTTTACGCAATCGATCATCAATTGAAAAACATCGCTGTTCAGTTGACGTATTATCAAATTGAAGAAGAAACAATCAAACAGTTTATTAAAACGTATACCTACGATGAGCTTTATGCTTTCTTTCAAGATACGCTACAACTATATTATCGTTGGGCAACCATGGATCGTGATTTTAATCAAATTAAACTTTCCTCAATTCAAGCCTTACCCTTCCCTTTTGCTACCTATCGAGAAGGTCAACGAACCCTCGCTATCGCCGTATATAAGACCATTCTAGATCAAGATGTACTATATACCCAAGCTCCCACTGGCATTGGGAAAACCATCTCTACGCTGTTTCCTTCCATTAAAGCAATTGGCGAGCATAAAATTGATAAGATATTTTATTTAACTGCCAAAAGCATCACCCGCAGTGTAGCCCAACATGCACTTTTATTGCTTGCGCAAAAAGGATTAAGAATAAAATCGATTGTGATTAATGCGAAAGATAAAATGTGTTTTTTAGAAGAACGTAATTGTGATCCTGACGTATGTCCCTTTGCTTGTAATTACTACAATCGCGTGGATCAAGCAATGTATGAATTACTTCAAAAACAGGATGCCATCGATGAAAACATCCTAAAAAGCTATGGGAAGAAATTTAAGGTTTGTCCCTTTGAATTATCTTTGGATTTATCCCTTCACTGTGATGTGATTATTTGCGATTATAATTATTTATTTGATCCAAGTGTTTATCTAAAACGATTCTTTATGGATATGCCGGAAAAATATATGTTTTTAATTGATGAAGCTCATAATTTAGTGGATCGATCACGTTCCATGTATTCTAGTATGTTACATCAACAAGCTTTTACGCAAGTAGAACAATTATTCCCGAAAGAGGAACGAATTGCTTTACATAAAAGCTTTGCAAGCATTCATCAATATTTTAATGAAAAAAAAGCAACTAACCTTGCTTTTGAAGTAGGTAAGGAACCTCTTCTTGATTTTCAAGATATTTTAAATAAGTTTTTAATTCAATGTGAATTAGCCCTTCAAGATATGGATAAAAACAATGAAAGTAAAGAATTAACAACGCTTTACTTTGATGTTGTTAGTTATTTAAGAATTGCCGATTTATACGATGAACATTTTGTGACAACAATCAAACGCAGTGAGTTAGATATAGAAATTAAACAATTTTGTATCGATCCTGGTTTATTAGTTCGCCACAGTTTAAAAAAAGGCGAAGCCGCTTGTTTGTTTTCAGCTACGCTTACCCCGATTCATTACTTTTTAGAGTTACTAGGAGGAGATGAAACAAGCAAACGTTTATTGCTTCAAAGTCCTTTTGATGCCGATCATTTAAAAATCATCGTTTATGATTCGATTAGCACCCGCTATAAAGATCGTAATCAAAGTGTGAATCAAATTGTCGAAATCATTTATGAAAGTGTAATGCGTAAAGCTGGCAATTACATCGTGTATTTCCCAAGTTATGCTTATATGAATCAAATCTACCAAGCTTTTGTAAGTGCTCATCCAAGCATTACCACAACCCTTCAACATGGTGGAATGAGCGAACTTGAAAAAGAAGCGTTTTTACTTAGCTTCCAAGAAAATCGCAATCAATTGTTGGTTGGTTTTTGTGTACTAGGAGGAATGTATGGTGAAGGAATTGACTTAGTCGGTGATGCATTAATCGCAAGTATTATCATCGGGGTAGGCTTACCCCAGATTAATCCCGAACAAAACATTCTTCGTGATTATTTTGAACATAAAAATCAAATGGGTTATCCTTATGCTTATGTCTTTCCTGGTATGAATAAGGTCTTACAAGCAGGAGGACGCGTGATTCGCTCAAACGATGATGTTGGTGCCATTATCTTAATTGATGATCGTTATACCAGTCCTATTTACCAAAATCTATTGCCGAAACATTGGCAACATTTTGAACGAATTACAAAGATTGAAGATTTAAAGCTTAGTTTAAATTCTTTCTGGGAAAAAAAATAACACTGCTTACGCAAATGTTATCTGTTGTTTGATTTCTTTGATGCTTGGCAAAATTAATGCATCACAAGTACTGAGTTTTTCAAAGCTTTGATGCCCATTGGCAATTAGAATACAATCGCAATGATTTGCACTAGCCACTTCATAATCATGAATGCTATCACCAATAAATACCACTTCACTTAGCGGTATTTTTGTTTCGCTTAAATAATCGCTTGCTAATTGTTGTTTACTTGCTGCATGAATATCTTGAATTCCAAGAATATGATCTAAATACTTCGTAATATCATAATTGTTCAATTGACTTTTTAAATTATCAATTTGCGATGCGGAAAGAATCACTTGATGAAAGCCTTTTTGATGAAGCTCTTGCATTAGTTCTTGTACCCCATCGTGTAGTTGACAAGCGTGCGATGCTGGTTGGTACATGTCCATATACTCTTTCGCTAGTTTTGAGAACGGGGTTTTATTAAAATCAAAGCCCATTGCCTCATAATAATCTGATACCGGAAAGCTAAATACTTCCCGATAGTGTTGCAAAGATTGAAATGGTTTCAAATGATATTGATTCAATAATTGATTGATAATCGTAAGACATAAATCAACATCATTTAATAAAGTTCCATTCCAGTCCCATATAATATATTTTTTATTCATTTGTTTACTCCTTTAAATTTTAACCATTGTATCACAATTATCTACCCAACGTACATCAAATGATTTTTTGCTTTTCAATTGCCTATGCTAGCACTTGCCCTTGTGCATAAGATACACTGAGATATAGGGATTATCTCATATAAAAGGAGGTATATTATGTACAACTCATGTAAGTGTGGTTTTAATCAATACGAATCGAGTACGGTTCAAAACGGCTGTCGTAATCGTTGTTCTTGTGGTAGTGGAAATGGCAATAATTGTGGTTGTAAACCTTGGCACCCTGCTCCTTGTGGAAATGGATGTGGATGTAACAAAGGAAGTAATGCAAGCTGTGGTTGTAACAAACCAAACCTAGATTGTGGCTGTAAACCAATTGTTGATTCAAACATCTATTATGAATGTCGTCGTGTAAATAAATGCGATGTTGAAAGTGGATTTACTTGTTACTGTTTTAAAAACAAACAACCACAACCTTGTTCCTGCAACGATAATAAATGTGAATAAAAGGCGTAATGCTTCAATAACTACCATTTGGTAGTTATTACATAAAACTATAAAGTGCTCCGGCAAGACCCGTCAATCCCATAATCAAAAGCGGATTGCATTTCGTTTTTCTCAGGATAATAAATGCAACAACAAATAAACCAACTGCCTTTAAATCCACATCTAAAAAATTCACCGGTATTCCTTCGGTTCCATAAAAAGATAAAAACACAATTGAAATACCTGCGGTAGCAATCAAAGAAACAACACAGGGACGTAGTCCACTTAACAAATGTTGCATAAAAGCTAAATCACGATATTTAAAATAAAAATAAGCTAAACTAATCACAATGATAATACTTGGGAAAATAACACCGAACGTGGCAACAATTGCCCCTAGAAAGCCACTTACCTGAATCCCTACAAAGGTTGCTGTATTGATTGCAATCGGTCCAGGTGTCATCTGTGAGATGGTGATAATATCACTGAATTCTATCATCGTTAACCAAGGATGAAGATGAATCACTTGTTCTTGAATTAAAGGTAAAGCTGCATAGCCTCCACCAAAGGCAAACAAACCAACTTGTAAGAAAGAAAAGAATAGTTTTAAATATATCATCGTTGTTGACCTCCCTTAATTTTTTGTTGAACAAAGGGATAAAGCAAAGCAATACTTCCACATAAGATAATTAAAAACATAACATTCACTTGAAAGAAATAAGCTGCGATAAAGACGGTCGGCATCATAATATTAGATAAGTTATTTTTCTCTTGAAATACACTCATTCCCATCGTAACGACAAGATCAACAATAATAACGCCAACTCCCACTTGCATGCCTTTCATAATCGCTGCGATTAAGGCGTTATCACGCACGGAAGCATAAAACATAGATACGATTGATAGAATGATAAGCGGTGGTAACACCGTACCAAAAACACTCACAAGTGCCCCTTTGATTCCATCCAATCGATACCCAACAATAATTGATGTATTAACAGCGACAGCCCCTGGTGAAGATTGAGCAATGGCTACCATATCAATCATTTCTTTATCATCAATCCAGTGATATTGATCAACAAATTTACGCCGCATTAAAGGCACAATCATATATCCTCCCCCAAAAGTAAATGCACTTAAGGCGAAGGTTGCTTTAAATAGTTTTAAATAAAACTTAAGATCCTTTTTCATCGATGAGTTCTCCCCTTTTTTAACGATTTAACATAATTTTAAATAACCACATTGGTGTATAAGCATTTACACTAAAACGTGGTAAAGAATAATTCGCATCGTTTCGATTAACTTTATCAAATTGATTATAACTAAAAGCTAATTTTACGTTATGATTCTGTAAAGTTTTAATGATGTCATCATTATACTTACCAAAAGGGTAAGCATAATATTTTATATTCGTTGTTTGACCTGCTCGCGCAATATCCTGATCCAATTGTTTCATTGAATAAGCATTCACGGCATACGTGCCATCAATTTTTCGATGTTGATGATAAGAATGAGAATAAAACTTCATTGTTTCATCATCCTTTAATTGATCCTTTGGAATATGTTGTTTGATGCTTTCATCATATTTCTCGAATGTTTTAGGAATACTATAACCAATCACAAAGGTACTTGCTTTAAAACCATACTTTTTTAAGATTGGTTTCGCAAGTTCAACACTTGAATAACAACTATCATCAAACGTAATTAATACTGTTTTATTTGAATATTGAGCTTTCCCTTTTTTCCATAAATAAAACTCATCTAAGCTAATACTTTGATAACCATGTTCTTTTAAATACTTCATTTGCTTTTCAAATGAAGAAATTGAACTCGTCCAAGGATCAAACTTAAAATACTTATTTTTAGCTTGGTTGCTAGCTAAGTTATGATACCCAAATACAGCGATTTTTTCACTGTTGACTATTTTTCTTTGATCGATTCCAAGCCATGAAATACTTACGATTAGAAAAGCGATTAAAATTGATAATGCCAAAAGACAGCGAGCGATGTTAGGATGTTTTTTTCTCATAAGTACTCCCTTCTTTTCAGTATCATTATAGCTTTAATTAAAATGATTGCCAATGTATAAAAGAAAAACCCTTAAAAAGGGTTTAATTAACATGGTAACGCGTACGGGAATTGAACCCGTGATATAGCCTTGAGAGGGCTATGGCTTAACCGCTTGCCGAACGCGTCATAAGAATCATAAAGATTTGATTGCTTGTTTATAATAAAAGAAATCAGCCCTTTTGTCAAGCAATCTTAGTACTTATTTGAGAAAAAAAGAAGCCAAAGATACCGTTCTTAGAAATTCACTATAAAAAGCTATTTTCTCATCTTTCAATCCTTGCCTTTATTCTTCTCTTAATAATTCTTGAAGCGATGAATCCGCAAAAAAGGTATTCGCATTCGCAATGATTAATACTTCATTCACTGCTTCATCCACCATCAATTCATTTATATCCCCAAAATAATAACGAGGATCAATCACATGAATCTCATTATAATATGGTGCTAAGAAAGGAAGCATACAATTCGCAAAAGAATCTTTTAGAATTAATAAACGACGATCTTCTAAAGCTGAAGTAGAAATCTTTATATATGGATGATTCCCGGATAGAAAAACATCATAAGCAGAAGTAGAAAACTGTTTGCTCGCATCGTAAAAAGAAGTTGTTTTCTTTTGTTCCTCAACATAATTCACTACGACTTGGGTTGGATCATTGTTTGATATAAATAATTCAATTGGATCATCGATTTGTTTAAAGCCAATTTTATTACTAAGTGAACCAACAAAATGAGCATTACTAATATGCTTTTCAAACGTAATTTCTTTTAAAGGAATTTGTTTCAAAGCCATATAATCTTCAAAGACATACTTACCACCTAAGGTTGTTAAGTGATGATCACTCTTATAAAAGATTGGCTCTTTCACATGCTTTTGTAGTGTCGCATCTACATCCATACATGAAACCTGCTCTTTGATTTGTTGTTTGAATTCATCGATTACCTTTAATTGCTTTGAAGCAGGAGCACCCTTTGGTAATTGATCTTCATACACTGCAATTTTATTTGGTGATAGGATCATTGAAAATGGGATGTTGGGATATTTTTGTTTAAAAGCAAGGAGGGCATCTGCTTTTTCTTTCACAAAAGCAGATGATGGGGGTAAGAATTCTTGCATTAACATATCATTCTTACCAATATAAACATCATCGATTTTATTATTACCTAATTTATGTTCCAAACGATTTTTAAGACTGACACCCTTCGCTCTTGCGATAAATTGATCGTTACGATTTTGTTCGAATGCTTTTTGATAATCCCCACTTAATAAATCGGCTTGATTCATTTGTGGTCTTAAGGTTAAATTGCGATTTTCACTTGCGGAATATATGACATCTTGATGAAAGAAATTAATAAAAGCAATAACAAAAATAAGGAAGATAAAGAGTATTCCAAATGAATTTGATTTTGGATGTTTTGATTCCATAATATAATCCTCCTAAAATTGAAAGTATAAAAATGATTGAAATGTATCACTCATTAAATAAAGCAAAGATAAAGAAAATAAGCATAAATAAACAACATTTGCGATTGTTTCATAATGTTTTAAACGTGGTTTTAACTTATGAGTTAAGATATTCTTCATGAAAGGTGTCATAGCGATTAAACCAAGAATGAAATAAACAAGATAAGATTTCCCAAGCCAAATCACTTCTTGATTCAGCCAAGCATTCCCACTCAAATGAAACATATTTGCTAATTGATGAAAAGCCGCAGCAAGATTGTTGGTTGAGAAGAAGACCCAACCAATCATGATGATGAAGAAAGTAATGAACCACTGAACTGGTTTTGGTAATTTATTTAAATAAGCATTAAAGTAATACTTTTCTAAGATAATAATGATTCCATAATATAATCCCCAAACAATGAAGTTAAAACTTGCTCCATGCCAAAGACCAGTTAAGAGCCATACAATCATTAAATTGGCAATGTGTACATTTTTAGAAACACGATTCCCTCCCAGTGGGATATAAACATAATTCTTAAAGAAAGCACCTAAGCTAATATGCCATCTTCGCCAAAATTCAGAGATACTTTTTGAAATATAAGGATAATTGAAGTTCTCCATTAAGTTAAAACCAAATAGATTGGCAAGGCCAATTGCCATATTACTATAACCACAAAAATCAAAATAGATTTGTAATGTATAAGTTAAAGTTAAAAGCCAAGCACCAATCGTTGTTTCACTTGTGGCATGCATTTGTGTAATCATAAAGGCAAAGGTATTGGCTAGGATTACCTTCTGTGCTAAACCAATAATAAAACGTTTACTGCCACGATCTAATAAAGCTCCATTGACTGGATGATGATCGATTTGTTTCTCAAAATCATGATATGGTTCAATGGGTCCCATAATTAATTTAGGAAAGAAAGAAACATACAAAGCAAAGGAAATGATATTTTTGCTTGCTTCACACTTTTTATGATAAACATCGAAGAGATACGATAAGATTTGAAAAGTGAAGAATGAAATACCTAAGGGCATTAATAATGTTTTATAATTTATAAACTTGGGAATGATATGAAAGATACTATCTAAGATAAAACCATAATATTTAAAGTAAATTAATATAAATAAATTTAGAATTAAGGCTTCAATTAAAGCTCTTTTACGTTTTGAACCTTGCGCATGTTCAATTCTAAAGCCAATTGCGTAATTAAATAAAATCAGCGCAAGTAATAATATAATATATTTAGGTTCTCCCCAGGCATAAAAAACTAGACTTATTAAAACCAGAATTAAATTTTTACCACGAGCGGGAATAGCATAATATAAAAGAAAAGCACAAGGAAGAAACGTGAATAAGAAATAAATACTATTGAATGACATACCTTATGCCCCCTTTCATTAGAATAAATCGATGATTGCTTGTTTGATCTTTGAAACTTTTTGGTGAACAATAAAGAATATATAATCACCTTTTTCTAGTACAACGGCTTTATTTAATAATTCCGTTTGTTTTACTCCATAACCTTCAAAACTCTTAAGTTGGGTTTCTTGATGTTTTAATATATGCTTTTTTAGTAAACTGATTTGATCTTGATCTTTTCCTTTAAAAACAGTTATTTCATTTACATTCATTGCCGATATGGAAGCATAGGTATCAACGGCTTCATATTCTTTTTCATTTGTTTGATAACATCTTCTTATATAATTATGATCCTGTTTTTTCATTGTTTGCTTATCAACATAAGGTAGGATGGTTTTCTCAATGGTTGTGATACTAACAGCTTGATCCACATTAATAAAAGGATAAGCTAAGGCCCCTAGCATACATACTAAGACAATACTATAGATAATCTTTCTCATATGCCCTCCCTATAACTTGCCAATCATGGCCATATTTGCCATCCACTTTGGGAAAAAGAAAAACTGTGGATGAATCCCATCAAAGATATAAACATCATCCCCTTGTAGTAAAAAGGAATTATCAATGTACGTTATTTTCTTAGTTTTACACATTTCTTTAATCGCATCATTGAATGCTGGTAAAGATGCATAAGCAGGACGCTCACCTGCTACATAACTTGCTACCGGTAAGATTGCATTTATATATAGCTTAGCATTTGGTAGTCCTTTTTTTAACTTGTCCATTACGATTCCATAATTATTAATAAAAGGTTCAACATTGCCTCGATAATAAGGTAAATCATTTAAGCCAAAACACACAAAAACATTCTGGGGTGCTAAGGAAATAACTTTATTGATATCATCATCACAATTATCAACACGGCGTCCTCTAGCCCCAATTACAACGCTAGGGCTTAGCAATTGATATTCGACTAAACCCATCGCAATCGAATCACCCATGATAACACTATTAGAGAAACGAATTGCCATTGATTCATTTGTGGAAGAAGCATTGTTTAATTGAATGGTTTTTTTCGCATCACGCACGGCAACACTTACTTCATTGATATCTTTTTGTTCCATTGTTTTTAATATTTTTGCGGTTTTCATTTCTTCTTTATGCAAGTTAGGATCTTTATTTGGTTTTAAACCAAAATAGAATAAGCCAATAATCAAAGCGAATAAGATTAATATAATAAGGCTATTTTTAAGATTTAATTTATTCAATATTTGCTCATTCCCTTCTTTTTATCTTTGTTTTATTGCAATATTTTAATTATAGCACTTTTTCATTATTCTTCTATTATGTTTTCGTCATTTTACAATATTTGTGTTTCTATTTCTTATTCTTTACCTAAAGCAATAAATATAATCGTTTAATTATCCTTATTTGAACTAAAAAGATGTTGTTTTTTCATTATTCCTATGGTAATATAGGAAAGCAGTAAAACCTTAGGGGTATAGTATAATGGTAATATAACGGTCTCCAAAACCGCTGATGCGAGTTCAATTCTTGCTACCCCTGCCATAGAACATTGAAACCTTTGTTTAAAGGTTTTTTTTATATCATAAAAAAGAACTCATTTATTTGAGTTCTAACTTGTAATTATTTTACTTTATATTTATCGTAAATTGTATCATAGTGCATAATCATAACAATCATTCCAAAGAATAACACAAATAATGTGACAATAAAATAAGCCCACGCTCCAAAAGGAATACTAAGCACAGAAACACCTATAAATACCGTACCATAAATCATCCACATTTTACCGACTTCACGATTATATCCTTTTATATTTGATATCTCATTACGCTCGACATCTAAGCCGGTGAAAAATCCGATTGGTGCT
>JAVXTH010000010.1:0-31477 GCA_036642795.1 Erysipelotrichaceae bacterium
TCTTTTTTTATGTTTACCCAAAGATTGAACTAATCGCGATGAAGTGATAAAGTAAAGGTATTAATAAAGGGGATAAAAATGAAAATTAAAAAGAGGAATTGTGGGATATTCTTAATAACAGTATTGCTTATTTCAGGAATAAGTTATTTTTGTTATCAAAAACAGGAAGAAAAAAAGATCATCGATTCAATGCATATAGAATTTAGAAAGCCAGCTTTAATTGAATACGGAAATCAATCTTTTGATGTTAAGAGCTTGGTGAAAAAGGCAACTGGGAAAATCATTACTTATCCTAAAGTGGAAGTTAATAAAATCGGTAAACAAGAATTAAAATTTGTAATCCAAAAAGAGGATCATAAAAAAGATATTAAACTTAAGGTAGAAGTTAAAGATACGACGAAACCTGTTATTAAATTAAAAGAAGAAACAATGAGTTTGTATTTGAATTGTGAGTTTGATCCAAAAACAAATATTGAATCAATTAGTGATCCTGTAGATGGTGAATTAACATTGAGTGAAAAAGAAAAAAAGAATGCATATACAATTAAAAATGAAGTCGATGTAAGTGCAGAAGGAAATTATAAAGTAAGTATTAACGCAATCGACCAACATGGAAATAGTGAGCATAAAGAATATACGGTAGAAATAAAAAAAGAAGAAGTAAAACCAGTGCAAGCAGCACCAATCGTAACGCAAACAAATAATGGAAATCAACCAACCTATATTAATGGTATTTTATTAGTTAATAAAAATCATCCAATTCCCGCAAGTTTTGGTGGAGGAGATGCTACGGCTTCCGCGGCGTTGGCAACTTTACGAAATGATGCAAGTGGTGCAGGCTTTGCTATGGCAATATGTTCAGGCTATCGTTCTTATAAAACCCAGAGTTGGTTATACAATAATTATGTAGCTCAATATGGGCAAGCATCGGCAGATACATTCTCCGCGCGTCCTGGAACATCAGAACATCAAACCGGATTAGCCTTTGATGTTGGGGCAATTGATGATAATTTTGGTAATACACCAGCAGGTATTTGGTTGGCTCAAAATTGTCAAAAGTACGGATTTATCCTTCGTTACTTATCAGGAAAAGAATCAATTACAGGTTATAAATATGAACCTTGGCATATTCGTTATGTAGGCGTTGATGTAGCTACAGCAATCATGTCACAAGGAATAACGCTAGAGGAATATCTAGGCTCTAATTAAGGAAAGGAGCTTTATATGAAAGTCGGATTTTCAAAAGCAATCATAACCCCTAAGTTACCAGTTAAATTAGCGGGTTATGCAGTTGAACGCATCGCAAATGAAGTTCACGATGATTTATATGTAAGAGTTCTTAGCTTTGATCAAGATGGGAAAAGAAAAGCAATCTTAAGCTTAGAAATTTTAGCTCTGGATGATTTTTATTTAAATCAATTAAAAGATAGCTGCAAAGTAGAAGGACTTGAAGATGTGGAAATTGAAGCCTTTGCGATTCATACACATAGTGGACCAATGGGTACATGTGATTGCGCAAGTGGCCCCCTTGCAGGCTTTGAAAGTGTTTTAGGTGATCCTAATCAAGAATATGTTGATTACCTATGTAAACAGAGCATTAAGGCTATGAAACAAGCGTTTCACACTCAAGATGAAGGTACGTTAAGCATTAGTGAAGGAATGATTCATGGCGTTGGTAAGAATCGTCATTTGCTAAGCGGTTCACAGGATGAATCTTTATTAGTTATGAACTTCATCCGTAAAGATGGAAAAACTTGTATCTTATATCACTTTGCCTGTCATCCAACTTTACTTCATGAAGATAGTTTATTAATTTCTGCTGATATCATTGGGGCAATTAATGCGAAACTTGAGACAAACCAGGTCATGCCAATTTTTATTAATGGAAGTTGTGGAGATATCAGTACAAGATTTACCCGTATGAATTCAGATTTAAGTGAATTAGATCGTTATGCAAGCATTACACAACAAGCAATCATTGAAACCAATAAGCAAGTGGCTTATTTAGGTGAAATTAAATCGATTCAATTTGATCATTATACATTTAGTTTAAAATTAAAAGACAATGAAAGTGTAGAAGCTACGCTAGCGAAACTAAATCAATGTCGCACAGATGTTGAAACGGCAAAATTAAACCATTTAAATAATAAAGAACTAAGATTAATTGAATCAAGTTATGAAGGAGCAACCATTGCATATCTTCATGCACTTCATCCCTTTGTGAAAGATCAATGGGATATTAATCTTTCGATCATTCGAATCAATGATGAATATAAATTTATTACGATTCCTGGTGAATTATTTTGTGGATTAAGTAATCCAATTAAACAATTAAAAAAGACTTATTTCTTCGGTTATGCCAATGGTTATTATGACTACATAGCGGATGAAGATGCTTATCATAACAATTACTATGAAGCGATGTGTAGCCCTTTTAAACAGGGTGAGGGTGAACGTTTAATGGAATTAGTAAAGAAAGTATTATAAAAGAGAACGCATGCGTTCTCTATTTTTTTAAGATTTCGTTTCTAATATAAAGAATGGTTGAATCAAGTCCATAATCACTTACATGTTGAAGCATATCAAGAATGAGTAGTTTTGTTTTTTCATGCATTACAATATGATTCATTCCATTCAAATAATAATTCAAAGCACTACGATCGTTATAGTTTTCTTTTTGATAGATGCGACTAGCAGCGATGCGATCACAAAACATTTCCACAACATAATGAACGGGCATTTCTAGTGGCTTAATTCCGTTTTGAGCATTATCGAGCCAATATTCCCAATGGTGTTTATTTCTACCTTTGTGATGTAACCAACCAAGTGAATAGCCAACGGCTTCTTTTTGCGCATCAATCGGGCTACGATTTCCTTGGTAATATTTAACGCCTGCGCTAAACTCAACCCAAGAATATTTGGATAAGTCATGAAGAATTCCTTGTTTGATTAAACCACAACGGAAACATAATTTAGTGACCGCAATTTTATGCTTGGTAATCGTCATAAAATGACCTACTAATTTATTCATAACTCACCTTCTTTCATTGCTTTATTCTATCATACGCAAATTGATAAAACAAATATGGATATTTGTAAGTAGATTGCCAAGAAAAAAGTTACCAGGATAGGTAACTTCTATTTTTTATATAATTGACGAGCAACATAAATACCACTTGCACTTGCATGGGATAAAGAATGCGTAACCCCACTACAATCACCAATGACATATAGACCTTTATGCTTTGTTTCTAGATTATCATTAATTTCAACTTCTAAATTATAAAACTTAACTTCAACTCCATATAATAAAGTAGAATCATTCGCAGTACCTGGAGCTACTTTATCAAGCGCATAAATCATTTCAATAATGCCATCTAATTGACGTTTTGGAATAACTAAACTTAAATCACCAGGAGTTGCGCTTAACGTTGGGGTTACGAAACTATCGCTAATGCGTGAAACTGTACTTCTTTGACCACGGATTAAATCACCGAAACGTTGAACAATAACGCCGCCACCAAGCATATTTGATAAGCGGGCAATCGATTCACCATAACCATTACTATCTTTAAAAGGCTCAGAGAAGTGATTGCTTACCAATAAGGCAAAGTTGGTATTATCACTATAGCGACTTGGATCATCGTAACTGTGACCATTAACGGTAACAATACCATTGGTATTTTCTGATACAACAACACCACGGGGATTCATACAGAAGGTACGAACTAAGTCTTGAAACTTCTCCGTGCGATAAACAATCTTACTTTCATATAATTCATCGGTTAAATTAGAAAAGACTTCATAAGGAAGTTCAACGCGAACTCCAATATCAACACGATTGCTCTTAGTAGCAATATCAAGTGAATTACAAACTTGACCCATCCATTTACTTCCACTTCGTCCCGTTGAAATAATACAATTCTTTGCGCTGTAAGTATCAGTGTTCACATGGATTTCAAAGCCTTCATCCAGTTTAACTACTTTACTTACATAAGATAAGAAATGAAAATCTACTTTATCTTTCAATTCTTTATATAAATTCTCTAATACAATATAGTTAATATCGGTACCTAAATGACGTACTTGGGCATCTAATAGATGTAAGTCATTTTGCATACACACTTTCTTTAAATAAGTATTACTTGTGGAATATAGTTTTGTACCTTCGCCACCAAACTTTAAATTCAAGGTATCAACATAGTTCATTAAATCTAAGGCTTGTTGTTTACCAATATGTTCGAAAAGGGTACCACCAAATTGATTGGTTATATTATATTTACCATCGGAGAAAGCACCCGCACCACCAAAACCATTCATAATGGCACAAGTAGGACAATTAATACATGCTTTAATCTTTTTCCCATCGATTGGGCAATGACGTTTTTCTAACGTGTTGCCAACTTCAAAGATTCCAATTTTTAAATCCTTGTTGCATTTTAATGCTTCATAAGCAGAAAATATTCCACCTGGCCCAGCACCGATTATGATTAAGTCATAGTTCATAATTATCCCTCATTTCCTCTAGCATTTTAACATATATTAAATAAAATGCTAGCCTATTTACTAAATTAAATCATTCCTATTTGTTTAAATAAGTAAATAATGGTAATCCTGAATTATAGGAGGGATTAAATGAAGAAATATTTCTATGTGTTTCTTGCACTTTGGTTTGTTTTACTAAGTGTGAATGTCACTGGCAAAAGTGAAAATAAGATAAGCTATGTTCTATATAATGATAGTCAAAGCAATCACTGTTATCATGTGAAAAATGAAATTAATAGTATTTATCAAGAATTGATGGAAGGAGTGGATGAAAGCTCAAGTCGGATGATGATAGTTGATAACAAAGAAGCTTTTCAAGTCATTGATCATTTAACAAGTCGTTGGAAGAATGGGAAACTAATTTTTAAGGTTGGTGATGGTAAAGGAACAAGTATTCGAGGTGTTTTAAAGGTCGAAAAGATATGCTTTGAAAAGGTAAAACCCAAATCTTTGTTAGCTGAGCTTTTTAATTAAAATTTATATTATTTTTATAAATTTAATTAAATAAATAGTATGAATTAAATTTAAAAATAATATACGAATAATTGTTTCAAATTATTTGATTGATATGAAATATATGATATAATACGCACAGGTGATAAAAAATGGAAATGGAAAACAAAAGTGGTTATTATCAAGAGAATCGAAGAGGTAGAAGACGTTATCGTCCATATTTCCCTTATGACTTAACAACCTTAGACAATAAGATTGCTTTGAATGTGGAAATGATGAAGAAAATAAGTAATGCAAATTTCGCATTAGGAACATTAGATGGTGCTGGTTATGCAAATTCAAGAGGTTTAGGAATCATGAATTTGTTAGAGATAAACGAAGGTGTTAATTCTTTAAAACTAGAAGGCTATCATAGCACGCTTGAATCCTATTTAGTTTCACAACTTCATCAAAGAAAAAGCGATGAAGAATTATTATTAGATCGTTATATGCTTTGCCTAAAAGACGGTCAAGATAAAAGAATGAGCATTGGAATATTACAAAAAATGGTGAATCAACTCTTAGGTAACGAAGTTGGTCTTCGTAAAGAACAAACTTTCATTCGCTATTTAGGAAGAGATCCATTTGCACCATGTAAAGTGGAAACTTTACCACTAGCGATTCAAGGCTATGAAAATTATGTTGCTTCCAAAGAAGAATATGATGAATTAATCAAGGCTGCTTTACTTCAATATGAAATTTTCACGATTCAACCTTTTGAAGAAGGAAATGGTTTGTTACAACGACTTGTTTCAATTATTTATTTAATGAATCATAATCGTTTACCTTATGCTAATTTAGCTTTATCGGATTATTTCTTAAAACATAAATTAGCTTATGAAAAAGCTATTTGTTCGGTATCTGAAACTGGTAATTTTGAAGAATGGATTCAATTCTTCTTAGAGGCTGTGAAAGTCGCATCAATCAATAGTATGACCATTATTATAAATTACGATAAGATGCTTCAAAAGCATATGAGTAAAATATCAGAATCAGCATTCTCTGATACAATTCAAGCAAAATTAGTTAAGTTACTTGCTTACTTACAGGATCATCCAGTTGTGGAAGTAAAGACAACGGCAAAAGATTTAAGATTATCTTTTAATACAGCAGCAAACTTAATTCAAATATTAAGTAATTTAGGCTTATTAAAACAAGTTGATGATCGTAATCGTAATCGTTATTTCTTATATATTGAAATGTTGAATTTATTAGAAGTGTAATATAATCTAAGATAATCATTATTTGGTTATCTTTTTTATATATATATTTTATTTTGTTTAAATTATGATAGAATATAGCTATTGAATTATGGAGGCAAATCATGGAGACGAAGCGATATCAAAAAAAAGATTTAGATGAAGTAGTAACAATGTTGAAAAAAGGTTTAGTGGTTGCCTTTCCAACCGATACAGTCTTTGGTTTAGGTGTCATATATGATGATGAAACAGCCCTAAAAAGATTAAAAGTAGCCAAAGGCAGAGATGAAAATAAACCGATACCAACCATGGTTGGATCAATTGAACAAATAGAACAGATTGCGGAAGTAAGTGAAGTTGCAAAGCGACTCATCCAAGCATTTATGCCAGGCGCCTTTACAATTATTCTAAATAAGAAAAGCAAGGTACCGGATTATGCTACAAATGGTTTTAGTACAATCGGAATACGGATGCCAAAAGATGAATTTGTATTGGATTTAATACAAGCTTGTGGTAAAGCAATGCTAGTGACAAGTGCTAATATTAGTGGGCAAGCTAGTACGAGCAATGATGTGGATGCATTAGCGCAATTGGATGGTAGAATGGATGGAATTGTGTTGGGGCATAGTGGTGGAAATCAAGCAAGTACGATTGTAGATGCGAGCAGTGAAACAATTAAAATAATTCGTGTTGGTGATATTAGTAAAGAAATGATTGACTCAGTAGTCCAAGGAGGACAGTAGAATGAAAATTGCATTAGCGTGTGATCATGGAGCTTATGAATACAAAGAAATCTTAAAAAAAGAATTACCATTAAAAGGTTATGAAGTAATTGATTATGGAACTTATTCAACGGATTCATGTGATTATGTAGACTTTGCTAGCAAAGCCGCAAAAGCAGTTGCAAAGGGAGAATGTGATCGTGGAATTGTTATTTGTGGGACCGGAATTGGGGTTAGTATAACCGCTAATAAAATTAAAGGAATTCGTTGTGCTCTATGCAGTGAACCCTTTAGCGCAAGGCTTACGAGAGAACATAATGATAGCAATGTACTAGCGATGGGACAAAGAGTCATCGGTGAAGAAATCATGAGAGAAATCGTTCACGTATGGCTTACAACACCGTTTTCAAATGGAGAAAGACATTTGAATCGGATTAATAAAATAGCGAAACTAGAAAGCGAGGAAAATTAAATGAAAGATCTACAGATTGCTCAAGCGATTGAGAAAGAACGTCAACGTCAATTATATAATATTGAACTTATCGCATCAGAAAACTACGTATCCAATGATGTACGTGAAGCATCCGGTAGTATTCTAACAAACAAATATGCAGAAGGTTATCCGCATAAACGTTACTATGGAGGTTGTGTAAATGTTGACGAAGTAGAAGATATTGCTCGTGATCGTTTAAAAGAAATATTTCATGCAGAGCATGTCAATGTTCAACCTCATTCTGGTTCACAAGCTAACATGGGTGTTTACATGGCTGTTTTAAATCCAGGTGATAAAGTCATGGGAATGGATCTTGTGGCCGGTGGTCATTTAACTCATGGTCATCCTTTGAACTTCAGTGGAACAATCTATGATTTCTGTTCTTATGGTGTAACAAAAGATGATGAAACCATTGATTATGAAGAAGCACGTCGTGTTGCTTTAAAAGAAAAACCAAAATTAATTATTGCCGGAGCAAGTGCCTATCCACGTTTCATTGATTTTGCGAAGTTTCGTGAAATCGCAGATGAAGTGGGAGCTTATTTCATGGTAGATATGGCTCATATTGCAGGATTAGTAGCAGCTGGTGTTCATCCAAGTCCAGTTCCTTATGCTGACTTCGTGACAAGCACAACGCATAAAACCCTTCGTGGACCTCGTGGTGGAATTATTATTTGTAAAGAGAAATATGCTAGCTTAATTGATAAGAAAGTATTCCCAGGCATGCAAGGTGGACCATTAATGCACATCATTGCCGCAAAGGCTGTTTGTTTTAATGAAGCGATGCAACCTGGATTTAAAGAATACCAACAACAAATTGTAGTGAATGCGAAAGCTCTTGCGAAAACGATGGAAGAAGAAGGTTTCCGCATTGTCAGTGGTGGAACTGATAATCACTTAATGTTAATTGATGTAATGGGAAGCATTCACATGAGTGGAAAACAAGCTGAAAAATTACTAGATGAAGCGGGTATTACTTGTAATAAAAATACAATTCCATTTGATCAAGAAAAACCATTTGTCACAAGTGGTATCCGTTTAGGAACTCCAGCTATGACAACCCGTGGCTTTAAAGAAAAAGAATTCATTCAAGTCGGGAAATGGATTTCCGATGTATTAAAACATCCAGATGATTTGGATTATATTCATAAGATTAGAGAAGAAGTATTCGCTTTAACTAAAAATTATCCAGTTGAACATGCGTAAAAGATTATTATAAAATGTATTAAATTAAACAAGAGAACCTAAACAAGCTTTGTATAGGTTCTTTCTTTGTTTATAAACGGTTATATACTGTATAAAAAGGGGAATGAATCGATTTTATTCATGTATTTAATAAAAATGTGATGATAATGCAACGAAATGTCGTAAAAGGATAGAAAATATATAAAAATACGCTATAATTGAATTATATGAATTTAAAATATTACAATTCATCAAATACACGTAAATGAGGGTACTATGAAAACAAACAACAAAACAAAAAATTATATAATTGGTGCTGTTTTAACCATTATTATTTTACTTTTAGGAAGTGTTGTTTTTATCTACCAATCGCAAAAAGCTTTATATGAAGAAAAGATTAATTACTTACAAGAAATAACACTAAAAAGTGCTCAAAATATAAATCAACAAATCACTGGTGATATTCAAACATTAGAAGCTTTGGTCACTGCCATTGAAGCTGAGAAAAATTTTAATGTCAATCAAGTTATGCCAGTTTTAGAACTTGAAGCAGATAAGAATTATTTCAAACGAATGGGTATTATCTTGGCAAATGGCGATACGTATACAACCGATCAGGCGGAGGCTAGTTTTAGTGATCGAGCGTATTTTAAAGAAGCGATGAAAGGAAAGTCCTTAGTTTCAGATATGTTAGTTGATATAACCGATGGTGAAGACATTAATGTAATGGCGGCACCGATTCATGATAAAGGAATAATCGCTGGTGTTATCTTTGCGACTAAGAAACAAGAATATTTTAATCAATCACTAAAAACTAGTGCATTTGATTCAGAAGGATACTCTTATGTAATCACTAGTAAAGGGGAACCTGTCATCAAAACAAATGATCCCGATAGTATCGGGGACTATGATAATTTCTTTGAAAAAGCGCAAGCCTTTGGAATTGATGAAAAAATGATACATCGCTTACAAAAGGATATTTCAAAAGGTAAAAATGGTACCTTCTTTTATAATCGAGGGAGTAGAAAAAACGAATTGTGTTATACCAAAATCGGTATAAATGATTGGTATATTTTATCGGTCATTGATACTAAGGTTATTTCCTCTAAATCCGATCATTTAATTGTTCAATTGGTAGGGATTGCCTTTGTCTTAATCGCAATGACGATTCTCATTTGTTTTCTGTTGCTGCAGAGCACAAAAAACAATCGCCGCAATTTAGAGAGGATTGCTTATCGTGATCCAATTACTGGTTATGGAAATCTAGCTAAATTTTCAATGGATTCAAAAAGACTATTAAATGATAATAAACATTTAAAATATTTAATGATTGAATTTGATATTAATAAATTTAAATTAATTAATGATATTTATGGGACAAAACGCGGCGATGAAATCTTAACTAAGATTTGTGATGTATTAAAAAACAACACAAGTAGTAATGAAACGTTTGCTCGTACCTCAGCGGACATATTTAATATTTTAATGATTGATAAAGGTAATACCAATACATTACAGCGAATTAATAAATTGCGTCAACAAATTGAAAATCCAATTGATGATTATAAGATGCAAGTATCGTTTGGTATTTATCCCATTGTTGATCGTCAATTAGATATCAATGTATATTGTGATCGTGCCAATTTATCAAAACAAATCGCAAGAGAAAGTAAGAGTGTAAATTATCATTTCTTTAAAGATGAAAATCGTTTGGAATTAATCAATGAAAAAGAAATGGAAGATGTATTTGAATCTGCTTTGATTCATGAAGAATTTAAGTTATTTCTTCAACCTAAATATTCTTTAAAAACAGGACGAATTGTTGGTGCGGAAGCACTAGTGAGATGGTTACGTTCAAGCAATAAATACATTCAACCAAATGAATTTATTCCTTTGTTTGAAAAGAATGGTTTTATTACGAAATTAGATTATTATATGTTTGAAAAAGCTTGCCAAATGATTCAGATTTGGAAGAAAACAATAGCAGTTGAAGATATTCCAAGAATCTCTGTTAATATTTCTAGAGTTCATTTAAATAGTAAAGAATTACCAAGGAAGCTCTTAGAAATTACGAAGAAATATCAAATTGATCCCAATGCCATTGAGATTGAATTAACGGAAAGTGCTATGATTAGCGCAGAATTCCAAGTTATGGATATGCTACATCAATTAAAAAAGGCAGGCTTTTTACTATCGATTGATGACTTTGGTCAAGGATATTCTTCCTTGAGTAGTTTAAGTGATGTGCCAGCTGATTTTGTGAAGATTGACAAAGTTTTCTTAGATCATTCGATTGAGAATGAGCGTGGTAAAATTATTTTACTTAATATTATCAAAATGATTAAAGATTTAGATCTAATTAGTATTGCGGAAGGTGTCGAAACAAAAGAACAAATTGATTTGTTACAAGCTGCAGGGTGTAATTATGTGCAAGGCTTTTATTTCTCTAAAGCAATCAAAACAAGTGAATTTGATGTATTATTAAAACAAACCAATGATTTATAAAAAGATGAGGTTGATACAAGCGCCTCATCTTTTATCTTTCAGTCATTGTTAGGCGTTAATATTGTATAAAATCAGTGATTTAAATAAGAATAAGGTAAAGACTTGATTAGTTCTGCATAATTGATTAGAATAGGGCAATAATTACGAAGGAATATCAGCGAATATTCAATAAAAATTTTGTAATTAGAGAGTGTGTTTGTTATAATGTTAAAGGAACATTAACAAAGAACAATTATAATGAAGGAGATGGTAATAATGTTAAAAGTATTAGAGCATCCATTGATTACTCACAAACTTACGCAAATGCGTAAAAAGGAAACAGGAACAAAAGATTTTCGCCAAAATTTAGATGAAATTGGTGGATTGATGGTTTATGAAATTACTCGCAATTTACCTGTTCAAGAGGTAACAATCGAAACTCCAGTAGGTACTTGTCACACGTATGAATTAAAAAAAGATGTTATTTTAGTACCTATCTTACGCGCAGGCCTTGGTATGGTCAGCGGTATTTGTAACTTAGTACCAACAGTAAAAGTTGCTCATGTTGGAATGTATCGAGATGAAGAAACTTTAATGCCTCACACTTACTTTGAAAAATATCCAAAAAACATCGGTGAAGCAACTGTAATTATCGTTGATCCAATGTTAGCGACGGGTGGAAGTGCGAATGCTGCCATTGATATGGTTATGGCACAAGGTGCAAGTGATATTCGTTTGGTATGTTTAGTTGGAGCTCCTGAAGGTGTAAAAGCTGTGGAAAAAGAACATCCTGGCGTTGATATTTATTTAGCGGCACTTGATGAAAAATTAAATGAAAAAGGTTATATTGTACCTGGATTAGGCGATGCTGGAGACCGTATATTCGGCACGAAGTAAAATGCGTGAATATCAAAAGGCAATTAAGGTTATTTCCACAATGGCGATAACTTGTGTCTTGGCGTTATTTATTGGACATTTTATTGATCAATGTTTACATACAACCCCATTCTTTTTAATCGCATTATTATTTTATGCGATTGGTGGAAATCTATATCAATTGTTTAAAGATACTGGAGAAGATAAATGATGGAAGAAAAGGATATGATTCAAAAGATTCGTAAACTTCATATTATGTTTGTTATAATCTTAACCATTCTTTCTTATTTAATCTTTAAAGATTTTAAAGCAATTGGTTTTGGTGTTATTATTGGTGGATTAACATCGATGATGGGATTTAATTCCATCGTTATGATGACAAATAAAATCGATAGTGAGATAAGCGGCTTAAATCGTCGTATCTATACAAGCTACATCCGACGATATCTTATGTATGCCCTTATCTTTAGTTTGTCGATGGTTTATGGTGTTCATCCATTAGCGTTATTAGCAGGTTTTATAAGTAACAAATTGGCTATTAATCTGTATACAATCTGTAATAAGGAAGGAGGATGAAAGAGTGGACACATTTGATGGAATCTTAATCAGTATTGGAAAGATTGAGATACCAATCCATGCCAGTATTATTAATTGGCTAGTGATTTGTTTAATCTTTGGGATACTCTTTGTTGTTGTTGGGAAAAAATTTGAAAAAGCAGATGCTTCCCAGGCTCCAAAAGGAATCTTACTTATCGGCGAAATTGTTGCTGGATTATGTCGAAATATTATCGGTGAAAACTTAAAGAAAACAACGGACCATTATTTACCTTTCTTTGGGACGCTTATTATGATTATGGCGGTTAGCAATCTACTTGGACTTTTAGGATTACAACCACCAACATCAAATTTAAGTGTAAATGTCACCTTAGCTATCATGATGTTCTTATTGATTCAATATACGAATATTAAAGAGAATGGGCTCGTGAATCGTTTAAAACAATGGTTAGAGCCTTATGCGTTTCTAGCTCCATTAAACGTAATTGGAGATTTAGCATTACCAATTTCATTATCCTTACGTTTATTTGGTAATCTATTAGCAGGTACAATCATCATGTCATTGATGTATTCTCTGTTAAAAGAGATGATGCCATTTGGCATTGCTGGTTTTGTAGTAACACCCCTGTTACATGCATACTTTGATGTATTCTCAGGATTGATTCAAACTTATATCTTCTTCACATTAGCAAGCTTCTTCCTAAGTGAAGCGCAACTACAAGATGAAGAAGACTAAAACACAAGGAGGAATTTAAAATGAATGAATATTTTGTACAAGGAATGGCACTATTAGGTGCTGGTATCGCAATGATCGCTGGTTTAGGTCCTGGTATTGGACAAGGTATCGCCGCAAGCCGTGGAGCAGAAGCTGTTGGGAAAAACCCAGATGCAGCAGGTAAAATACGTTCTATCATGGTATTAGGTATTGCCTTAGCTGAAACAACTGGTATTTATGCATTGATCATCGCCCTAATCTTGATTTTCTTAAAAGGATAAAAACAAGATATGATCCAAACAAGGAGGTGATCAGCAGATGGATATTAATATAGGTAATTATTTAAGATTAAATGTTATTGATATGGTAATGGTTTTAGTATCAACATTTTTGATTGTGCTGGTCGCAAAGAAATTTTTTTGGAGCAAAGTTCTAGAGTATCTTGATCGTCGAGAAAAGGCAATCGCAACCGATCTAGAAAGTGCAGCAAATGAAAAAGCCCAAGCAGTTCAAATTAAGCATGATTATGAAATGCAAATTGCAAATGCGAAAGAAGAAGCTAGAAATATTCTTGATGTAGCACAAAGTAGTGCAAAAGCTGAAAAGAAAGAAACTTTAACGCAAGCTAAATTAGAAGCAGATAAGATTAAAGAAAAAGCAATGCAAGATATTGAAAGAGAAAAGATTTCAGTTCGTAAAGAAATTAAAACCCAAATTACAGAGGTTGCATTTTTAGCGGCTGAAAAAATTGTTGAAAAAGAATTAGATGATAAAGAACATAAGAAATATGTGGAGGACTTTATTGATCATGCTGGAGATAGTTCATGGACAGCATAAGTGCACAAGGCTATAGTATTGCTTTGTATGAACTTGGCAAAGAAGAAAAAGCTTGTGATCAATATAAAACTCAATTAGGAATGATTCGCGATGCTTTACTTCAAAATCCGGAACTTTGGAATATTTTATCTCATCCAAAGATTTCACGAGAAGAAAAGAAAAAAGTAGTGAAGACGATTTTTAAAGATGATCTTTCCCACACGGTTTTAAATTTTGTTTATTTATTATTAGATAAAAATAGAATGAATGCTTTACCTTCAATTACAAAAGCTTATATGAATCTTTATAATGAGGATCATAATATTGAAATTGCCCATGTAAGAAGTGCAAAAGCTTTAAGTGAAAAAGAACTTAAAGATTTAAAAGCAATGTTAGAAAACAAGTTAAAAAAAGATGTTGAATTAGAAGTTGCTGTTGATGAAACATTATTAGCTGGATTACGAGTTAAAATTAAAGATGAAGTAATTGATAATAGTGCTAAGAATCGTTTACAGCGATTAAAGAATAATGTATTACAAGTAAACTTGGATAGGAACGTGAGGTGAAACGCAAGTGAACTTAAGACCTGAAGAGATTAGTAAAATCATTAAAGAACAAATTAAGCATTATGACGATGTTCTTGAAGTTGGAGAAAGTGGTACGGTAATCACGATTGGTGATGGTATTGCTTTAATCCATGGGTTGAGCAATGCTATGGCCGGAGAGTTATTGTTGTTTCCCCATGATATATATGGAATGGTCATGAACTTAGAAGAGGATCATGTCGGTGCTGTATTAATGGGTGATGACAGTGGAATTAAAGAAGGCGATGAAGTAAAACGAACGGGACATATTGTTGAAGTTCCGGTTGGTGATGCCATGCTTGGACGAGTTGTAAATTCATTAGGTATTGCGATTGATGGTGGAGAACCCATTGTTACTAGCAAGCATCGTCCCATTGAACGTGTTGCCCCTGGTGTTATGACACGTAAATCAGTTTTTCAACCAGTTCAAACAGGATTGAAAATTATTGATTCCATGATTCCAATTGGTAGAGGTCAACGTGAACTTATTATTGGTGATCGTCAAAGTGGTAAAACAGCGATTGCGGTTGATACTATCTTAAATCAAAAAGATTCCGGAATTAAATGTATTTACGTAGCAATTGGTCAAAAAGCAAGTACAGTAGCCCAAATTGTAGAAAAACTTAGAGCTCATGATGCTTTGAAATATACGACAATTGTTTCCTCAACGGCTTCTCAACCAGCTCCTTTACAGTATATTGCACCCTATGCAGGCTGTGCAATTGGTGAAGAATGGATGGAAAACGGTGATGATGTTTTAATTGTTTATGATGATTTAAGTAAGCATGCGGTAGCTTATCGAACGATGTCTTTATTATTAAAACGACCACCAGGACGTGAAGCTTATCCAGGTGATGTATTCTATTTACATTCACGTTTATTAGAGCGTGCAGCTAAGCTTAACGATGAATTAGGTGGAGGAAGTCTTACGGCCTTACCAATTATTGAAACGCAAGCTGGAGATATTTCTGCCTACATTCCAACCAATGTAATATCGATTACGGATGGTCAGATTTTCCTACAAACTGAGTTATTTAATGCCGGGATTCGTCCTGCCGTAGATTCTGGTTTGTCAGTATCTCGTGTTGGTAGTGCCGCACAAACAAAAGCCATGAAACAAGTTTCGGGTTCATTAAAACTTGAACTAGCACAATATCGTGAAATGCAAGCTTTCTCTAAATTTGGTAGTGATTTAGATGCTACAACGAAGGCTACCTTAGATCATGGAGAACGTTTGACTCAGTTACTTGTTCAACAACAATATGAACCATTAACTATGAGTGAACAAGTATTATCTTTATTTGCTGCTAAGAATAAATATTTAAAAGCAGTTGCCGTTCATGAAATTGCTCATTATGAGAAAGAAATGCATAAGTTTATTCATCGTGAACATCCTGAAATATTAAAGGAACTAGATGAAAAACAAAAAATTGATGATGAACTAGATCTAAAGATCAAGTCAGCACTCGATACCTTTAGCACACAATTCAATTCGCTTCTTCAAGGCTAGCTTATGGCATTAAATAAATTAGCAATTAAAGCGAGAATCCGTTCCATTGATTCGACACGCAAGATTACCAAAGCAATGCAACTAGTAGCTGCTAGTAAATTAAAACGGCAAAAAGAAAATATGGAGAAGAATCGTGAATATGCTTTCTATTTAAAAGAAACAGTTTCGCAAATTCTTTCTTCAATGAAATATTCAAATCATCCTTATTTGATCAAACCTAGCATTGATCATCCATTAACCATCGTCTTTACGAGTGATATGGGTTTATGTGGTGGTTATAATGCGAATGTTTATCGTTTACTAATGAGTGAATTTTCAGATCAAGATGAAATCGTTATGATTGGAAGTCGAGGTCAAGGATGGTCAAAACATCGTGATTTTAATGTTAGTGAATGTATCATTGATATCGATGATGATGGCTATAATATTATTTCACAAATTGGAGATCAAGCACTAAATCGCTATATGGCTGGTGAGATTAGTGAGATTAGAATTATCTATACGCATTTTAAAAATGCGGTTACTTTTATTCCAGAAATGGTTAAGTTATTACCAGTTGAGGCTGGTGAGGAACAAAGCGTGAGTCGCGAAACAATCTTTGAACCACAAGGTGATAAGATCCTGGATGATTTAGTACCGATGTATATTCGCTCACTGCTTTATAGTTATTATCTTGAAACAAAAACTAGTGAACAAGCAAGTAGAAGAACCGCAATGGAAACTGCAACGGATAATGCGAATGAACTAGTGGAAACGCTGGAACTACAGTTTAACCAAGCTCGACAAGCGGCAATTACCCAGGAAATAACGGAAATTGTTGGCGGAGCTAATGCACTCGAATGAAAGGAGTGAATGATTTGAGTAAACATACAGGAAAAATCATTCAGGTCATTGGACCTGTCGTCGATATTTTATTTGATGAAGAATTACCTTCTTTACTAAATGCGATTGAAATTCCTTTAAAGGATGGCAAGAATTTAATTGTTGAAGTTGCTCAGCATATTGGGGATGATCGAGTTCGTTGTATCTCAATGGGGTCAACGGATGGATTAGTTCGTGGTATGGAAGCAATTGACACTGGTGCTGCTATTAGTGTTCCAGTAGGGAATATTGTATTAGGAAGAATGTTTAACGTATTAGGTGATGAAATTGATGGGTTAGCTCCACTTGAGTCAACGACAAAAAGAATGCCAATTCATCGTGAGGCACCAACTTTTGATGAACAACAAACATCAACAGAAATACTAGAAACCGGAATTAAAGTTATCGATTTACTTTGTCCTTATTCTAAGGGTGGTAAAATCGGATTATTTGGTGGAGCCGGAGTTGGTAAAACCGTTTTAATTCAAGAATTGATTCATAATATCGCAAAGGAACATGGTGGTATGTCAGTTGTTACCGGAGTGGGTGAGCGAACTCGTGAAGGAAACGATATGTACCATGAAATGAAAGATAGTGGTGTCCTAGATAAAACGGTTTTAGTTTATGGACAGATGAATGAATCACCAGGTGCTAGAATGAGAGTTGGTTTATCAGGTCTTACGATGGCAGAGTATTTCCGTGATGAAGATCACCAAGATGTATTATTATTTATTGATAATATTTTCCGTTTCACACAAGCGGGTTCAGAGGTTAGTGCACTGCTTGGTAGAATGCCATCGGCCGTTGGATATCAACCAACTTTGGCAACCGAAATGGGACAACTTCAAGAACGAATTACATCAACGAAAGATGGTTCCATTACATCGGTTCAAGCAATTTATGTACCAGCCGATGATTTAACGGATCCAGCTCCAGCTACAGCTTTCTCACATCTTGATGCGAAAACGGTATTGGATCGTGGAATTGCTGCTTTAGGAATCTATCCAGCGGTTGATCCACTTGAATCAAATTCACGCGTTTTAGATCCTTTGGTTGTTGGTGATGAGCATTATGCAGTAGCTCGTGGAGTGCAATCTTTACTTCAACGTTATAAAGAACTTCAGGATATTATTGCCATATTAGGTATGGATGAATTGAGTGAAGATGATAAAATTGTTGTAAACAGAGCTCGTCGAGTTCGTAATTTCTTATCGCAACCATTCAATGTCGCAGAACAATTTACTGGCATGCAAGGTCGTTATGTACCTAAGGAAGAAACAGTACGTAGTTTTAAAGAATTATTAGATGGAAAATATGATGATTTACCAGAACAAGCATTTATGTTTGCGGGTACGATTGAAGATGTTATCGAGAAAGCAAAAACACTTGGTGAAGAATAATGATTAAGATTAAAATCATCACCCCAATCGGTTTATATTTAAGTGAAGAAGTAGAAGCAATTCATTTAAAAACGGTGGAAGGTGAACGTACAATCTTGCCGAATCATATGCCAATTGTTGCGATGCTTGCAACAAGTAAGTTATCTTTAAAGAAGAATGGCAACTATGAAGATTATGCCATATCCTCAGGGATGCTTCAATTTATGGA
Organism: Erysipelotrichaceae bacterium; assembly: GCA_036642795.1. Classification (GTDB taxonomy): domain Bacteria; phylum Bacillota_I; class Bacilli_A; order Erysipelotrichales; family Erysipelotrichaceae; genus JAVXTH01. The sequence goes on from JAVXTH010000010.1 coordinate 18,646, forward strand.
TAACGAAGCTAGGATCTTAACGGATACAATTGAAGGTAAAGCTGAAATAGATCTTGCAAGAGCTTTAGAAGCTCGTAAAAGAGCAGAACAAAGACTTGCGAAAATTGATTCAAAAACAAATATTCGTCGTGCTGAAATCGCATTAGATAAAGCAATCAATCGAATTAGAGTATCGAATCATTAAATCATAGGAGTAATAATTGAATAAATTATTACTCCTATTTTTGTAATAAGTGATTAATTATAGTTTAATAACTTAAAAAGAATAACAAACGGATTGAATATGGTATAATAAAGAAAGAAAAATAGAATATGGAATATAATGTGAAAAAGGCTTAATCTTATATAAACTATTCTCATTTTTACTTTCCTATGATATATTATATAGGCTATCTTATGAATGGAGGCAGGATGATGCAAAAGAATAACGATGAAAAAGAAATTTATTCATCTGAGGATGAAGACTTATTAAATATGATTCGCGAGTATGAACAAGATGAAAAGAAAGAACAAGAAGAATATGTAGATTATGGAGCGAAGAAACCGAATGATTTAAGTTCGGCATTTGATACATACGAAACTCAAAATACGAATAATTACGAAGACACAGTGAATGAATCAGCATTAAAGGCTACGAGTGGAAACACACGAGGCTATGATGATGATAAAACATTGACAATTTTGAAATCAAATCGCTCACAACCAGTTGTTGAAAAAGAAGAAGAACCAGTTCATGATTTTGTGGAAGAAGAACCAATTCAACCACGTAAAAATGGTAAGAATAAAAAAGATAAGAAAAAAGGTAAGATGAGCGAAGACAAAGTAAACAAAATTATAACCGGTGTTATTATTGGTATTGTTGTTGTTATCTTTATAGGCGTAGGTGTATTCCTTTGGGATATGTTTGGCCCTAAAGGTAGTGATGAGCCAGTGAAGGATGACCCACAAGTAGAAACACCAATCAAGAAACCTTCCAAACCTAATAAAAAGCCAACAAAACCGACAGTTGAAGAACCAACAAAACCTGATTATACTGCACAAATAAATGCACTTAAACAAAAAATCGCAACCGAACAAGGTAAGATAAGAGAAGTTGAACCTGAGATAGGTAAGGCTACGAAAGCGCGTGATGATGCGAAGGCTCTTGTTGATAATAAACAAGGTGAAATTAATTATCTAACGATTGAAATAGATAAATTAGATCCAAATGTGGAAGCCGATAAACCGGCATATGAAGAAAAGAATAATGAAAAAAATAAAAAGATGAAAGAAAAAGAAGGACTTGTTGAAGCTCTTAATGCTGCACAAGGTGTTTTAGATGCACAAAACGCAATTAAGACGAACAGTGAACAAGCAATTGCTGGATTCCAAGCACAGATTGATGGGTATCCAAAAAACTAGTTAATTAAGATGTAGGAAAACCCTACATCTTTTTATATATCCATAAATATTTACATATGATATAATCTAAGCATTAAGGAGTTGATTATTATCAATAAATTTTTAGAATGTTTGAAAGATAAAATGCGAAGCTATTCAGTTGATGAAAAAATAATAATTGGTGTTGGTGCAAGTATTTTTATGCCTTATTATATTACAGCAATCGCAATCATTGGGGCTTTGGGTTATGTCACGTACACAAAAAGATGGATGCTTATTATAAATCGAGTTCCTCGTTCTAAGTTTATGTTAGCTTTTTGTGCTCTTATTACAGCGGTTTCGCTTTTTTATGCAAACTGGTTAGGGGTAGCTTGTAGCATTGGAATTACATTAATTGTATTATTTGTATTCTATTACCGGGTTTATGTCACAAAATCAGCCTTTGAGATGTTTATTGATGTAGCCATCTTATTATCAGTTTTATGTTGCATCTATGCATTATTTGAATATGTTTATCGAATTACCGTTCAATTAGGGTGGGACTTAGGAAGCTTGAAAATTCCAAGTAAACGCCAATATCGAATTCGGGTTGGTTTCTTTAATTCAAATTACTTTGCGATGATTGTTGAGTTTGGTATTCTATTATGTATCTATCGACTACGTAAATTAAAAGACCTAAAGAAAATGGCTTTTTACCTAGGCGCTATTCTACTACATTTCGTGATTTTATACTTAAGTGGATGTCGTACCGCTTGGCCTGCAGTCGTAGCTGGAATTGGTATTATGTTGATTCTTAATAAAAACAAAATCTTTATTGCTTTATTTGGTGTCGGTGTAGTTGGAGCTGGAGGCTTATTAATCTTAAAACCAACTTTAATTCCTCGTCTTACCTTTCTTCAAAGAAATATCGCAGTTCGAATGAAAATATGGAATGCTGCCATTATCGGTATTAAAGAACATTTCTTATTAGGACAAGGACCATTAACTTATTTCCTTAAATGGAAAGAGTACAAAGGACACAATACGCAACATGCACACAGTGTTTATTTAGATCCACTTATGAGCTTTGGAATCGTTGGTGTGGCAATTGCTGCTGTTTATATTGGTAGTAATCTAAAAGAGGTATGGAATCTATATCGTAAGCATTTAGATCAACCATTAGCTGCTTTAGTAGCTGGATTTATTGTTGTTATCTTGGTTCATGGATTCTTAGATTATACAATATTCTGGATTCAAACCGGCTTATTGTTCTTTATGGTATTATCAGCAAGTTCAATTTATCGTAAAGAAACACATCTAGAAAAATAAAGGGTTCATAATATATACTACTTACCTTGTTGTAAGTAGTTTTTTTATGTTTAAAGAAAGCATATTTGGTGAAGATAATACTAGATCTTTTGTGATAATGTGTGAAATTATAAAAAACTCTTGCATTGTTTTTGATGCTGAGTATAATACTTAATGTAGTTAATTGTTAAGTAACTTAACTATTACGCTAGGAGGGTATTACAGTGGAAGATTATGAAAAGGTAAGACGCTTTTTTCATCTAACTTATATATTTAAAAATCAGTTTAGTGAAAAGGGTGAAAAGCATGATGATTTATCACCAAGAGATTGTATGATGCTTCGTACAATTATTAAATTAGGTAAAGAAGAGCCGGTTAAAATGAGCAGAATCAGCGATCATTTTCATATTTCTCCAGCAGCAATTTCCCAAGTAGCACGGAAATTCGAAATGAAAGGTTGGATTGAAAGAATCGTATTAGATAGTGATCGTCGCAGTGTTTATATTCAAGTAACACCTCAAGCTTGTAAGATGTTACAAGTGAAAGAGAAACAAATAGCCGAAAGACTTGAAGAGTTCTTATCTTATTTAGGTGAGGAAGATAGCAGTGCCTTAATAAGAATTATGGAGAAAGCAATTGAATTTGGGAAAACTATAAAAGAATAAATTGAAAGGAGAGTCATTAATGCTTAAAATAAGAAAATATTTAAAGCCATTTATTATTTCAATTATCACAATTGTAGCTTTGTTATTTCTACAAGCAAATTGTGAATTAGCTTTACCAGATTATATGTCGAATATAGTTAATGTCGGAATTCAATCTGGTGGTATTGAAAATGGTGTACCAAACGTTATAAGAGAAAAAGAATATAATAAATTATCAATCTTTATGGAAGAAGACGAAAAATCATTGTTTACGGCTAATTATAATTTAGTAAAAACAAGTGAGGCAAGTAAAGGTGAAATAAAAGATTATCCGGTTTTAAAGAAAGAAAATGTTTATGTTATAAAAGATATCAAAGAAAAAACAAATAAAGCATTAGAAAAGGCATTGAGTAAACCAGAAATGCTAGTTCAAGGTGTAAATCAACAAAGTAAAGATCCAAATAGTGAAATGATGAAAAAATTACCACCGCATATGGATCCTTTTATGGCATTGAGTTATATGCCAAAGGAACAAATTAACAATTTGAAAGATTCGTTAGATAAACAAATTGATAATATGGGCAGTAGTGCAACAAAAACTACCAATGCTCAATATGTAAGAAGTGAATATAAAGAAATTGGTATTGATACAGAAGCAATTCAATATGGTTACCTCTTTAATAAAGGTGGCTTTATGTTACTAATTGCCTTATTATCAACCGCTGCAGCTATTTCAGTAGGTTTTCTAGCAGCTCGTGTTGCTGCTGGAGTTGCTAAGAATATGCGAAATGATGTATTTGATAAAGTCGAACATTTCTCAAGTGCAGAATTTAATAAGTTTTCTACTTCAACACTAATCACAAGAACAACCAACGATGTTCAACAAATTCAAATGGTCCTAGTAATGGTGCTTAGAATTGTTATATATGCGCCTATTATGGGAGTTGGAGCTGTGATTAAAGTCATTAATTCAAATGCTAGTATGACATGGATTATTGCTTTAGTTGTTGTTTTAATTATAAGTGTGATGATGGTTGCCTTTAGTGTAGTTATGCCTAAATTTAAAACAATTCAAAAATTAACCGATAAATTAAATGCCGTGCTTCGTGAATTCTTAGATGGCTTACCAGTTATAAGAGCATTTAACACACAAAAACATGAAGAAAAGAAATTCGATAAAGCAAATTTAGATATTACAAAAGTTAATTTATTCGTTAATCGAGTTATGTCATGTTTAATGCCAGTTATGATGTTAATTCTTAACTCAGTTTCGATTTTAATTGTATGGGTAGGAGCTCATCAAATGGATGCAGGTAATCTTGCGATTGGTGATATGATGGCATTTATTCAATATTCAATGCAAATCATTATGTCATTCTTAATGATTACTATGATATCAATTATGATACCTCGAGCATCGGTTGCTGCTACGCGGGTTATGGAAGTATTAGATACAGATCCATCGATTGTTGATCCGAAAAAATCAAAAGCATTTGATAAAACAAAACGCGGTTTTGTGGAATTTAAAAATGTAAGTTTCGTATATCCTGGTGCAGAAGCAAATGTATTAGATAATATTAGCTTTACCGCTAGACCGGGAGAAACAACTGCCTTTATTGGTAGTACCGGTAGTGGTAAATCAACCATTATTAATTTAGTGCCACGTTTCTTTGATGTAAGTGAAGGATCAATTGAAATTGATGGTGTTGATATTCGTGAAGTAACGCAACATGATTTACGTGAAAAGATTGGTTATGTTCCTCAAAAAGGAACGCTGTTTTCAGGGACCATTGAATCAAATCTTCGTTATGCAAAACAAGATGCAAGTATTGAAGAATTAAACCTTGCAACTTCAATTGCTCAAGCGGATGAATTCATTAATGAAAAACCAGAAGGCTTACAAACCCCAATTGCTCAAGGAGGAACGAATGTATCCGGAGGTCAAAAACAGCGATTATCAATCGCAAGAGCATTAGCAAAACAACCGGAAATCTATATTTTTGATGATACGTTCTCGGCCCTTGATTTTAAAACCGATGCGAAATTACGGAAAGCATTAAATGAACTATGTGAAAAGACAAAGAGTACCGTATTATTAGTTGCACAACGTATTTCATCGATTATGCATGCACAACGAATTGTTGTTCTTGATAATGGAAAAGTCGTAGGAATTGGTACACATGATGAATTAATGGAAAGCTGTCAAGTTTACCAAGAAATAGCATATTCACAATTATCGAAGGAGGAACTTACAAATGAGTAAAGAAAATCGTCCTTCAAATATAAGAAAAGGTCCATTTGGCGGAGGCCATGGAAGAAACAGACCAGTTGAAAAAGCCCGTAACTTTAAGGGCACAATGTTACAATTAATCAACTATTTAAAACCGTTTTACTTTGCAATCATCGTATCGTTTATCTTCGCAATTGGTTCAACTATCTTTATGATTGTAGGACCTAAGATATTAGGTAGAGCAACGACAACGCTTGCCGAAGGCTTTATGTTAAAAGTGACGGGTCAAGGTGGAATTGACTTTGATAGAATCGCAAGCATCTTAATATTTCTAATTATTCTATATGTAATATCATCTCTATTTAGTTATGTACAGAATTTCTTAATGAGTGGAGTAGCTCAAAAGGTATCTTATAATCTTCGTAAAGCATTAGCTGAAAAGATTAATCGTTTGCCTTTTAAATTCTTTGATCAACAAACACATGGTGAAGTACTTTCAAGAATTACCAATGATGTTGATATGATCGCTCAAACTTTAAACCAATCGTTATCACAGATGATTACATCGATTGTACAATTGATAGGTATTATTGTTATGATGCTTACGATTAGTTGGCAAATGACTCTAATGGCGATGATCGTATTACCGTTATCTGTTATTATGGTTACTCAAGTAGTCAAACATTCTCAAAAGTTCTTTGCTCGTCAACAACAATCACTTGGAAATGTAAATGGTCATATTGAAGAGATGTATAGTGGTCATATGGTTATGAAAGCATTTAATGGTGAAGAAAAATCAATTGAAACATTTAAAACATTTAATAACAATTTATATGATTCGGCATGGAAATCACAGTTTCTAAGTGGTTTAATGCAACCAATATCACAATTTGTTGGAAACTTAGGTTATGTTGGAGTTTGTATCCTTGGTGGTTATTTGGCAATTACCGGGCAAATTCAAATTGGTGATATCCAAGCATTTATCCAGTATGTAAGAAACTTTAATCAACCAATTACGCAAGTAGCACAAACGATGAATGTACTTCAATCAACGGCAGCTGCTGCTGAACGTGTCTTTGAATTCCTAGGCGAACAAGAAGAAGTATTAGAAACATCTTCACCTAAAGCAATTGTGGATGATCAAGGTAATTCAATTGTGGATGGAACGGTTTCCTTTGAAAATGTTCACTTTGGTTATAATGAAGATAAAATCGTAATTCAAGATTTCTCAATGTATGTGAAAGCAGGAAAACGAGTAGCGATTGTTGGGCCAACCGGAGCTGGTAAGACAACCATTGTTAAGTTATTGATGCGTTTCTATGAACTAAATAGTGGAACAATCTATGTGGATGGACATGATATAAAAGAATATCGTCGTGAAGATTTACGTTCTTTATTTGGCATGGTATTACAAGATGCTTGGTTGTTTAATGGAACGATTATGGATAACTTACGTTATGGTAGACTAGATGCTACGGATGAAGAAGTCGTTAAGGCTGCGGATACAGCTTACGTAGATCACTTTATTCGTACCTTGGATCATGGCTATGATACGATGATTAATGAAGAAAGCAGCAATATATCACAAGGTCAAAAACAGTTGTTAACGATTGCTCGTGCTTTCTTAGCTAATCCTAAAATATTAATATTGGATGAAGCAACAAGTTCTGTTGATACACGTACTGAAGTATTGATTCAAAAAGGTATGGATAAACTGATGGAAAATCGTACTTGTTTCATTATCGCTCATCGTTTATCTACGATTAAAGATGCGGATTTAATTCTCGTGATGAAAGATGGAGACATTGTTGAAGTCGGAGATCATAATGAATTAATAAAGAAAAATGGTTTCTATTGTAGCTTATATAATTCTCAATTTGAACAAGGTTAAAAGTGCTTCGGCACTTTTTTCTTATGTATTTTATTTTCTCATATATTAAATATTTTGCACTTCTAAGTTATATCGATTATAATATATAAAAATGGAGGTTTCTTTATGCTATATAAATTAGTTAATATTACAGTTCATTTATTATGCTTTGTGGCAAGTTTCTATGCACTAAGTTCAATTCGCTTTGAGCGCTTTTGTGATGTAAGAAAACCAATCAAGGTACAAGTATTATTATTCTTATTAGCGATTGGTTTAGGATATGTAGTTGCACAGTTTTTATTAGCATTAACTATTTATAATGGATTATAAATGAAAGAGGAAGCATGATGATGAAAGCAATTGTTTTAGATCAAAATAATGTGATTCGCAACGCATTTTCAAATACCATTGATTTCAAACAACAAGATATTAGACTTATTGATTATCTTAATGATTCAAAAGATATTCTAGATAAAATAGAAGAATATGATCCACAAATCATTTTTAGTTATACCGGGGTAATCGAAAACAGTAAATATTCTTTAATGAAAGAAGTCCATCGTATCAATGAAGATATTCAAATTATTATTATTAGTAATCATCAAGAATATGAATATGTTCGCTTTGCGATGAAAGAAGGAGCCTTTGATTATTTGTTACTTGATGATATAAATGAAGAGGTATTAATCGAGCTTTTAAATGAAGTAAAAGAATATTGTAAGAAAAGTGTTAAAGAATCATCCAAACAAAAAGAGAATACTTTAGAGAAATTAACCCAATTACTAGTTTTAAGAAAGAATAAACATGCGGTATATAATCATGAATTTGTTCAAACACTGGAAGAATTAAATTTAGATGTATTAGACAGTGATTACCAAATTGCTTATTTTAGAATGGATAATATTCATTTGATTTATAGTAGTAAAATAGAAAATCATGCGCAATTAAAAGAGAACTTATTAAATATAATTGAAACATCGATTCCTTCGATGCTGAAATATCAAGTAATATTTATTTCGAATCATTCTGGTATTATTATCTTTAAAGGAAAAGATAAATTAAGAACAGCTAATATTTGTAATATTATTATGAAAAACGTGAACCAAAGCTTTAAACTAGATTTATCGATTACGATTTCTAGAGTTGCCCAACATATCGAAACTTTTTTAAGTTTATATGATAATCTATTAGAACTTCATGAAATGCGTTTTTATGTTGGTGAAAGAGTATTGATTGAAACAGAAGAATTACCTACTTTTAATTTATTAAACTTTGAAGAGATCACTTATCATTTAGATATGATTGCTTGTATGGAACAAAGACGTTTTGATGAAATAACAGAAATAAAAACGAAATCTTTGGCTTATATGAAAGAGCACTTTATCAAACCTGAAAATGTGAAAGAGTTCTATTATTTTATCTTTAATAATATTGAAGGTAAAGAAATGGAAAAAGGTTTAAAGATAACATTATCTTTAGAAAATGAAAAAATAAAGATTAATTTATGTGAAACAATTGATAAATTAAATGAAGTATTGGATCAATTATTTAAAACGATTGAGAATTGGTTATGTGATAATTCAATGAATCGTTATCGCCAAGATGTAATGGATATTATTCATTTTATTGATGATAATTATACAAAGAAGATTACCTTAAAAATGCTAAGTGAGCGTTTTAATATGAATGAAAGTTATTTAAGTAGAACCTTTAAAAAACAAACCGGTAAGAATGTTATTTATTATATAAATGAAAAAAAGATGCAACTAGCTTTAAGTCTTTTACAAGATCCGAATTCAATGATCAAGGATGTAGCTTTAAAGATTGGAATTGAGGATCAATTTTATTTCAACAAAGTGTTTAAAAAGTTTTTCCAACTATCACCAAGTGAATTTAGAAAGAAAGATAATTCAAATAAAGGACAAAAGGCATAAAATTAAATCACACTCATAAATTAGAATGAGGTGATTTTTTTTGAACTTATGGATTCGTTTATGCTGCATCGTTATGATTGTATTTACCGCGTTTTATTTATGGACACATTTGGAAACAGCAGAAGTTATAATTAAGGAAAAACCAATCGATGAGAATAAAAAAATAGCCAATCAAATTGATGATGTTTTAGTTAGTATCCATCGAAGTGATGGAAGTTTAGTGATGGAAAGCTTAGAGAATTATGTAGTTGGTGTCGTCAGTAGTGAAATGCCAGCTACCTTTGAATTAGAAGCATTAAAAGCACAGAGTGTCGCCGCAAGAACCTTTGTTAAAAAACGTGGTTACCAAGTGGATGATACGACAAATTCACAAGTGTATAAAAGTGATCAACAATTACGCTTACAATGGTTAGATCAATATGATACCAAGATTCAAAAAATAAAGCAGGCATGCTATGCGACGAAAGGTGAAGTGATTACATATAAAGGTGAAACAATAAGTGCCGTTTTCTTTTCTAGCTCCTGTGGTAAAACAAATGATGCCCAGCATTATTGGCAAAAAGAAACACCTTATCTTGTTTCGGTAGATTCTTTATGGGATGAACAAGTAAATGATCAAATAAGTCAAAACAAAGTATTTTCTAATCTTGAATTTGCACAATTATTAGGATTTCAAAATGAAATTCAAACGATTAACAAACCATTATATTATCCTAGTGGTTATGTGAAAGAAGTTTTGATTGATGGTATTACTTTTAGTGGGAGAATGCTGCGTGAAAAATTAGCTTTAAGAAGTAGCAGCTTTACGATTGATTTTCAACAAGGTGAAATATGCATTGTAACCAAAGGGTTTGGCCATGGAATTGGAATGAGTCAATATGGAGCACAGGGAATGGCATTAGCTGGATATCATTATCAAGATATTCTCAAGCATTATTATACGGGAGTAGAAATTACTCAAAGATAGGTATAAAAAGGAATGTATTAGGGCATAATCGTCTTAGAGGTGATGATTATGTATAGTTATACAAAGAAGAATAGTACAAAGGTTAAAAGAAGAATGTTATTTGTTTTCAGTGGATGTTTATTCATTATGGTTGGTGTAATGAGTTATGTTTATCGGCCATTTGAAAAAGATAACACGGTTCCAGTTATTAAAAATCAGGATCAATTGGTAATTGCTTTACCAACTCAAGTTGAAAAAGCCGTTTATCCCTATCAAGTAGAAGCAAGTATTGCGTTAGGATATTTTGATGGAAGTGATACCGCGATTCAAAATGTTACTGAGTTTGAAGGAACATTTAGAGGAAATCAGGGAAGTGATTATTGCTTTAATCAAAAGGAGTTCCCAGTATTTAGTATTTTTAGTGGAGAAGTAATAGAAGTACGCGATGATGCTTTATTTGGGAAAACAATTAAAATCAAACAGGATGACATTGAAATATGTTACCAATCCTTAAAGGATATTGAAGTTAAAGTAGGTGATAAAATTAAACAAAATGATGTACTTGGGAAAGCTTCCGTTAATATATATAATAAGGAGTTAGGTAACCATTTACATGTGGTTGTTGAAAAAAATGATTTAATTATCAATCCTGAAAGCATTTATGGCAAAATAGGTAAGGATATTAAATAGTACCCAAAAGGGTACTTTTATTACTTAATAATTCTTTTATAATTGAAAAACTGTGGTATAATGTTTATGCTCAAGAATGGAGGAGTTTTTCATGTTATTTACAAAAGAAGTCGGAATCGATTTAGGAACAGCGAATTTATTAATTTATGTTAAAGGTGAAGGTATCGTAATTGATGAACCTTCTGTGGTTTCTATAGATGCAGAAACTAAAAAATGTTTAGCTGCAGGTCAAGAAGCAAAAGAAATGTTAGGGAGAACACCAGGAAGAGTATTAGCAATTCGTCCATTAAAAGATGGAGTTATTGCTGACTTTGAAGTTACGGAAATAATGCTTAATTTCTTTTTAAAGAAATTAGATATTAAAGGCATGTTTAAACGTCCTACCATTCTAATTTGTTGCCCTTCTAATATTACAAGTGTTGAACGTAATGCGATTCGTGATTGTGCTTATCGTGCGGGCGCTAAAAAAGTATATATTGAAGAAGAACCAAAAGTAGCTGCCGTTGGTGCTGGCTTAGATATTTCAAAACCAAGTGGATGTATGGTTTTAGATATTGGTGGTGGTACGACAGATGTTGCGGTTTTATCATTAGGTGAAATTGTATCAAGCACTTCTTTAAAAGTTGCTGGCGATACAATGGATCGTGATATTATCAAATTTGTTAAAGATGAAAAGAAACTATTAATCGGTGATCGTTCTGCCGAAGACATTAAGAAAACAATCGGAACTGCTTGGAAAGGTTCTCGTCATGATACAATGGAAGTTAGTGGACGTGACTTAGTAACGGGCTTACCACATACCATTTCATTATCAAGTGAAGATGTAGAAGTGGCAATGCGCGATAGCCTTCAAAATGTTGTCCGTGCTTGTAAAACGGTTTTAGAACAAACACCACCAGAACTTGCTAGTGATATTGTTACGCGTGGTATTGTGTTAACCGGTGGTGGAGCTTTACTACATGGTATGGATGAATTATTAAAGAATGAATTACATATTCCTGTTTATGTTGCTGAAAATGCATTGCGTTGTGTTGCCGAAGGTACAGGAATTTTGTTAGAAAACTTACAACTTGTACGTTAATTATAATGAAATAGAGGTGTGGATATGGATTGGCTAATGTATCTTGGCGTTCCTTTCCTACTATCTGCAGCGATTACGCCGTTGATAAAAAAAATTGCTTGTTACCTTGGAATCTATGCTGAAATGAATGAGCGAACGGTTCATACTAAGGCGATTGCACGAATCGGTGGTGTTGCCATATATGTGTCATTCATGATTGGAATGGCATGTTTTATGAAAGTAGATGCTTCTATAAACGCGATTGTTCTAGGTGGAACAATAATGTTTGTTGGTGGCCTTGTAGATGATATGGATAATTTGAAACCAATATATAAATTTGGTTTTCAAACGCTAGCTGCCATTGTCTTAATGGTTGTAGGAGATGTTTACTTAGAAGTAATTCGGTTGCCTTTTAATATAACAATTAATATGGGCTTGATTACTTTTCTTGTGACTTTTTTATGGATAACCGGAATTACCAACGCGGTGAATTTAATTGATGGTCTTGATGGTCTTGCTGGTGGATTAAGTGTTATTATCCTTGTTGTTGTTGCCTCATTATCAGTCATTGAACAGCGAGCCGATATCAGCACGTTGTCGTTAATTCTGGCAGGAGCCACCTTAGGTTTTCTAATCTATAATTCTCATCCTGCTTCTATTTTTATGGGAGATTGCGGTGCGCTATTTTTAGGGTTTGTTATATCCGCAATATCTTTACTTGGTTTTAAAAGTTCGACCTTAATCACATTAGGCTTACCTATATTAATGTTAACCGTCCCAATTGTTGATAC
>JAVXTH010000010.1:31577-45015 GCA_036642795.1 Erysipelotrichaceae bacterium
CCTTAATCACATTAGGCTTACCTATATTAATGTTAACCGTCCCAATTGTTGATACTATATCGGCAATCTTACGAAGAGTAGCGGCTGGCCATAAATTCTCTGAAGCGGATAAGAATCATCTCCATCATGTATTGATGCGTCGCTTTGGCCATCGTAATACGGTATTGATTTTATATGGGGTAACTGCTTTGTTTGGAGTTACTGCCTATGTTTATATTATTAATAAATTGGCAGGACTTATAACTCTGTTTATAATATGTATTGTGATTGAAATATTTATTGAAACAAGTGGTATGATTTCTCCATCGTATCATCCAATCTTATCCGTATTAAATCGATTGAAGGGAAAAGACTCACCAGATTTACTTAAAGTTCATCCTTTTGAAGAGGATGAAAACAAAACAAAGGAAGAAGATGAAACTGCAGAATAATGCAGTTTTTTTAATTATTTAGGTATTTTATATATTTATACGTATGTACAAGGTGAAGAGGGACATCCTTACATTAGAGGTGAATATTTTGGAAGTACGTAAACTCAATGCCTTATTAAAAAAAGGTCAGAGAAAAGGAGCCATTCAAGAAGCAGATTATTGGCCATCGTTATGGAACGATTATATTGGTGAGAAAAGTGGCGAGTATGCTTTATTGGACAGTGCGGAAGTTTTAGGAAAAATGATCAGTGAACAGAATTATCGAGAACGAGCAAAATTATATTCTTGTAATGAATTAGGTATGGAAATAAAAATTGGTGATATATGCTTTATTGATTTTGGTGAAGCCTATATAAATGAATCGGGATATCAGCATTTTGGTATCATTATGTCGATTATGAATGGTAAAGCATTAGTAATCCCGATGAGTTCAAACTATAATACATATCAACAAGCCTTAACGTTAGATAATCCTTTAGGTAAAGCTCATTTAATGCAAATTGGATTAATAAAAGGCTTAGTAAAAAAGAGTGTATTGTTTTTAAATGATGCGAAATTTATTAATACAGCTCGAATTATTGAAGTAAAAGCAAAGATTGATGAGCAAGATGAGATCTTTATCGAAATAAAGAATCGTTTTAAAAATTGTATTGGTTGACGATTATCGACAAATTATGAATTGAAAAACCTCTAAACTGATGAAGAAAGAGGTAGAACTTATGGAAAAAATAAGAATTCAAGTTCATCATTTAAAAGATAGCTTTTTGTTTCAAGACTTATATATTATAGTCTGTGCTTGTCTGATTGGCTTTGTGAAAGATCCTTATGCAATTGCTTTTGTCTTACCTTTTATTGCTTATATAACGATGCGTAAAAAGTATGAAATAAGAATTGTTATGGTTGTCTTACTATGCATGGCATTTTTAAAAGGTTGGATATTTCTATATATCTATGCCTTGATCTTTAGTTTCTATTTTTTGTGTATTCAAATCTATTCTTGGCGTAACGATAATTCATTGAAACGTTTAACCATCATTTGTATCGTAACGGCGATTCCTTATTTAATGTACCTAGGAAGCGATTTTAAAGTTTCTTTAATTCTTATGTTGTATTTAAGCTGTAACTTAATAAATACGCAACAAGATGTTATATGGGTAGAAAAGAAACTACAAATACATAAAAGTATCTATGCATCCTTATTGCTTGGTATAGCATTCATTCTACTTCAAACAAACATAAAGCTTGATCCGATTATGCTTTCACAAATCATAATCTTCTTAATTGCATTAATATGTACACCATTTGATACATTACTTTCCATCATCTTGATGCTTGTTATTTATCCAACGTATCAAATCGTTCCATTTTCGATTCTCTTTATGCTGCTTAGTTTTGTCCAAAAACAGAAACTGCTTCAATTTGCCTTATGTTGTTTTATGATATTCTTTCTTGATGATAGCTTAACAAATATCTTTTTTTGTTTAAGCATGGCATTGTTTTGTTTGCTTTATCAAGATAAATGGGTACCTTATCTTAAAACGGATGAAAATAGGTCTAATGTAAATCAAGCTGTATTTGAAGATTTAAACTTAAAATTAGCTAATTATTCAGCTATCTTTGCTTCCTTATCCTCCTATTATGAATCTTTTTCTAATGTGGAAGCAGATATGCTAGCAAATATGAGTACCGCACTTGTTTATAGTAGCGATGAATTAAAAAAATATAGTTTTTATGATCATCAAAAAGAGCGTGTATTAAAAGCTTTAGAAGGCTATCAATATGAAGTGGAACACTTTATGATTCATCAAAATAATAAAGGCGAAATTTATATTGAATTAACGCTTTTAAATAATGATCGAAATGAAATTACTTCAACGTTAATTCCACTATTAGAAGTTATTCTAAAATGCCGTTTTGAAATTGATGAAATAAAAGGGCGACGCTTAAATAAAAGGACACATCGTGTTGTAATTCATAGTGCGCCAGAATTTCAAATTGATGCATATGGCGATTCCGCAAAGAATATATATGAAAAAAGTGGGGATTGTTTTTCAATCTTTCAATTTCGACAAAGTGTGGTTTGTATGATATCAGATGGGATGGGAAATGGGGAAAAAGCCGCAAATTCATCTCGGTTAATCACGAATATTTTTCAAAGAATGATCGCCTGTGGAATTAAACAAGATAGTTGTATTCGCTGCATTAATAAACTACTCCAAAGTGATGCTTATGCGACCTTAGATGTTGTATCTTTTGATCGAATGTCAGGCTATGCGTATATCTCTAAATCAGCTGCATGTCCAACCTTTTTAATTCGCGATGAAGAAGTATTTGAAGTAAATGGAAGTGCCTTACCAGTTGGCATTGTCACATCGATAAAACCGGATTGTTTCCGGGTTAAATTAAAAGCAGGAGATGCATATTTAATGGTTTCAGATGGTATCTATTTAAATGAAATCTATGAATGGATAAAAATAAAAAAAGGAAAAGATGCGAGAGCGAATATTGAAGCGATGATGAGCATCTTATCCAAGCAAGATCGAGTGGATGATTCAACGGTGTTGTTAGCCTTTGTAAAGAAGCAATAAAGAACGATAATAAGAGGTAAAACCCCAGAAGTGAAAGCTTTGATTGTATAATCTGTAAATTTAGAGCTTACGTCTTTACATATGCAATTAAATGTGTGAGAATGTAGAAAAACAAGGAGGTTTTATCATGAGTTTATTTAACGGGAATAAGACATATCAGAACTATTTTGAAGGATTAACAAAAATCCCCCATGGTTCTGGAAATGAAAAAGCAATTAGTGATCATATTGTTGCTTTTGGTAAAGAATTAGGTTTAGTAGTTCGCCAAGATGCAGTGTATAATGTGGTAATTGATAAAGCGGCAAGCAAAGGTTATGAAGATCATCCAGCCATCGTTTTACAAGCACATATTGATATGGTAGATGAAAAAAACAATGATTCAAATCATGACTTTGAAAAAGATGGTTTGGATTTATATATTGAAGATGGTTTCCTTAAAGCGAAAGGAACAACATTAGGTGGAGATGATGGTGCAGGTGTTTCTTACATCATGAGTATTCTTGCAGATCCTAATTTAAAACATCCTAGAATTCAAGCTTTATTCACAACTCAAGAAGAAAGCACAATGGAAGGTGCCTTTAAGTTAGATCCAAAATGGATTGATGCTCGACGTTTAATCAACATTGATGGTGAAGAAGAAGACGTTAGTAATACGGCAAGTGCTGGCGGTATTGATGTTGCTTTCACAAGACAATTAACATATAAAAATGTAAATACAAAAGGCTTTAAATTAAGTATTGGTGGATTATTAGGTGGACACTCAGGTGGAGAAATTCATCGTGAGCGAGGCAATGCGAACAAAATAGTTTCACGTATTGCTTATCAAATAAACAAAGTTCAACCAATTTGTTTAGCTGATTTTGTCGGTGGTTTAAAAATCAATGCGATTCCTCGTGAATCAAGCATTGTATTCACAAGCGAAGCTAGCTTTGAAGCAGTTAAAGCAATTGTAGATGAATATGGTAATCAAGTTAAAAAAGAATTAGAACATAGTGATGCTGGCTTTACCTTTGAACTTAGTGAATGCCAAGTAGCTAAAGTAATCGATTCTAAAACAAGTGCTGATATTCTTAAACTAGTTTACACAATGCCTTGTGGTTTCCGTCATAAGAGCGACTTACTTGATGGGCTTACAATCGCAAGTGAAAACATTGGTGTAATCTCAATGAGTGAACAATTTAGTTGTGAAATATCCATCCGTGGCGCATTAGAATCTTATGTGCGTGATATGGAAGATGAATTACATGTGTTAGGGGAAGCTTTTGGTTTTGAAACAAAAGAAGATAACTGGTATCCTTGCTGGGATTACATGGAAAATTCACATGTACGTGATGTGATGGAAAAACTTTATGAAGAAATCCACGGCAGTAAGATGCGCTTAGAAGCAATTCATGGCGGACTTGAATGTGGTATCTTCAAAAACAAATTCCCTGACATGGATATGGTAACGATGGGGCCAAACTTATATGATGTGCATACTCCAGGAGAAAAGTTAGACTTAACTTCTTTTGATACAACTTATACATTCTTGTGTAAATTTCTGGAAAGACTTTAATAAAATGGCCTTAGGGCCATTTTTTTACTTATAAATGTTCCTTCATAAATGAAAACGCTTATGATATAATAAGCAAATATGGTGATAATTATGGATAAATTTAAAGAACTTAACTATAGTCGATGGGTAATAGGTGTAAGCGGTGGAGCAGATTCCATGGCTCTTTTAGACATGTGTTATGAGCACGGCGTAGATATGATTGTCGCTCATGTAAATTATGGAAAAAGAGATACTTCCGATCGTGATATGAATGGTGTTATCGATTACTGTAAGGAAAGAAATATTAAGTGCTATGTGAAATATTCACCAGAATGCGAAAGTGGAAATTTTCAGGCATTCGCAAGAATGGTTCGTTACGACTATTTCAGAGAATTATCCATTTATTTCCGTTGTGCTGGGGTATTAGTCGCTCATCAACTTGATGATGTTTTAGAAACTTATCTTATGCAACGTAAACGCCAATCAACACCAGAGTTTTATGGTGTCAAAGAAGAAATATTTATAAGTGATGTTTTAGTAAAAAGAATCTTACTTGGTTATACTAAGAAAGATCTACTGAATTATTGTCATCAACATCATATTGTTTATTATGATGATGAAAGTAATGATAGTGATGATTATGAACGAAATCGGATTCGCCATGCGATTGTTGAAATGTTATCTTTAGAAGATAAGCATCGTTTAATTAAAGAAATAGAAGATGTAAATAATCAGAAAAAAGTTGAAAATATAATGGTGAATAAAATATATCGAGAATGGCGTAATGAAGAATTTTCATTAAAGAAATTTCGTGGTTTTCCTACTCAATATAAAACTTTGATTTTACGACATTGGTTTAAAGATCATGGTGTAAAAGCTGAATTATCGGCAAAGGCTTTGAATAATATATCCGATATGATGGATACGGTAAATCATAATTGGCGTTATCAATTAAAGAATAAGGTAATGGTTAAAAATTATGATAGCATTTTACTGGAAGAAAATGAAGAAATCTCCTATACTTATACAATCGAAGCAATCACTTTGATGAAAACACCCTATTTTGAAATTCAAGATCATGGGGATAAGATTCAATCGATTTATGTACAAGAAAAAGATTTTCCATTGACGATTCGTAATGCGGAAAGTAAAGATTCAATTCAACTGCGATTTGGTACAAAAAGAATTAATCGCTGGTTCATCGATCGTAAAAAATCGTATGAAGAACGTAAAATTTGGCCAGTTGTGGTAAATGCAGAAGGAAAAGTGATATTTGTAGCAGAAATTGGGTGCGATATTGAACATTTCTCTAACAATCCTAATATGTTTGTGATAAAATAAACTATATGTGTTCAGGAGGTAGGATCATGCATAAAGATGTGAAAGAAATATTGGTTTCTCAAGAGCAAATTATTGAACGTAGTAAAGAGTTGGGAAAACAAATTAGTGATGATTATCGTAAAGCAGGACAGACTCCATTGTTGGTTGCTTTGTTGAAAGGTAGTGTACCTTTCTTGGCAGAATTAATGAAACACATTGACCTTGATATAACGATTGATTTTATGGATGTATCAAGTTATGAAGGAACGGAATCAATTGGCGATATCCGCGTGATTAAAGATTTAAGTTGTTCTATAAAGAACTTAAATATTTTATTAGTTGAAGATATTGTAGATACTGGTAAGACCCTTCAAGAAGTTACAAGAATGTTAATGAATAAAGGTGCCAGTGATGTAAAGGTTGTTTCTTTATTAGATAAACCTGAACGTCGCACTGTAGATATAGAAGCTGAATATGTAGGCTTTGAAGTTCCGAATGAATTTGTGGTAGGTTTTGGATTAGATTACAACCAAAAGTATCGTAATTTGCCATATGTAGGAATCTTAAAGAGTGATGTATATCAGTAGAAGGAGAGTTCTATGAATAGTAAACGACTTACAAATTTATTACCTTGGATTTTAGTTATTATGATTTCATCCATGTTACTTTCGATGAATGTAAATTCGAATGAGAAAACTTTTTCTTATAATGAATTTGTATCACAATCGAAAGACATGAAATTCTCAGATACGAAAGTATCTGTAGGAACAACGATTATTGATGTATCAGGAACCTATTTTAAAGGTTCAAAAGAAAAGAAATTTATGGTGACTTTGCCAAGAACAGATGAAAACATCGCTTGGGTCACAAAAGTAGTAGATGAAAAAGGCAAGAACAAAGTTGTTGTCGAGAATGCAAATCAAACCAATTATTGGATGGAATTTGCCATTCAAATCTTACCAATCCTAGCATTAGGAGGACTAGCTTTCTTTATGTTCTCAAGAATGAATGCTGGTGGAAACAACAAAGCAATGGAATTTTCTAAATCAAGAGCACGTGTGGAAGGCGATATTAAAGTTCGCTTTAAAGATGTAGCTGGTTGTGATGAAGAAAAAGCCGAAGTTAAAGAAATTATTGATTACTTAAAAGATCCTAAGAAGTTCTCGGATATGGGAGCACGTATTCCTAAGGGTATTTTAATGGTGGGTCCTCCAGGAACCGGTAAAACATTACTTGCGAAAGCAGTTGCTGGAGAAGCAGATGTACCGTTCTTTTCGATATCTGGTTCAGATTTCGTTGAGATGTTTGTCGGAACTGGTGCAAGCCGTGTTCGTGACATGTTTAAAAAGGCAAAACAGACTGCACCTTGTATTGTATTCATCGATGAAATTGATGCCGTAGGACGTCAGCGTGGAGCTGGTATGGGCGGTGGAAATGATGAACGTGAACAAACATTAAACCAACTACTTGTGGAAATGGATGGAATGACGGAGAATACTGGTATTGTTATTATTGCCGCAACCAATCGTCCCGATGTATTAGATCCAGCTTTACAGCGTAGTGGTCGTTTTGATCGTACGGTTACCGTTAGTTTACCAGATAAACGTGGACGCAAAGAGATTCTTGAAGTGCATGCACGTAATAAGAAAATAGCAGATGATGTTAGCTTAGAAAACCTAGCAAAACGTACACCAGGATTCTCTGGAGCAGATTTAGAGAACGTATTAAACGAAGGTGCTATTTTAGCCGTTCGTGAGAATAAGAAAATTATTTCAATGGATGATTTAGATGAAGCAATTGACCGTGTTATGATGGGACCTGCTAAGAAATCTAAAAAATACACGGAAAAAGAACGTCGTCTGGTTGCTTATCATGAAGCAGGACATGCGATTATCGGAATTAAACTTGAAGCTGCCGATATGGTACAAAAAATTACGATTATTCCACGTGGCGATGCTGGTGGATATAACTTAATGACACCTCGTGAAGAAAAAATGATTCCGACAAAGAGTGATTTCTTAGCACAGATTACAGGTTTACTTGGTGGTCGTGTTTGTGAAGAAATCGTCTTCAAAGAAATTTCCGCAGGTGCAAGCAATGACCTTGAAAAGATAACTCGAATTGCGAAAGCAATGGTTAAAAGCTTTGGTATGTCAGCTCTTGGACCAGTTCAATACGATGATAATACAGGCAATGTATTCTTAGGTCGTGATTATGGGAATGGAAGTAACTATTCAGGAGAAATTGCGTTTGAAATCGATAAAGAAATTCGTAAGATCGTAAATGAATGTTATGAAAATGCAAGAGAGATTATTACCGCAAATCGTGATTTGTTGGATTTAATCGCTGCGACATTATTAGAAGAAGAAACAATCACTGCAGAACAAATTGCTAACTTAATCGATCATGGAAACATCAACAGTATTGATCCTAATACCGGAGAAGAAATCAAAGTCGAAAAAGTTGAAAGTGTTGAAGAAAAGATTGAAGCTGCGGATAAGGCAGATGAAGAAGCTGAAATCGAAGCTAAAAAAGAAGCAGAAGTAAAAGAAACAGAAACAAAGATTGAAGAATAATTTAAGACGAGGTAACTCGTCTTTTTCTTTTCTAAAACTTATGCTTATGTTATGATATTGAAACAATGAGGTGAAGTTATGAAGAAAAAAATATTTGGTTACAGTATATACTTTACGATTGTTATTTTGATTCAAGTTATCGCAAGTTTAATGAAATATAACTTAGCAACTTTTTGGGAAATCGTAATTGTGTTCTTAGGACTCTTTGTGATAGCAAGTTCTGGAACATTGCGTATTTCTTCCAATCAAACAGAAAAAGAAAACCAAAATAAGAAAAAAGACTCTAGCTTAGTCGATGTCCTTTTTGCTTTTTCTTTAATGATACCGGTTTTTATTAATATCTTTTTCTTCTAGGTTATGAACATTCATAATTATGATATACTAATAAGCGCAAACACGAAAGGATGGAATTAAATGAAAGATTATTTATGTAAAGCAATGGCATGCGAGAATCGCGTGCGAATCTATATATGTTCTTCAACAAATTTAGTTGAAGATGCTAGAAAACGTTTTGATATGTGGCCTACTTCCGCAGCTGCTTTAGGAAGAGTGCTAAGTATTGGTAGTATTATGGGTAGTATGTTGAAAAGTGACCAGGAACAAATGACAATTAAAATAAATGGCAATGGTCCAATTGGAACGATTTTAGTGGATGCTTATCATGATGGCCATGTTCGTGGTTTTGTCAGTGATCCACATCAATATATGACCTACAACGATACCGGTAAACTAGCCGTTGGATTAGGTGTTGGTAGTGAAGGAACGTTGGAAGTAATCAAAGACTTAGGTATGAAAGAAAACTGGAGTGGAACGGTTAATCTACAAAGTGGTGAAATCGGCGATGACTTTTCTTATTACTTTAGCGCAAGTGAACAAACTCCTTCAGTTGTATCCGTTGGTGTTTTAGTGAATTCGGATGCATCAATTCTATCAGCAGGAGGCTTATTAATTCAATTAATGCCAGATGCTATTGAAGAAGATATAGTGAAAACAGAGGAATTAGTGAAACGATTAGCACCTATTTCAAGCTTAGTGAAGGAAAATGAATCTTTAGAAGAAATATTACATACCTTATATGATGATGTGAATATATTAGAAACTTTGCCAATTGAATTTAGCTGCCATTGTAGTAAAGCAACCATGAAACGTGCTTTATGTACCCTTCCCAAAGAAACACGAAAGGCAATGATTGAAGAAGATCATGGCTGTGAAATCACTTGTCATTTTTGTAATGAGCAATATCACTTTAGTGAAGAAGAATTAATCGATTTAGAAGGATTTATTAATGAGTACACAAACTAGTTGGAAGATTGGTAATATCACAATTAAAAATCAAGTTGTTGTTGCGCCAATGGCAGGCATTAGTAACCTTGCTTTTCGTGAAATCTGTAAGCAATTTGGAGCTGGTTTAATCTATACTGAAATGGTTTCAGATAAAGCGTTATACTATCAAAATGTGAAAACATTGAAAATGACTCAAGTAATGCCTTTTGAACATCCCTTAACCATGCAAATCTTTGGTCGTGATATTGAATCAATGGTTTATGCAGCTAAGTTGTTAGATACGCAAACCGATTGTGATATCATTGATATTAATATGGGCTGTCCAGTAAACAAAGTAATTAAAAGTGGTGCTGGCAGTGCTTTAATGAAAGATGAAGAACATGCTTATCAACTTGTGAAAGCAGTTGTAGAAGCAGTGAATAAGCCAGTGAGTGTGAAGATGCGAATTGGTTATGACGTCGATCATATCAATGCGGTATCCTTTGCGATGATGTTAGAAAAGGCAGGCGCTAGTGCGATTGCGGTTCATGGAAGAACTCGTTCGCAGATGTATGAAGGTCATGCCGATTGGAGTTATATTGCCAAAGTAAAACAAGCCGTCCATATTCCGGTAATTGGCAATGGCGATATTAAGTGTGAAGAAGATGCGAAAAGAATGCTAGATGAAACTCATTGTGATGCGGTAATGATTGGAAGAGGTTGTTTAGGTGATCCTTGGTTAATTAAACGGGTCGTAACGTATCTTGAAACAAATGAGAAATTAGCAGATGAAGACATTCATGAAAAGTTTGAACTTGCTAGAAAACACGCTTTATCGCTTTGTGAGTTAAAAGGTGAAATAGTCGGTATGAAAGAAATGCGAGGTCATGCTGCTTGGTATGTAAAAGGACTACATGCATCACATCGTTTAAAAGCGGCTTTAACCCAGATAACTACCTATGAAGAAATGGATCAATTATTAAAAGAATATGAAAATAATATCGAGTGAAGTCTTTGGTTTTTGGTTCTTCATTGACAAAGATGATAATCCTCTATATAATGCTATTATTAATACGGCTATGAAAAGAGAAGTAAATGATATTTTATTTGTAGAGAGTCCATGTTTGGTGAAAATGGATGGTAAGTTATCATTGAAATAAAGACTTGGAGCCTTCCGTAAGGACGTTTAATTCGCGTTATGAATAACTTATATATAAGTTACTAAGATCTACAAGGAAACTTGTGGATGAATTAGGGTGGTACCACGATCAAGCTCTCGTCCCTATGCGTGTGAGAGCTTTTTATATGGAGGAAAGAAAATGGAAAACTTAACAGATCAGGAACAAGTAAGGCGTGAAAAACTAGATTATTTAAGAGAAAAAGGAATTGCACCTTTTGGTCATCGTTATGATCGTAGCCATTTAAGTGGTGAAATTAATCGCCTTTATGAAGCAAAAACAAAGGAAGAATTAGAAGAACTAAACGTAACTGTGAAGATTGCTGGAAGAATTCGTACGAAACGATTAATGGGAAAAGCAGGCTTTATGCATCTTCAAGATTTAGATGGTCAGATGCAGATTTATGTACGTAAAGATATGCTTGGAGAAGATATGTTTGATGTCTTTAAAAAAGCTGATATTGGGGATATTGTTGGTATTGAAGGAACAGTAATGAAAACCAATCATGGAGAATTATCAATTAAGGCAAGTGTTTATACCCATTTAAGTAAAGCACTTCGTCCCTTACCAGAAAAATTCCATGGCTTACAAGATATTGAAGAACGTTATCGTCGTCGTTATGTTGATTTGATTATGAACGATGATGCTCGTCGTATTGCTCTTACAAGACCTAAAATTATTCGTGCGATTCAAGAATACCTTGATGGAAGAGGTTTTGTCGAAGTAGAAACGCCTATCTTACATCCAGTATTAGGTGGAGCAAATGCTCGTCCATTTGTCACACATCATAATACATTAGATATGCCATTTTATTTACGTATTGCCACAGAATTACCATTGAAAAGATTAATTGTTGGTGGTATGGAAAAGGTATATGAAATTGGAAGACTATTCCGTAATGAAGGTATGGATACAAAACATAACCCTGAATTTACTACAGTAGAGGTATATGAAGCATTTTCTGATATGATTGGCATGATGGAATTAACGGAAAATATGATTGATGCGGTCGCAACTAAAATTTGTGGAACAACGACAGTTGAATGGCAAGGCAATCAAATTTCATTAAAAGCACCATTCAAACGTTTACATATGGTTGATGCGATTAAAGAAAAATGCGGTGTTGATTTCTGGCAAGAAATGAGTGTTGACGAAGCCTTAGCGATTGCGAAGCAACATCATGTGGAAATTGAAAAACATGAGCATAGTGTAGGTCATATTATTAATAAATTCTTTGAAACTTTTGTCGAAGAGGATATGATTCAACCAACTTTCGTTTATGGTCATCCAGTTGAAGTATCACCACTTGCAAAGAAGAATCCAGAGGATGAACGTTTTACAGATCGTTTTGAGTTATTCATTGATCGCGCTGAGTATTGTAATGCGTTTACTGAATTAAACGATCCAATCGATCAAAGAGAAAGATTTGAAGCACAGATTAAACAAAAAGAACAAGGCGATGATGAAGCCTGTGAAATGGATGAAGATTTCGTAGAAGCTTTAGAATATGGTCTTCCTCCAACAGGTGGAATGGGACTTGGAATTGATCGTTTAGTTATGTTATTAACTAATTCAGAGAGTATTCGTGAAGTCTTATTATTCCCTCATATGAAGGCAAGAACAGGCGAATAAAGGTAAAGAAAAACTTGAATATATTTCAAGTTTTTTTGTTTAACAAATGATTTAATTAATAAGGAAGAAAAAATCCTTTTCTTCTATAAGTGTAACTTCTTTTTCAAAAACGTTTCATTTAAAAGATGATTCGTTTCATAATTTCCATTATAAAAAACTGCCCAATTATTAAAAATGCAAGGTAGATTCTTAGCTTTTTCTAACGTATCAACAGCAATCAATTTTAATGGTATATTGTTTTCATTGCAGTATTCTTGTACTTGTTCAAGACAGTTAGGAATATAGGGACACTGTAATCCATAATAGATGGTTAGTTCATGATGATCAATCTTCATTTCTTTTGCTTTATCAGAAAAATATGGTTTATCACCATGAAAAGATAAAGCCATTAATTCATAGTCATTTCCAAGCATATCAACTACCTCAAAACCATATTTAAGTAAAAACTTTTTATCGGATAGAAAAGGCTTTTTCTTCTTTGAACTTAAGATACAAACACCTGCTTTACCTTTTTCTAATGCATCATTCATACAGTACTCGATCAGTGACTTCGCATATCCTTTTCCGGCAAAAGAACCAGATACCCAAAGGCAATAGATATAAATATAGTTTTCACCATTAATAGGCACCCAGGCTGTTTCCAAAGGAGCATATTCGATAAATACTTTTCCTCTGCCTTCAAGCTTTCTAAAAACGTGACCTTCTTCCAAGCGTTTACTAAGCCACTGCTTTTTTGAAGTCACTCCAACTTGATGTTTTTTATCAGCGATGGCACAGCATAAATGCTCCGCCTCTAAATTATTGCTTGTTAAGTTAATAAACTGTTCGCTCATATTTCCTCCATTAATTTATATAAAAATTATAACATAAAAATAATTCTTTCCTAAATGAATTGTCTTTACTTAGAAAGAAGATT
>JAVXTH010000011.1:0-42889 GCA_036642795.1 Erysipelotrichaceae bacterium
ATTAGTTAATGATTCAAAAGTCAAATGTTATGTTATAATTACAACTAGCAAAGTGAGGATATGATATGGATTATAAGATAGCATTTTTTGATATGGATCATACGTTATATGAAAGCCATGAAGATATGATTCATCAAGAGGATTTAGCTGCCATTCAATTATTACGCGATCAAGGTGTTTTAATATGTGCTGCGACCGGAAGACCTTTAAATCAAATGAATCGTATTCTAAATTATATTAAATTTGATTATTTGGTTTTAATCAATGGTGCCTATGTTCTTGATGGTGATTATAATATCATGTATAAAAATCCCATTCCTCAAGCTGAAGTAAATGAAATTGTGAATTGGACAAAACAACATCATTATCCCTTGAGTTTTCATTTTGGTGATCAATCTTATATTTACTGGGGAGCAGAAGAACAAGACAGTATGTGGAAAAGATTCAATATAACTTCCGGTATCTGTAAAATTGATAATCCGGAATATCATTTAACACATAGTGCTTATAATGCCATTATAACTGCTGATTTTGAAGATATGAAAGGCTTCTTAAAGAAACATGAAGATCTTCAATCTTGTTTTATTCAAGAAGGTACGTATGATGTATATTCTAAATTGAATAATAAAAGCCTTGGTATAGAATATTTATTAAATCATTTAAATCTTACTTGGAATGATACAATTACCTTTGGTGATAGCACCAATGATCTAGAAATGTTAGAAAAAGCAAAACTTGGAATCGCCATGGAAAATGGAGATGAACTTGCCAAGCAATGTGCGAATTACGTTAGTGATTCCATTCATCACAGTGGTGTGGCTAAAGCCATTCATAAAATATTAAATCATACCCTTGTTTAATCAAGTGCTTTCCCTTTTGGTTCATCACTTGAATCCAGAAGGGTTTTTTTATGCTTTGTGAGTGCTTGACTTCTTCTCTGTTTACTCAATAAAACAAATTCATAGAAGTTCTTTTTCATCATTGCTTGATATTCTTTAGTCCACCCCATACTTGCATAGGGTGCAACAAGTGGTAAAGTGTCTAGCGCTGCTTTATAAGCTTCCTCTGTATCAAAGTCACGAATGATGTAACTTGTCCCATAGGCATCGTATAAAACGATGGCAGAGTGATGTTGACCCTTAAGCAAAGGATAGAACCAAACAATATCTTCATACTTAACAAACTGAATGATGTTATGATGCCAACCTTGAAACACATAACAATAATTTCTACCAAATAAAATCCCATGATATTTCTTCATGCCTTCTAATTCATAATCCATTATTTCTTGATCACGACGTGTTAAAGATTCACTACGATTTACAAAACGTAATAAAGGACTCGATTGAAACAAACGATACAAAGAATAAATGGTGAATAGAATAATTCCTAATAAACTTAAAGCTAGAAACACAAATTGATTCTTTGGCATATCACCTACATAATCAACTTGATAATAATAATTCGATAGATTACTAGAAAGGGTTTGTAAATCACTCAATTGTTGATCTTTAATATAAGTTAAAGCATTCTTCTTTTGTGTCGTATTCGCAATACTTATGCCACCCTTAGAATTATATAAACTCTTCCCATCACTTTTCGCTATCATAAAATAAGCATCATCTAATTGGACAATATAATACTTATCATTTCCAACTTGATCATAAGGTCCATAGATTTTCTTAATGTTCATAAGCGCACTTCGATTGCTCATGTCATTTGAATCAAAATGATAGAAAAGTTTATTCTTTAAGCTATCCCCTTGATTCACTTCTTGGTGAAGATCAGCAATCATTCTTGTGATTTCTTTGGTCTCTACAAAACTTCGAATTTTAGAAAAAGTAAGAATAAAAAACGGCAAAGAAAAAACAATCATCAGCATTAGGATCATGATAATTTGACGTTTAAATTTTAGTCGATATTTACTAATTAGTTTTTTCATCCACTCATCCTTTTTCTGTATTTAATTATAACATAATAAAAAAACTGTATCCATTCGATACAGTTAAATTTCTACATGGTGGAGCTTAACGGGATCGAACCGTTGACCTCCTGCGTGCAAAGCAGGCGCTCTCCCAACTGAGCTAAAACCCCATGTATAATAAATTCGATGGTGGGCCTGAATGGACTTGAACCAACGACCTCACCCTTATCAGGGGTGCGCTCTAACCACCTGAGCTACAGGCCCGCTTCCATCGAATGCCTACTTATAATATCATGATACCTATCGAGTGTCAACGATTTTTAATTCTTTTTTCCCGATTATTTGCATATAAAAATAATAACGCTATTGAAGCATGTTTAGATACTCTTTGATAGCGTTAAATAAGCAATCGGCAATCTTATTTTGATAGCTTTCTTGACATAAATTGGCCCGATCCATCGGATTAGAAATGAAACCGCATTCAACTAAAACTCCAAGTGGTAAGGTTTTATTTAAGATAAAGTAATCTCCATATTTAGGAACCATGCGAGTTTCATTTATTTTCTTTAAATTACTCTGAATCATATTTGCTAAGACTTTACTTTGTTCATCTTTTTTTCGATAATAAACTTGGGATCCTTTTACCATTGAACTTGGGTAAGCATTTAAATGAATACTTAAAAATATATCGGTTTTTTTATTATTAATTATCTTAGCTCGCTTTTTCATATCATAGCGTTTACGATTACTTACCTTTTTATTTGCCAAATCAAATTCATTTTTTCTAGTCAAGATAACGTTTGCTCCTGCTTTTGATAACTTTGTTTTTGTCTTATGAACTAAGATTAAATTGATATCACTTTCATTGATATCATGGGCCATAGCTCCATGATCTGGATAGCCATGACCAGCATCTAACACAATCGTTACGCCCGATAAGGGATAACTTCGCTCACCTGTTTCTTCTTTAACATAAACCCGAACCGGATGTAGCAGAATACAAAAGATAACGATGAATCCTAATATTTTCTTTCTCATTACTATCACCATTATAGACTATGAAAAAAACATAAGAACTTGTCTTATGTTTTTAACTTGTAGATTTTTCATAATGGGTTTTAGCTTTTAGTATTTTTCAAAAGGGCTTTATACTACTTCACTTTTATTTAAATAATAGTTCAGATAATTCACGGAAATCGCTCACCTCAAAATCCGCTTCTGAAGTATTTTGCCATAAAAGAGAACCTTTAAATCCTACTACTTGAATACCTGCATCCAATCCTGCTTTAATGCCATTAACTGAATCTTCAATGATCAAAGCCTCTGATTTCTCAAAAGTCGATTTCGCAATCGCTTTTAAGAATATATCTGGATGAGGTTTAGAATTCTTCACTTCTTCTCCACTCACTATAAAATCAAAATATTCTTCAATTTTAAATTGATTTAGTAAGTTACATAAATAATCTCTAGAAGAAGAGGAAGCAAGAATGCATTTAATTTCTTTTTGTTTTAATGTTTTCAAAAATGCTTTAATGCCAGGCATCAACGTTATATCGTTACTGCTCATTTTTTGATTAAAAATGGCACGTTGACCTTTTATTAATTCATCAATTGAATAGGCTTGTAAAGCAAACTGATCTTGTAAGTTCTTAGTAATTGTTTCCATTTTCATTCCAACAATATATTGAATGGCTTGAATCGTTGTTTCAATATTAAGTGTTTTTAAATATTCTTTAACACTTTCAAGATATACAACTTCCGTATCAATTACAACTCCATCAAAATCAAATATAACTGTTTTAAGCACTACGATAACGCTTCATTTTCGTCATGAATTTGCGTACTCTTTCTTCATCAATTGGATTTTCAAATTTTCCATCAACTTTGAAATGAGTTGCGATGAAAGCTGCATCTGCTAATTCAAATGTTTCTTCAATTGTATCGATGTTAACTCCGGTTGTAGCAAATAATACTACTTCTGGTTTTTCTTCTCTAATTTGACGAATTAAATTCATATCCGCTTTTGAACCTGCAACACTTCCTGAAACACCAAGTGCATCTGGCATATCATTAAATAGAGCACTTCTTACCGATGTCATAATATCTAAATTACCAAGGCTAGCACTTGATTCAGGTAAAGCATAATGAACCATTTTTAAACTGTCAATTCCAAGCGTATGACGTTTTCGAACATATTCACCAGCTGCTGTACTAACTACACCTAAGTTTGTTGCATAAGCTCCTGAGAAAGTTCCACGAGTAAATTTACCATCAATCGCAGCACATAATTCAATGCTTGCCATTGGATCACTGATTACATTTGCTCCATAAGGTAATGTGATTTCTGCTTTTAATCTACCAATAATCATGGCCATAGAAGCAATAATTTCTCTTTTAACTACTTTTTGATACGGGAAGGAAAATTCATTTGTGAAAAGGATTGCATCAACTCCACCATTTTGTAAGGCAATTAAATCGTGACGAGCTGCTTGATATACTTTTTCCATACCACCTTTTTCATCATACATTGGATCGGATGGTAATGGTAACATATGAACCAAACCAATTGCTGCTTTTTCTGTACCTATAACTTCACTTAACCATGTTTTTCTCATTTTTTTCCTCCTATAGAATTCCAATTAATGAACAAGCTGCTGCAACTACAAATAATATAATCATCAAACGGAATACATTACCATTTTTCTTTAAATATAAGAAACTTGAAACAACGAAGATAATACTTAACATGCCCGGTAAAATTGAATTCAATAGATCTTGAATAACAACCTTTGAATTACCCGCTACGATTGTTAATGGCGTTGTAATATTAACGTTATTAATAATCATCGCACCAGCAATTGTTAAACCTAAAATTGATAAACAATTGGTAATCTTCTTCATGATCATTGGATTCGTAATTTTTGCTAATACATTTTGCCCTAATTTATATCCTTGAGAGAATGTAATCATACCCATTGAAATCAAATAGATTCCGAATGCAATTGCATAAATAATTGGACCAGCTACATTTCCACTAAGTGTCATATCAACACAAATAGCTAATAATACTGTCTTTAATAAACCTTGAGTAATGGTATCACCAATTCCGGCTAATGGACCCATAAGTCCAAGTTTTACGTTACTGATAGCTTCACTATCAACACTACCACCATTTGCTAAATCTTCTTCCATTGAACATACGATTCCTGGTATGAAAGCTCCCCAGTTATTCTCAGTATTAAAGAAAGTCATATGACGACGTAAAGCTTCAACACGATCTTCTTTCGTTGAATAAAGACGATTAATGATAGGAACCATTGAGTGACAAAAACCTAAGGACATTAAACGTTCATAACTCAAACATGATTCTGAAGTAGCTTCCCAAATAAGGAAACATTTGATTAAATCCGCACGTGTTAATTTCTTTTCATTTGTTTTAACTTCAACATTTGTAGTCATCTTATTCAACCTCCTGTGTTAATTTATCTAAATCAAGTGTCCAATATAATACGGCACAAGCACTTCCTAAAATTGCACAAGCAATAATATCAAATCCCATATAAGCTACACATAAATAACCAACCATTGCAAAGGCAGCAAACTTAGGTTTGTAAACTGTTTTTAACATTAAAGCAATTCCTAATGCTGGTAAAACTTTTCCAACTGTTGTTAAGGCATTGTTTACAAATACTGGTAAAGAACTCATAAATCCTTCTAAATAAGTAGCTCCAAAATATACAGCTAAGAATGCAGGTACTCCATATAAGAAAATATTTAAAATCATTGGAAGTAACCAGTTATAAACCCAAATCCATTTTGTTTCACCAGACTCAATATATTTATCTGCCATATGGACAAAGAATACATTGATCGTCATAGAAGCATTTCCTGCGATTAATCCTAATGTTCCTAAAGATATAGCTAATGTTACACCAATTTCTGGTGTTTGATGAGAAACAATGGTAACTGCTGTGGCAATGATTCCCGCATAACATTTGTCATACGATGAAATTCCACCAACCGTAACATTCCCCATGTAAAGCAATTGAATCGATGCACCAATAATGGCACCTGTTTGCCAATCACCTAATAATAATCCTGTAAAAGCTCCACTTACTAGTGGTGCTCCTCTAACAATCCAAACAAGGTATTCACAAAATACTCCACCATTGAGCCATGCCCAAATACCTACTAATAATGCTTGAATAAACATAAATATTCACCTCTCCTTTTTTTTAATTATCAAATATAGTTTGTTTTTCATTTGGTGTTACTTGGAAATAAACATTAACGCCTAATTTTTTAATTTCTTTAAGCGTTGCAATTTCTAAAGAACTTGCCGAAATATTCTTAAATAATTTCTTTCGATCTGGTCCAGCTCCAATTCCACCAACGTTTAATTCTCTTAGTAATACATCTGCATCAAAAACTTGTTTCGCAACACTTGGAATCTTTATTAAGATTAAGGTATTCATATCAGATGCATCATATTCTTTTACTAAGGTTTCAATCTGATCGGTTCCTGTGATTACTAGTTTTGTATCCGATGGTGCAACCATCTGCATTACATTACTAATAAATAGATCTTTACTTACGCCATCATCGATAATCCAAATGCGTTTAATATTTAAATTTTTCGCCCATGCCGTAACAATTTGTCCATGAATCAATCGATCATCAATTCTAATCATTTTTATACTCATTTACGTGTCCTCCTTTCCCTTTTTATATTCCATTAGAACTACATGGATTAATTGTCGAAAACTTTTGTTAATTCTGAAATTCCTTCTTTACCACTCTCTAATGCGATTTCCTTTAATTCTAATAACGTTTTATTCTCCAAGGATGTTACTAATTGTAATACCATTGGAAGATTCATTCCGGTAACAATTTCAATATCTGTCTTATTACCCCCTTCTCCAACAATCATTGAAGTTGTCATAAATGGTGTACCACCAAATAAATCAACTAAAATTAAAATGCCATCACTGGATTCGTTTATTTCCGTTCTAATGTTTTCTTTATAACGAGCCAGATCAATTCCAGATGGCATCGGAATACAGTGTAAACATTCTACATCACCTAGTATGAGCTTTGCAGTTTCAACCATTTCCATACATAGGTTCCCATGACTTAACAATAATAATTTAACCATATTTTTTTTCCTTTCTTTTTCATGTTGCCATTGTATCATCCACTTTTACTAATTCAAAATTTCGCACTTAACATACACATATTAGATGTGTGTTGTTTAAAAAGTCCCCTATTTATCGTAATATTAATATTTTTAGTAAAATTTTACTCACTAAAATATAATGTGTGTTATAATTTACATGTTTATTTCATACAAGGGTGTAAGCGTATTCTTAAAGTTAACTAAATCAACACAACTTTATAATTATATTTATACACAATTAATTCAAAGGAGCTAATTATGAAAACCAAAACAAGTAAAAAGGATTTGATTTATCAATATGTTCATACAACAACTGAATCATTGATAAGAAAAAATCAATTAGACTTAAGTGGCGTTGATGCCTTAGAAGTAGCCATTGAACTAAAAATGGATCGTGCAAATGTATCAAAAGAATTAAATATTTTATGGAAAGAAGGAAAATTAATTAAAGTTCAAAACAAGCCAGTATTATATCTTGACTATGGTCAGTTAATGCAAAGCTTTGAATGTGACTTTATTCCTTCGATGATTGCGAAAGGTGAATTGTTATCGCAATTCTTACATCCGAAGCGTGAAGAAATTTCCCAAGTTGAATCGAATGACAATGATTTAGATTCAATCATTGGTGCCAACGGAAGTCTAAGTGAATCAATCTTAAAAGCTAAGTCTGCCGTTTCTTATCCACCTTTTGGTCTTCATACGATTATTAGTGGGAATCCAGGAGTTGGGAAAACTAAATTTGCGATTAGTATGTATCAATATGCAATACGTTCAAAAGCAAAAGAAAAAAATGCTCCCTTTGCGACCATTCATTGTCGTACTTATGCGAAAAACTCGGAATTGTTTGCTCAATTATTACTCGGTGTATCTAGAGATATAAAAAAAGATCAAAAACTCAAACGTGGCTTATTAGAATCAAGTCAAGGTGGAATTATATTTCTTGATGAAATTCAATATTTATCAATCTCTTCCAAAGAATTAATTATTTCAATTATCAATCAAAATTCCTATAGCCGCTTTGGCGAGACTTCTTCACAAAAACTAAAAGTTATGTTCATCGCATCGATTGTGGAATCAACCGATGGCGATGATACAAATAAAATATTTCAATATATGCCAGTTCATATTCATTTATCTGATATTGATAAACATGGATATTATGAAAAATTAGAATTAGTATTAGATTTATTCTCGAAAGAAGCTAAGGAAATTGGAAATCCAATTAAGATTCATAAAGATATAATCGTATGTTTTATTAATATGAAATATGAAGATAATATTACTCAATTAAAAAATGAAATACGATTAGCTTGTTCAAAAGCATATTTAAGCAGTTTGAAATCAAAAACACATACCCTGCATTTAAGTTTCCATGATTTATCACAAGAAATGTTGGCTTATAATAATAACAGTTCTCAAGCTAAGGTAAGTATTATTAATTTAATCTCTTCTTATGCAAATGAATATTTCTTATTCAACAAAGATGGTGAAAGTGATTCCATCACCCATTTTAAAGAAGCACCTAAAAAGTTTTCTTCCTTACGTCTTAATCAATTTGTTGATGAATTCAATGTAGATATTGAATCTTTAGATAATATTGAAGATTATGCAAGAGAGAATATTTTATGTTTAAAAACTTGTGGAGAAGCGCAATTAAATGCACTTAAAAATAATATTCATCCTTTTGTTTTTCAATCGGTTATGTCAATTCTTTTAAAACATCCACAATTTAAAGCAGTTCAATATAATATTCATCTTCTCTATGGCATTCTTCTTCATATAACCAATCTTTTAAAACGGGTTGAATTATCAAATAGTAAAGAAGATATCCCCTATGTTGCTTCGATAACTCAGCAAATATATTCAACTGAATATGAAATATCAAAAGAGATCTTCAATAGTTTTAAAGATTTATATCAAATCAAATTTTCTAATAAAGAAATTGATTTCTTGGCATCCTATCTAGCAATCGTAAATCAATATACAAATAAAATTAGCGTGCCAATCTTGGTTATTTGTCATGGCGATTCAACTGCGAGTGATATGGTTAACTATGTACGAACAGCAATTCCTGGAGATTATGAATTAGAAGCATTAAATTTTAAAAATGATATGCAACTAAATGACTTATTAGAACTAGCCTGCATTAAAGCAATTAAGTTTGCGAAAGGATCTAGTATATTAATCATGTGTGATATGCAGCCATTAACTTCGATTAGTGATTACATATTAAAAGAAACCGGAATTACCTCTCGAAGTATCTATCCGATCAATTTGCCATGGCTATTACAGATTGTGGAAAAGAGTTATCATTCCGTAACTGATATTGATTCTTTATTAATTAATACTACCTCTCATGATTTCACAACCGTTAAAACCGATGCCACAAAAGACAATTTTATTATTAACATTACAAATAAAATTATCCGTAATATCACAACCTTTATTGATTGTGATAAAGCCGTTGATATTCTATTAGAATGTTTAAACAAAACTCTTAAAACACTCAATATACCCTATAGTGATCAAATCGCAGTTAAGTACTTATGTCATTGTATTTGTATGCTGGAACGAGTTATTAAAAATGAACCTTGGGATTATTTAAAACTTAGTACTTTTATTAATACCAATCATAATTTAATGAATACCGTTGAACAGAGTTTATCACTTGCGAATGAGTTATATCAAATTAAAGTTCCATCTTCAGAGTTAGCTTATATAACTGAAATATTCATGCAAAATTAATCATTCACATTTATGAACATAGAAAAAGGATATGAATAATTTCATATCCTATTTTAATAATAATCTTTTAAGAATTCTTCTTTATATTCTTCAAAAGTATCATTCAAAATCGCAGCTCTTATTTCTTGGGTTAAGCGAATAATAAAT
This sequence comes from Erysipelotrichaceae bacterium, assembly GCA_036642795.1. GTDB lineage: Bacteria > Bacillota_I > Bacilli_A > Erysipelotrichales > Erysipelotrichaceae > JAVXTH01. The sequence continues at coordinate 9,993 of JAVXTH010000011.1, forward strand.
CGCAAATTATGAATCGATGCCAAGTTAAAATACTTACGTCTTTCGTCTTGATCACTTGATTTTAAAAGGGCTCGCAATGCACCTCTAGTCCATCCTGCTTTACAGGTTGGGCAATCACAATTCTCATCCAACAATTCACGACTATCCGCGAATTTCAAGATATTGATATTCCCATGCTTCGTATAGATTTTCCCATGACGTGCCTCTCTGGTAGGGGCAACACAATCAAAGGTATCCGCTCCCATTTGGGTACCGATTAAAATATCATCCGGATGCGATAAGCCTAGCAAATGCCGTGGCTTATTTTCAGGTAGTTCTTCACAACACCATTTTAAAATATCGCCAAGACTCTCCTTTAAAAAAGCACCACCAAGGCCATAGCCATCAAAATCCATCTTCGCAAACTTAGCTGCGGTTGAACGTCGTAAGTCTTCCCAACGACCTCCCTGTAGTACTCCATAGAGTGATTGATGATAACCTAGTTCATCACAATGGATCTTATGTTCATCAATGCTACGTACTGCCCAACGCTCCGTACGTGCTAATGCTTCTACATTGTAATCATAGTCATCCGCAAGTGAAGTTAATTCATCATAAGCCATATGGATATCAGCACCGATGCGACATTGAATTTGCATCGATTCTTCTGGTCCAATAAAATCTTCTTGATTTGTAATTGGATCATGAAACTGAACTCCTTCTTCACTAACTTTCGCAAATCGATCTTTTTGTTTTGTATTCATTACTTCGTTTTCACGTTTCATACTAACAACCTTACCAAACCCCGATCCAAGTGACATTACTTGAAATCCACCTGAATCAGAAATGGTAGGACCATCCCAACCAGACCAAGATGAAAGTCCACCTTTTTCAGCCATTTCATAAGACGTGTTACGTAAATGATAGCCATTGCTAAGCATTGCTTGAGCTTCAATAGCTAACATATCTTCCATCGATACAAAACGTACTTCGCCTTTGGTTCCTACGGTAATAAAAGCTGGTGTTTTAATATCACCATGGGGTGTATGAATAATACCAGCACGTCCTAATTGTCCTGGTATTCTTTTTGTGATTTCAAAACTGAATTGATTGTTGTTTTTATATTTTGTCATATTCCCTCTTTATTCTTTTCGCAATCACTGCTTCAAGTGGTGCTAATATTATTTCAAAACTAATACCAAGCACATAAGCAAAACATGCTTGAATCAAAAACTCATGAAAGCTTAACACACCTAGAAAGGCAATTGTTTCAAAGATTGCCGAATCAATGATATGAGCAAAAGTGGAAGAACCAAGAGCACGTGCGATAAAGCTTCTTGAAAAGATGCCGGTTCCATTCTTTAATTTCGTGAAAATAAAATTATTAAACAAATTCGCACAAACATAAGCAATGAGTGATCCCATTATAATACGTGGGGCAAATCCTAATACACTTGCATAAGCACTTTGCATTGTCCATCCTTCATATACTGGTAAAGCAATCACAATATTAAATACTATAATGGCAATGATATTAACAAAGAAACCCGCTAGAATAATATTCTTAGCAATTTTTTCTCCGTAAAACTCAACGATTAAATCACCAATAATATAAGTAAGTGGAAATAGGATAACTCCTCCATCTACGGCAATACCAAAAAAGTCCCATAATTTTATGGCGGCAAGATTGGATATTAATAAGGTCGATACGGATAGGATTGCGAAATACAGCAATAGTTTTAATTTAAAATTTGGCATGAAAATATTATAACATAAAACTTAAATAATTCGAATCAAAAATAAATCCTTTCTATCAATTCTTCACATTTAAATTATAAGTGGTTCAATCATTCAAAAGGAAGTACAACTTTCAATGTGAATATTTCATCCTGAAGAGAAAACTCGCATAAACCTTTTCTAGCTTTTGCGATTGATTGAATACTTTTACACCCAAATCCATGATCAACTTCCTTTGTGAAAGGTACTCCATTTTCCATTTGAACTTCTCCTAAATAAGTATTTTTTATCTTAATTAACAACATCTGTTTGTTAACACTACAATCAAATGAAATATTGCGTTTGCTTTCATCTTGAATCTTAACAACCGCATGTAGTGCATTCTCTAAACCATTTAAAATAACGGAACATAATTCTGTATCTAGAATATTAATCTCTTTTGGTAGATTTGCTTTAATATTTAAAATAACTTTATGTTCTTCTGCTTTATTTATAAAAGAAGAAAGAATCAGATTTACGACTTCATTTTCACAGAAATACATTGGCGTGATGCTCTTCAATTGATATTGAGCCTGGGCAAGGTATTCCTTGATTTGATTAAGTTCTCCTTGCTGTGCAAAACTATCAAGCATCGTAATATGATGACGCAAGTCATGACGATAAATAGCTGCTTGTTCTTGGCCAGAACGTAAAACACCCAATTGTGTTTTCGCATGTTCCATCTGTAAGATCAATCGATCCTTTTCTAATTCAGCCTCTGCTTTCTTTTGAACTTCTTCATGATAAGCAACAATAAACCAAATATAGAAGAGAACCATTACGGTTGGAAAGAATTCATTCATCATTTTGATTCCCATATAGAAAGCATTGGTATAGACGGTTGAAGTGTAATCAAAAATATAATAGACTGCTGGCAGAAAGCCAAATAGAAACAATGATTTTTTTGAATAAGTCATTGCTTGATAAGCATACTTTGCGAAAAAGTGATGAATTAAATAGAAAAAAACAAGCGTCATAAGCGAATAAATATATTGATATATATAACTATTATTAAATACAGCTTGGGCTAGAATACCAATCCAAAAAGGTAGTTGGCAACAAAAATAAGCTATTAATACAGCGACAATCGACATACCGAGTTCTCTTTTTAAAACTTGTACCAAAAATATAATTAATGGGAGATGGGTAATCAATGGATAGAGTTTCTTTGTGAAATCAACACCAAAAACGCCGGAGCAAACAGCTTGTATAACAAGCATAAAAACACAAAAGAAAAAAGTGTCTGGATAATCCTTTTTATTTTTGATTCCTCCCGTTAACAATATCGATACAAAAATACCAAACAATAAGATTAACCCATAGTTAACAATGAGTAGCATTTCCTCCATTTGTTTCATCCTCCTAATAATATAAGCTTCACCTAACGCTTTTATTATCTTCCCCTTCATAACAATCGATTCATTTCTAAATTTTGAAATTATATCTATAATATTAACACATATAAGAAGGCAATAGCCACACATTCTTTTAACTAAAAAGTTCTTGAATCAAAATATTCAAGAACCCTAAGATGACAATGGAAGAGTGGGCAGAATGATGTTGTTTAAAGGAAGCTTATCCCTATGATACATCTTTTAGAAAGCTAAAAAATAGATTACTTTATTTTTCGAACTAGAATCACTGTGATAAGCGTTATAACAATCGTTATTAGTAAAGCGATTACGTTATTTATTACACCTTGTTGAAATAAAACTCTAATCCCGATAGATAAAATCGTTCCCATTACAAGTAAAAGTACCGTTTTTGATGTATTTGACATTAATGCGAATCGTTTGATTTTTCTCATGATTATCGCCCACCCTTGGAAGTAATGATTTGCTTCCTTTTTCTATCACCATTATATCATTTAATTTGGTAGAGTAAACAAAAATTCATAAGCAGCCAGAAACAAAGTTTGATTTGGAAATGATAATGTCTTACGTGTCCAAATTTATTATGTCTTAATTACTTAGCTTGACACTACCTAACTAGTACCTTCGCATCGCACCTACTTATGCAAAAAACAAAAAACCCCATAAAATGAGGTTTTGTGAGTGTACATAGTTGTACGTGAGTATAGAAAACTGAAGTTTCTATCTCTTTGAATATTGTGGAGCACGACGTGCTGATTTTAAACCGTATTTCTTACGTTCTTTCGCACGTGGATCACGTGTTACGAAACCTGCAGCCTTAAGCGCAGGACGGTAATCAAGACTAGCTTCCATTAATGCTCTTGTGATACCATGACGCATTGCACCGGCTTGACCAGTGTATCCGCCACCGTTTACATTGATTTTAATATCGAACTGAGTAAGTGTCTCTGTTAAATCAAGTGGTGAACGTACTACCATACGTAGAGTTTCTAATGGTAGGTATTCGTCTAATGTCTTACCATTAACAACGATGTTCCCTTTACCCGGAGTCATAAAGACGCGAGCAACAGAGGTCTTACGGCGACCAGTGCCGATGTAAGTAACTGTAGTTTTCTTAGCTGCCATCTCTTATTCCTCCTTAACCTTTGATAACCAGTTCAACTGGTTGTTGTGCTACATGTGGATGTTCGCTACCTTTGTATACAAATAAATGTGTACGTTGTACATCTCCAAGTCTTGTATGAGGAAGCATTCCGTAAATGGCTTTTTCAACCCATTCAACCGTGTATTGTTCCTTCATCACCTTAGCAGTACGCGTACGTAATCCACCTGGGTGCATAGAGTGTGAGTAGTATTTTTTGTTTTCCATTTTGTTTCCTGTAAGTTCAATTTGATCCGCGTTAAGAACGATAACAAAATCTCCACAGTCAACGTTTGGCGTGTACGTAGGTTTGTTTTTCCCACGAAGAACACTAGCTACCTCCGTAGCAAGACGTCCTAAAGTTTTTCCAGATCCATCGACAACATACCAAGTACGTTGCACTTCTGCTGGTTTAATAAAAGTTGTTTGGCGCATAATAATTCTTCCTTTCCGATGTAGTTTCCGGGGCTACAAAGGCATAAACGTGCCTTGTATTATTCTATCGTTTTAATCCTAATAAGTCAATATAAATTAATATATTTAAAGATATTTCGTTCAATTTAAGCTAAGTTACCTAAATTGAAGTCCTTTAAGTCAATTTCTTCCACAAGATTACAACCTAAACGATTTAAAAAATCTTCTGCTTGCTTCCTTCGTTTACTGTTTTCAAGATCTTTATTATCATGAGCATCGACACCAATCATAACTCGATTCCCAACTTTACTAGCAATTTCCCAAAACTTAGGATGTGGATATTCCTCTACCTTCAACATTTCATTATAAGCGACTCCGGATAAATTGTATTCAAGTGGTATATCATATTGTTTCGCTGCCTCACATAGTCGATAACTTGCCTCAATACAGGCTTCATCAAAACTTGGATAAGCGCGCATAAATAAATCTGGATGAGCTAGATAAGAATATAAATTTGTCTTCATTCCTTTTATACACTCATCGACATAAACATTCAACATTTCAATGGTAGCACATGCTCTACCAAAATATATTTGCTTTTCATCACTTTGATAATAATGATTTCCTAATAAGATATAATCGATGTTCTTTTCGATAATAAAATCTTTTAACCAAGGCATATATTCTTCAAAGTATTCACATTCTAAACCAATTAATATCTTTATTTGATCTTGATACTTAATTTTTAACTTATAAATACTATTATAATAATCATCAAATTGATTTAAAGGCATTCGCATATTAGCTTGAAACTTACTCTTATAATCCCAAGGAGTATGATCTGAGAAACCTAAAACATCGTATCCTGCTTTAATTGCCGATACGACATATTCTTCATCACTACCAATCGCATGATAACATCTTCTTGTATGGGTATGATAATTCGCTTTCATAAACGTTCCTCATAAAATACTTTCATTAAATATAAACCATGGCTTTCTGCTTTATAACGATTGATATCTTTATCCTTCGCCTCTAACATATAAATTAAATCATCTTTACTTAAAGTATGTTTCCCTGCTTCGATTAAAACTTGGGCAATCATTCGTACCATATATCTTAAGAAACCATTGCCAATAAAGATTAAACGAAGATAATCTTTTTCTTTGATTATTTCAATCTTATCAATGGTGCGAATTCTTGATTTACGAGGATCAATTTTATTACTAGTGAAACTTGTGAAATCATGGGTTCCTACAAATACCTTTGCACATTCTCGCATCGCTTCAACATCCAGTTCAGCCCAATCAAGTTTCATATATTTTTGAAGGATTGGATTCTTTATTTCCTTGCTTATTAAATAATCATATTGTTTGGCTGTACTACTAAAGCGAGCATGAAAATCATCACTTACTTGATCGACTGATTGAATTCTAATATCATGGGGTAAAAGTGAATTTAACCCTCTAGTATAATGCTCACTATCAATTACTTTATCACTATCAAAATGGAATACTTGACCATAAGCATGAACTCCACCATCGGTTCTACCTGCTCCCACAATATTAATTTTACATTTATGCATCGTACTCAATGCTTTTTCAATGGTTTCTTCGATTGAATCACCACGTTTTTGAGTTTGCCATCCACAATAATTACTTCCATCATAGGCAACAATCGCTTTATATCTCATAATCCAATCACCGCAACAGCACCAACAGAAACAAGGACTAAGCCACAAACAACTAAAAGTGAATAATCCCTCATGTGCATCTTTAAAACCTTGTAGCGAGTCCGTGTGCCCCCTGGGTTATAACCTCTTGCTTCCATTGCATTCGCTAAATCATCAGCACGTTGAAAAGCCGATAAGAATAATGGGATAATTAATGATAAAATAGCTTTTATTTTACTAAACAAGGAACCTTCCTCTAAATCGACTCCCCGTGAACTTTGAGCTTTCATGATTCGTTGTGTCTCTTCAATCAAAGTTGGAATAAAACGTAACGCAATGGAAATGATCATCGCAATCTCATGGGCAGGTACATGAAATCTTTTAAAGGGTGATAAAAGATCTTCAATCCCAAGTGTCATATCAAGTGGTTTTGTGGTTGCCGTTAAAATCGTAGTTACGACAATCATCATCATTAAACGAATCACGATATATAAAGTCTGTGATATCGCATCGCTATATATTTTAAAGCTACCAAGGGCAATCACAACATAACCAGTTCTTACTACTAAAACATTAATAACCAATAAAAACACCAACATAAACAACATTGGTTTCATTGCTCGCCAAATGAAATTAAGTTTCAACTTTGCAAGTAAGGTACAAAGCAATACACTACTTCCAATTATCACATAACCATAATATCCAGAAGGAATAAAGATCGCAATCACAAAGATTAACATTGCACATATCTTTGCTCTTGGATCCATTCGATGAATGAGTGAATCTAAAGGAAGATAGCGTCCTAAGGCAAAGTTCTTCATACTTTCACCTCTTTTGAAACCGCTCTAGCAAGTTCATCCACACTTAAAATATGGTCATCTAATTGAAAGCCTTGCTTCTTTAAGTCTTCTCTTAAACGAATAATGGCGGGTGGTGTAATCTTTAATTCATGAAGTAAATCTACTTGCGCAAAAAAATCATGAACGCTACACTGCTTCATCCGTTTACCATCATGAATTACCACTACTTCTTCACAATAATTTAATACATGTTCCATATCATGGGTTACAATTAATACCGTTTTATGAAATTCTTTATTCATTGTTTGAAATAGATTCATCATCTCTAAGGCACCTTGTGGATCTAGTCCAGCGGTTGGTTCATCTAATACTAAAACTTCCGGCTCCATTGCCAAGATCCCCGCAATCGCAATCCGTCGTTTTTGACCACCAGATAAATTAAAAGGTGATTTTTCTAAATAACTATCATCTAAGCCAACAATTTTTAATACCTTCGATGCTCGCTCAATTGCCGCTTCATCACTTACACCAAAATTCTTTGGCCCAAAACATATATCTTTTAAGATTGTTTCTTCAAATAATTGATATTCAGGAAATTGAAATACTAAACCAACCCGGTGCCGTAATTCTTTTAAGTGCTTTGGTTTTACGCCTCCAACAATGGTACGATCTAATACTTCAATGGTGCCTTTACTCGGTAATAATAATGCATTTAAATGTTGAACAAGGGTTGTCTTTCCACTTCCGGTTTCCCCGATAATCGCTGTGAAAGAGCCTTCTTTAATATCTAAAGAAATGTTATCTAACGCTACATAGGAAAAAGGGCTATCTTCATTATAAATATGACTTACTTCTTTAAATGTAATTGGCATACTTCTTCCACCGCCCTTTCCAACGTCGTACATGGTGCTACATCGACTCCATAGGAATGAAGTGCTTTACAAAATTTTAACGCAAAAGGAATATCTAATTTTAAGTTTATTAATTCACGTTCCCGCTGTAAGATTTCTTCCGGTAAGCCTTGCATCACAATATGACCTTGATCCATCACTAAAACATAATCCGAATGTGCGACTTCTTCAATATCGTGGGTAATGCTAATAATCGTTAACTTAGAAACATCATGAATGGTTTGGATTAATTTATTAATCTCAGCTTTTCCTTGTGGATCTAACATACTCGTTGCTTCATCAAAAATAATAATTTCCGGTGACATAGCTAAAACACCAGCAATTGCTACTCGCTGTTTTTGCCCTCCGGATAAACGAGTTGGTTCACTCTGTAGATATTTACTCATATTGACTTGTTGCGCAAATTTATTTATGATTTCTTCCATTTGATTCTGTGGTACTTGATGATTCTCTAAACCAAAGGCAATATCATCCGCTACCGTTGAACCAATAAATTGATTATCTGGATTTTGAAATACAATTCCTACTTTATCACGAATTGCATATTCATTTTCTTCATTTAATTCTAAACCATCTAATATAATGGTTCCTTCATCTTTAACTAATAGATTAATCAACAACTTCGCAATCGTCGACTTTCCACTTCCATTATGACCAATAATCGTCGTATAACTTCCTTGTTCAATTGAAAAGGATACATGATCAACTGCATTTTCTTCACCATCATAAGAATAAGTTAAATCTTTTACTTCAATTGTCTTCATCCTTTTCACCTCGTTTATTTCTTTATTACGTTCCCAATGTTTAATTATAAACATCAAAGCCTATTAATACAAGCATTACTCATAATGAAACCCTTATCATCCAATGATTTAAGAATTCATATATTAAATTATTTCTTTTTCTAATTCTTTTATCGTTTTTTTTGTATATAATTTTCTTGCGATTACAAAACTCTTTTCACTCATAAATTGCTTATTTAAAAAATCATAATACGATCCAGGTGAAATAATTCCGGATAAATCAACAAGATTTAAACCGACACATTCAATTAGATTCCCAACAAAAGATACACAGTTTGTATATAAAACAAAGAAGGTATGAAATTTACCTTTCTTAATCTTATAAAAATGAGCATTCTCACAGTTTCTAGTAATCCGTGAAATATAATCATCACATTCACCTTTATAAGGTAAACCATTTCTTTTTAATTCTTCATCACTTTGAAAATCAACAAAACTAGCGAATACTTCTTTGATCTTTTCATCCAGCATCGTTTTTTGATGCGGAACTAAACTTAAACCAAAACCAACTAATATTTTATTTTCGTTTTTTAAACAATTAATTAAATAATCCTTTCGATGAGCAACTATTACCACGCCATCCCCTAAGGTTCCATTTACTTTTCGATGATGAGGATCATAACAACCATACGAAATAACAATATCTCGATAGATTAAATCAACATGGCCAAACATCGCAGGCCCACTAGGAGCTAAATGAACCATAACTTCTAAATCGATAGGGATATCTTTTTTAATTGCTTCAAATTCTTCTTTAATAACATCTTCTGCTTTTTTATTTAAGATTAAATTCATTAATCTACCTGGTAACAGTGCCGCCAAAAAAGGTGGAATCGCTAATTGGATTTTCTTTACCATTTTAGTTCCACTATTATTCGGTACGATTTCACGAACAAATTCAAGTACCGAATTACCACCATAGATCATAAAATAACAACCCATGGCATAAGAAATTAAGGTGTGATAATGATTGGGATCAAACAATAAAATTAAAGACATAAGCAAATCAAAGATTAAACCAATCCAAGAAGTTAACATTCCTTTCAAATGATCCCGACGTTTTACATTCAATACAAAACATTTACTGATCGCATGAAGTAAAATCCAACACCCAATTATCCTTGGAAAGATTGATGTGAACAAGCTTGGATTAGCCCAAGCAAAGATTAATAAAACAATCCATAAGAGCATATCCATAATCTGTGAAAAAAGATGTTCAATTTTCTTAAAGTTAATAATAATATTTAATAAACGAATTCCTACCATCACTAATAATCCAAAGACTAAAGTAAGATATAACCAGTTCCATATTTCCAAACGATTCGTGAAAAAACATACACCGAGGATAAAGAAAAAAAGACCAGTAATTAAAATAGAAACATAATTAATTTGTTTTTTTAGCATCTTCTTTCCTCCTTGTCGTAAACATTATTATATAGCAGAACTGATAGAAAAAAAAGACCCTAGGGTCTTTAATATGTTACTTTTGCTTGCCATCCTTTATAAGATCCATGACAGGCATATGCTTCATCCGCTATATATAATACATGGGACATCATCTTAACCGCATCAATATCTGAAATATGAAGTACTTCAAGTTCCAAATCATTACCACCTTCGGTAATGACAAAACCTTTATTAATTAATTTATTACGGAATATTTCTAAGTCTTCTTTATTTTTAAAACTAACAATATGTTGGATCGGACGTTCATTTTGATTAACGTCACCTTCCGCAGCTAAATCATTGATTGTTTCCTCGTTTTTTTCTTTGATCTTTTCTACCATTTCATCGGATAAATTAGGATACTCCGGATTAGAATAAGTTGCCTCTTCCTTTGCTTCACAAGGCTCGTCTTGTTGGCAAGTACATTCATCTTCACAACTACATGTTTCACCACAACAACAATCTTCATCTTCTAATAGATCTTGATCTAATTCCATAATTTTGTGTTGCTCATCTTTCTTGAGTTTGTAGATAGCGAATGCTACCGCACTACCCAATACTGCTAATGCAGGAATTAATTTTTTCATTATCTTCACCACTTTCTTTTACTTATTGTAACATAAATTGAATGAATTTAAACTAGTATACGTAAGATTATTTCTTTTTACTGATTGCGATTCCATCGCCAATTTCAAAAAACTCGGTATCAAATTCCTGATTTTCTACTAAGTAATCAATATAAATACGAATCTTACGAATTAATCCTCTTAAACCCCTTGATTTAATGACTTCCTTGCTTTTAACTAAACCATGAAAAGCTAAATTATCGCTGATAACAACGCCACCTTTGTTTAAGAAAGGAGTAAAGCGTTCAAAGAATTTAATATATTGAGCCTTGGCAGCATCAATAAAGATTAAATCAAATTCACCTTCAACTTCAACATCAAACGCATCTCCTTCAATGACTTTAATTTGATTCTCTAGCTTAAAGTCATGAATATTTTGAATTGCTTGTATATATCGCTCATGATCTCTTTCGATGCTTACAATATGAATGTTTTCATTGATCAAGGCCATTCGTATTGCGGAATAACCAATTGCAGTACCAATTTCTAATATTGTTTTAATCTCATTATTTTTGATATAGTCACAAAGAAATTGCATTCCATCTGGTTGCATAATCGGAACCTTGTAATCCTGAGCATATTGTTCAATCTCTTTTATCTGTTTCATAATTAATCCATCATCCATTTCTCATCTATGACCTTTTTTGTTCGTTCCATTAAATCATCTACCTTGACACTTTGTCCTTCATAATTATTTAAACCATGCGTCTTAGCCATTTCTTCACTGTAATCACTTAATCGATATATCTTATAGTTATTTCGTGATTCCATTATATTATTAGGATCACCCTTGTAATGAGTTACAAGCGGAATCCATTTAACATTCTTCACTTTAATTTCTTTACTCTTTTGATTCTTCACAAAATCAAACTTGATCTCTCCACCTAATACATTACCAACATCGAGCATTCCACTTAAAAAATTACCTAATGAATAGACAACTAAAGTTTCATTTCCCGTAGTACCCTTTACCCATTCAATTGGTTGAATCACATGGGGATGAGTTCCTATCACTACATCTACTTTTAAATCCGCAAATAATTGTGCATAATGTTTCTGCATTTCACTGGTTTGATTCATATTCTCATCTCCCCAATGTGCCGAAACAATAACCACATCACTTACTTCTTTTGCCGCTTGGACATCACTTGTGATTCTTGCATCATCAAATAAAGCAACACAGTAATCATTTGGAAGACTCACACCATTTGTTCCATAGGTGTACGCTAGAAAGGAAAAAGTAACTCCTTTGCGTTTGATTACCGGAATGTTATTTCGATCTTCATTGGAGGTATAGGTTCCAGCTGTAATCATATTTTTTTCTTTGCTCCAAGTTGCTTTGGCATTTTCAATTCCAAGCATACCTTTATCCAAAGCATGGTTGCTTGCGGTATTAACTAAGTCAAAGCCAACTTGATTTAATTGGGAAGCAATCACACTTGGCGAATTAAAGGTAGGATAACCAGATAAGCCTAAATCATCACCACCTAGAATCGTCTCTTGGTTAATAAAGGCTAAATCGGCTTTTTTAATATCGTCTTTCACCGGTTCATACATTCCAGTAAAATCATAAGTCCCATCGCCTTCTGTTCCTGCCAATTTATCTGCTTCTTTATAAATAGAATCATGGATTAAATTATCCCCAACTCCGATAAAGGAAATAACGCTATCTTTAGGTGCTGGCTTCTTAACTTCTTCTTTAGGAGATGTGGAACAGGCAACTAGTAATAAGGATAATACTAAGATTAATAATTTCTTCATTCTTTACATCGCCTTTCTTGCATAATATTCTTCAAGTGTCCAATTATTCATTTCTAATACTTTAGCACATGTCTTACCAACATAACGCAAATGCCAAGATTCATGGGAAAATCCGGTTACTTCTTCTTTATCTTTTGGATAACGTAAGACAAAACCATAATCACTTATTTGATCGATGAGCCAATTATATTTAGGATGTGTTTCAATCGTTGTATAATCCATTCCATCTAAGGTGATATCAATCGCTAATCCACTGTTATGTTCACTTTGGCCAGGTCTTGCGAAGTAGCGATCTGCATATTCAAGTCCATTCGCATTTAGATAATGTTGGTATAAACTTGTTTGATAAGCATAATCTCGAAGTGATGCGATTGCCGTTATCGTTATGCCTTCATCCTTCGCTAAATCGATTAATTCTTGAAAAGCATCGCCTGCCTCTTTCACAATATACTGATTATTAGGAAAACAGGAATACTCATTTGTACATGCACTAGGTGTTGGTACTAAATTTTCAGGTTGATATCCATCTGGTAATTTATGATATTTATTAATTAACATCGTACTATCTTTTGTATCTTCAATTGTTTCAACTACTTCATATGGTTTTATATCTTTATTTAGATTAACATTTAAAACAATTTCTTTCTTACTTAACTTTTGATCTTTATAAGCTAAATAACGATCGATTTTCTTTATTTGAACATTCGTAAGTTTCGCATATTCTTTAATATCCGATAAAGCTACTTTCTTATCAAACAAAGCATTCACCACAATCGCATTGTTTACTTTAGGCAAATTACAATATTGATCACTATAAGCTTTCTTAAAATCATCCTTCAACATTTTCTTAAGTGATATTGGATACTTACATTGATCAATATCAATACCACTTTGTTCTAACTGTTTTAATTCTTGCTCATTGAATAAAGATTTATTTTGTGATTCTTTAGAATCACTCGTACATCCCGATAAAAATGAGATGATGATTAATATAACGATAAGTTTTTTCATAGGTTCCTCTTTCATTCATAATACCTCTTAATATTATATGTTAATTGATAATATAAATACAACTATAATGTTCAAATCTGATTCATTCTCCTAATTTACTACTAGATCTATCTATCCTTTACTACTAAAACACACATAAAAAAAACGGTATTTCTACCGTTTTAAATTGATTCGATTAAACTAATTCAATGATAGCCATTGTAGCATTGTCACCACGACGGTTGTAAGATTTCACTACACGAGTGTAACCACCGTTACGGTCTGCATATTTTGGACCAATTTCATTAAATAGTTTCTGTAAAGCAGTTTGTCCGCTTACTTCATCTACGACAACATCACGTACAAAGCTAGCTGCTTGACGACGAGCATGTAAATCTCCACGTTTCGCTAATGTAATTAATTCATCCATTACCGTACGCATTTCTTTTGCTTTCATCTCAGTCGTTTCAATTTGGCCTTTTGCGATTAAGCTAGTTGCCATATTACGGAACATTGCTTTTCTATGATCAGCAGTACGTCCTAATTTACGATTCCACATTGGTTGAGTCCTCCTTTACTTACTATTCGTATGATTTGAAGCTCAGCCCCAAGTCATAAATCTTATCTTTTACTTCTTTTAATGATTTCTTTCCTAGGTTACGAACTCTCATCATCTCATCTTCAGTACGTTGTGTTAACTCTTCAACGGTCTGGATACCAGCACGTTTTAAACAGTTATAACTACGAACAGAAAGATCAAGATCTTCAATCATCATAACAAGTCCTTTATTTTGGACTTCACCTTGGGCTTCCTTCATTAGTGAATCCATATCATTGACTGCTTCATGAACATTCGTTAGAAGTTCTAAGTGGTCAATTAATATTTTTGCGGCAAGTGCCACAGATTCCTGAGGGGTAATCGAACCATTTGTCCAGATTTCTAAGAGAACCTTGTCATATTTGGCATTTTGCCCAACACGCGTTGGTTCAACATTGTAAGATACTTTTTCAACCGGTGTATAGATTGAATCCGTATAGATAGTTCCTAAAGGTTGATTAGGAGATTGATACAATGATTTATTCGTATCTGCGCTAACATAGCCACGACCAATGCGTGCTTGTAGTTCCATTTCTAAAGAACCACCTTCTTCTAAAGTACAGATATATAAATCTTGACTTAGAATTTCAACACCATCGGGGCAAACAATATCAGCACCGGTAACAATACCAGGACCTTGTTTCGAAATACGTAGTGTATAGATTTCATCGTCTTGAATATCAATAATTAAACTCTTAATATTTAAGATGATGGCAGTAACGTCTTCCACAACACCTTTCATTGCGGTAAATTCGTGATACACACTGTCTACTTTGATGGAAAAAACAGCGCCTCCGGGAAGGGAAGAAAGTAAAACACGACGAAGTGCATTACCAAGTGTCGTTCCAAATCCACGTTCAAGTGGTTCTATAACGAACTTACCATAATTTTCAGAATCTACAAATTCTTTTACTTCAAAATGTGCACGTTCAAACTTTTGCATACGATACCTCCTCAATAAGGTTTAACATTATCCACGTGGTCGTTTTGGCGGACGACAACCATTGTGAGGAATAGGAGTTACATCATTGATCATTGTAATTTCTAATCCTGCAACTTGCAATGCTCTTACAGCAGCTTCACGTCCGGGACCCGGACCTTTAACATTAACCGAAATTGTTTTCATTCCGTTATCGATAGCTGCTTTACCAGCAGCTTCGCCTGCTAATTGTGCAGCAAACGGAGTTGATTTACGAGAACCTTTGAAACCTAAAGCACCAGCACTTGACCATGCAATAGCATTTCCATTTTCATCCGAAATCGTAACAATCGTGTTATTGAAAGTTGAATGAATATGAGCATAACCGCGGGCGATATTCTTACGAACCTTGCGCTTACGTGTAGCTTTATTAGTATTTGCCATTATTCTTTCCTCCTATCATCCTATTTCTTCTTGCCTTGAATCGCACGTCTAGGACCTTTGCGAGTACGAGCATTTGTTTTAGTACGTTGTCCGCGAACTGGTAAACCTTTACGGTGTCTTACTCCACGGTAACATCCAATTTCCATTAGACGTTTGATGTTAAGGGATACTTCACGACGAAGATCTCCTTCAACTTTGATTTTGTCAATTTCTAAACGAATTGCATTTTCTTGATCTTCGCTTAGATCTTTGACACGTATGTCTTCACTGATACCACAGTTCTTCAAAATTTCACTTGAAGTAGTGCGGCCAATTCCATAAATATATGTCAGTGACACTACCACACGCTTATCGCGAGGGATGTCAATTCCTGCTATACGAGCCATTAGTCAATTACCTCCATTAGTTTCCTTGTCTTTGTTTGTGTTTCGGATTTTCACAAATAACCATGACGCGACCTTTACGCTTGATGACGCGGCATTTATCGCATATTGGTTTCACAGACGGTCTTACTTTCATGCGTTTTCCTCCTTATTCGCGGCTTATTTTTGCCGGAATGTTATGCGCCCACGTGTTAAATCATATGGTGAAATTTCTACTGTAACATGATCACCTGGTAAAATGCGAATGTAGTGCATGCGGATTTTACCAGAAACGTGAGCTAATATCTCATGTCCATTTGCTAATTTCACTTTAAACATTGCGTTCGGTAGAGTGTCTTCGACAACTCCTTCGATTTCAATAACATCTTGCTTAGCCATTATCTGGAAGTTCCTCCTTATCCCTTAATATTGTTAGTATTTCATACCCATCTTTTGTAATTGCAATCGTATGTTCATAATGGGCACTTGCGCTTCCATCCTTCGTGACAACTGTCCAGTCGTCTTTAAGAACACGCGTTTGTGCCTTTCCCATATGAACCATCGGTTCAATGGCAATAGTCATGCCTTCAAATAAACGCATTCCTTTGCCCGGTGGGCCAAAATTAGGAACGATCGGATTCTCATGTACCGAAGTTCCAATACCATGACCACTAAAATCTTGTGGGATTGTATATCCATGGCTATATACATAATCTGCAATAGCATGGGATATATCCCCTACACGATTCCCTGGTTTGGCTTGTTTCATACCTTCGTACAAGGATTGCTTGGTTACTTCCATCAAATCATGAATTTCCTCACTGACTTCGCCTACGGCATAAGTCCATGCACTATCTCCATGATAACCATGATAGCAAGCACCGATGTCAACTGATACAATGTCACCTTGATGCAGAATTGTATCATCTGGGATACCATGCACCAAGACATTGTTGATTGAAATGCAAGTGGCAGCAGGGAATCCATACAATCCTTTAAAGGAAGGTGTGGCATTGTGTTCAAGAATTAACTTTTCCACAACAGTATCAATTGCTTTGCTACTAACACCCGGTTGAATAAATTCTTCCAGTGCTTTATGAGCAAGGGCAACAATACGTCCCGCTTCTCGCATATAATCTAATTCTTTTTTCGATTTGGCTTTTGTCATTTTAAACCTCTAAAGCTTTTAAAACATCTTGCCAAACCTTATCGATCTTTTGATCACCTTGAATAGTTTTCAATATTCCTTGTTCTTCATAATAAGCAAGAACCGGTTGTGTTGATTTTTTATATTCACCTAAGCGAACACTTAAACTCTCAATCGTATCATCTTTTCGTTGATAGAGTTCTCCACCACATTTATCACATTTACCTTCAACTTTAGAAGGATGTGAATGAATATGATAAATCTCTTCACAGTCTTTACAAATACGACGACCAGTTATACGATCCTTTAAGATTTCAAAATCTATTTCCAGAGCAATAACTTTATCAATTGCTAAATAGGTACCTTTTGTAAGTTCATCAAACGCTTGCGCTTGAGCAATTGTACGTGGATAACCATCTAACAAATAACCATTTTTGTTATCTAATCCTTCTAAGAAATTTTTAACCATTGGATTTGTAACTTCATCTGGAACTAGTAAGCCTTGATCTGAATAAGCTTTTGCTTTTAAACCAAGAACAGTACCTTTTCCAATTTCACTACGGAAAATGTTTCCAGTTGAAATATGATTAACATTGAATTCCTTTACAATTTTCGCAGACATAGTACCTTTACCAGCACCAGGTCCACCCATAATAAGAATATTCATTATCATTCACCTTCTATCGTTGAATAAATCCGCGATAAGATCTTTGTGTTAGTTGACCTTTTAATGATTTCCATGTTTCCATCGCAACACCGACAACAATGATGATACCAGTACCACCAAGTCCCATCGATGCAGGAAGGCTTGTAAACATCGGAATCAAATAAGGCAATGCAGCAATTGCTGCTAACGAGAAAGCTCCTAAAACTGTGATTCTCATCAGTACTTTGTTTACATATTGTTTTGTCTCACTACCAGGGCGAATACCAGGAATATAAGTTCCTGATTTACCAAGGTTCTCGGCAATCTTTTCAGGATCTACAACCATCTTCGTATAGAAGAAAGTAAATAGAATCGTCAAGACAACATATATACATAAACCGATTGGTTTTTGCATATTTAGAATATTTTGTAAAGCAGTTGTGAATGCATTTGCTTCAAAGAAACTTGCAATTGTAGCTGGTGCAATCATAACTGAAGATGCAAAGATTACGGGGATTACGCTCGCTGAATTAATTTTCAACGGTAAGTAAGTCATATCTTTCTTTCTTGTTTGAACCGTACTTGAAGTATATTGAATTGGAATCTTACGTACTGCCGTTTGCGTAATGACAACGGCAACAATAATTACCAAATATACTAGAATATAAAGTGCAAAACTTAAAATACCACTAAACATTGCGCTACTACTTGATGTATCTACAAGCTGTTCAAAAGCTTGAATAAATTGGGATGGCAGACGTGCAACAATTCCGGCAAAAATCAAGATGGAAACTCCATTCCCGATTCCCTTCATTGAAATCTGATCACCAATCCATAATAAGAACATTGATCCAGCTGTTAAAAGGGTTGCGATATAGATATATTCAGCGGCCGTTCCTTGAATCAGAATGCCATATTGACGATCAAAGGCTACCATCATAGTAAATGCTTGTACAAAACTTAGCACAACTGCAAGGTAACGCGTGTATCGATCAATCTGTTTACGTCCAGTAGCTCCACCTTTTGATAACTCAGTTAAGTAAGGAACAACATCCATTGATAACAGTTGTAGAATAATTGATGCCGTAATGTACGGGCCAACACCGAGTGAGAAAATAGACAATTGTTGAATTAGTCCACCGCCCAATAGGTTGATCATCCCTAATAAAGAATTGGTATCGACACCTTTTACCAAGTTTGTTGTATCAACCCCTGGAACAACAATCGCTGCTCCAAAGCGGAAGACAAACAACATCGCTAAGGTAAATAAGATACGATTACGAATATCTTTATTTTTAAACATGCTGACAACAGTGGCAAACATATTAGATTACCTCTGCTTTTCCGCCTGCCTGCTCAATAACAGCCACCGCAGATTTAGAGAATTTGTTAGCTTTTACAACCAATTTCTTTTCTAATTCGCCTTGACCTAAAATCTTAATGCCATCTAATTCTTTTCTTACTAAACCGCATTCGATTAATAGTTCAGGAGTAACTTCTGTACCATTTTCAAAAACGTTTAAGCTTTCAACATTAATAATTGCGTATTCTTTACGCATGAAGTTTGTGAATCCACGTTTAGGTAAACGTCTTGCAAGTGGTGTTTGTCCGCCTTCAAAACCTAAGCGTACTCCTCCACCTGAACGAGACTTTTGTCCCTTTTGACCTCTACCTGAAGTTTTTCCATTACCAGAACCAGGTCCGCGACCAACACGGTTACGTTTGCTTCTAGCACCTTCAGTATAACTCATTTCATGTAATTTCATGTTCGATATCCTCCTGATTAACCGCGAATTTCTTCTGGTTTTTTACCACGGAGACGAGCAATATCATCCAGCGTTTTTAGATCTTTAAGCGCTGTAATCGTTGCGCGCACCATGTTGATTGGAGTACGTGATCCGATACACTTAGATAAAATGTCATTGATTCCTGCTAACTCTAACACGGCACGAACTGCACCACCGGCGATAACTCCTGTACCTTCGGAAGCTGGTTTAAGGAAGATTTCTCCTGCACCGTATTTTCCAGTAATAGCATGAGGAATTGTCGTACCGTTTACAATAGGTACTGTGAAGACATTTTTCTTTGCGTCTTCGATTGCTTTTTTAATCGCATCAGGTACTTCATTGGCTTTTCCAGTTCCAAAACCAACGCGTCCTTTTTTATCTCCGATAACAACAAGTGCAGCAAAGCGGAAACGACGTCCACCTTTTACAACTTTTGTTACACGGTTAATAGTTACAACGCGTTCTTCAAATTCTTTATCGCGCTCGCGGTCTCTTCTTGGTTTGCGATCCATTGGTTTGCGTTCCATTGCACGACCTCCTTAAAATTTCAGTCCGGCTGATCTTGCCGCTTCTGCTAATGCTTTCACACGTCCGTGATAAACATATCCACCACGATCGAATACAACATTAACAATTTTTTTCTCAGCTGCACGTTTTGCAATTTCTGCTCCAACAGCTGTTGCTGCTTCTATATTACTACCTTTTTCTAATTTCATATCAACACTACTTGCCGCAACAAGTGTTGTTTTATTTACATCATCGATAATCTGCGCATGAATGTGCGAGTTAGAACGAAATACGTTCAAGCGAGGACACTCAGGAGTACCGTTGATTTTGGCGCGAACACGCATGTGGCGATGTTTACGCTCAATGTTTTTAGCAACTTTTTTAAGCATTGTTCATGATCTCCTTTCGCACTATTTCTTACCTGCTGTTTTACCTTCCTTACGACGAACATATTCACCTTGGTAGCGAATACCTTTGCCCTTGTAAGGTTCTGGTTTTCTAACAGCACGGATATTTGCAGCCCATTCACCGACTCTTTGCTTATCGATTCCTGAAACATTAATTACGGTTGCAGAAGGACACTCAACTTGAACACCTTCTTCAATTTCAAATACTACCGGGTGAGAATAACCAACACTTAGTGTTAATTTCTTTCCAGCCGCGTTAGCACGGAAACCAATTCCGACTAATTCTAAAGTTTTAGTGAAACCATTGGAAACACCTTCAACCATGTTATTAATTAATGCACGAGTTGTACCGTGTAATTGTTTTGTGGCTTTTTTATCATCAGGACGAGCAACGCTCAATGTGTCCCCTTCTATTTTAATATCTAAAATAGGTGTGAATTGGCGAGTTAAAGTTCCTTTAGGTCCCTTAACAGTCACCTCATTACCAGCAGCTACCTTGATTTCAACGCCTGCAGGAATGGTAATCGTTTTATTTCCGATACGTGACATCTTTCTTTACCTCCAGCTTACCATACGTAGGCTAATACTTCGCCACCCGCATGTTTTTTCTTTGCTTCTTTATCTGTCATCAAACCGTTTGATGTAGAGATGATTGCAATACCAAGTCCGTTTAATACGCGAGGAATTGCATCAACTTTCGCATATACACGTAATCCTGGTTTTGAAATTCTCTTCAAACCGCTGATAACCTTTTCATTATTTGGACCATATTTTAATACAACAGTGATTGTTTTCTTAGTATCACCATCAATACTGTAGTCACAAATAAAACCTTCGTTCTTCAAAATTTTAGCGATTTCCACTTTTTCTTTGCTTGCTGGGATATCTACAACTTCGTGACGAGCTTGCACTGCGTTACGAATTCTTGTTAGCATATCCGCAATCGGATCTGTCATTATCATCATGACTTAATTCCTCCTTCTTTGCCTACCAACTAGCCTTTTTCACTCCCGGAATCTGACCTTTATAAGCCAATTCACGGAAGCAAATACGACATAGTTTGTATTTACGTAAAACTGAGTGAGGACGACCACAACGTTCGCAACGTGTGTACTCACGAACTTTAAACTTCTGAGGACGTTTAGATTTGATAATCATTGCTTTTTTTGCCATTTCGAAGTCCTCCTATTTCTTGAAGGGCATGCCCATTTCAGTTAAGAGGGCGGCCGCTTCTTCATTTGTGTTAGCAGTGGTAACGATAACAATATCCATACCACGAACTTTTGTCACTTTATCATAGTTAATTTCTGGGAAAATTAATTGTTCTTTAATTCCTAAAGTGTAGTTACCACGACCATCAAATGATGTTTTAGGAACGCCACGGAAATCTCTTACACGTGGTAATGAGATGTTCATTAATTTATCTAAGAAATCATACATTTTATCTTTTCTTAAAGTAACTTTACAACCAATTGCCATTCCTTCACGTAATTTAAAGTTGGCGATTGATCTTTTTGCTTTTGTAACTACTGGTTTTTGACCAGTGATTGTTGCTAAGTCAGCTACTGCTTCTTCCAAGCTTTTTGGGTTTGCAATTGCTTCTCCAACACCGATGTTAATTACCACTTTATCAATATGAGGAACTTCCATAACAGAAGTATAATTGAATTGTTTTGTTAAACTCGGGATTGCTTCTTCTCTATATTTTTTTTCTAGGCGGTTCATCTTTTAACCCTCCTACTTCATGGCTGCGCCGCTTTTTTTGAAAACGCGCACCTTTTTGCCTTTTTCTTCTTTAAATCCAATTTTGCTCGCTTCTTTTGCTTTCGCATCATAAGCCATTACGTTAGATACATGGATTGGAGCTTCTTTTTCCATAATTCCGCCATCCGGATTTTCTTGTGTTGGTTTCATATGTTTTTTCACAATATTTACACCTTCAACAATTAATTTGTCGGCTTTTGGAAATACTTGTTTTACTTCTGCAATTGTGCCCTTGTAAGCACCAGTAATGACTTTGACTTTGTCACCTTTTTTGATTTTCACTTAAAGGCACCTCCTATAAAACTTCGGGAGCCAAAGACACAATTTTCATATAGTCCTTGTCGCGAAGTTCTCTTGCCACTGGTCCAAAGATTCTTGTTCCACGTGGTGTTTTATCATCTTTGATTAAAACAACAGCGTTATCATCAAATCTGATATAAGTTCCGTTTTCACGGCGAACGCCATACTTAGTACGAACGATAACGCCTTTAACAACGTCACCCTTTTTAACTGTTCCACCTGGTGCTGCTAGTTTGACCGTACAAACAACAACGTCACCAATATTGGAACTTCTGCGTCTACTTCCACCTAATCCACGAATTACTAAAACTTCTTTAGCACCCGTGTTGTCAGCTACGCGTAATCTAGTTTCGTTATGAATCATGACTTACCTCCTAGCGACCTAAAGTACAACGGCGGCATCAATGATTTTAACCAAACGGAAACGTTTTGTAGCAGATAATGGACGAGTTTCCATAATTTCTACTTTGTCACCAAGTTTAGCTTCATTGAGTTCGTCGTGAACTTTGAATTTTTTTGAATAATTTACACGTTTCCCGTATAAAGGATGTGTTTTTTTAGTTTCAACGATTACGGTAATCGTTTTATCCATTTTATCGGAAACAACAGTTCCGCGATATGTTTTACGGTTAGATCTTTCCATATACTCGATCCTCCTTATTCCTGAGAACCAAGCTCGCGCTCAGTCATCACTGTTTTGATGCGGGCAATTGTTTTCTTAACAGTCTTCATACGAGCTGTGTTAGTCAACTGACCAGTTGCCTGCTGGAAACGAAGGTTAAAGAGTTCTTCTTTCAACGTTTCGATCTCTTGAAGTAACTCGGTGTTGCTTTTTTCTCTGATCTCTTTCGCTGTCATTTTTACTCCTCCTCGCCTTTACGTACAAATTTACATTTTACTGGAAGTTTGTGAGAAGCAAGTCGGAACGCTTCGCGAGCAACTTCTTCTGAAACACCAGCAATTTCAAACATTACACGTCCTGGTTGAACAACTGCTACCCATCCTTCAGGTGCACCTTTACCAGATCCCATACGTACTTCTAATGGTTTCTTAGTTTTAGCTAGATGAGGGAATATTTTAATCCAAACTTGTCCACCACGTTTCATATAACGTGTCATTGCAATACGTGCTGCTTCAATCTGGCGATTACTTACATAGTTACCAGTTTCAGCGATTAATCCAAATTCACCAAATGCTACTTCACGACCTGCTTTCGCACGTCCTTCATAACTAACACGGTGAGGTCTTCTATATTTAGTTCTTTTAGGCATTAACATGTCTATTTACCTCCTTCAGTGTCGGAAGTGACCGCTTTTGCCTCCACAGCCTTAGTTGGCGCAGGTTTAGCCTGTGCACTACGGTTATCGCCTTGAGGACGCGCAGAATTATTTCCACGACGGTCAGGACGACGGCGGTTATTACGACGGTCATTAAATGGGTTCTTAGGTGCTTCTGGTTCTTGTACCATCTGGCCAGGTAATACTTCACCACGACAGATCCAAACTTTTACACCAAGACGACCATAAGTTGTATGAGCTTCTTCCAAAGCATAATCAATATCAGCACGAAGTGTATGCAAAGGTACGATACCTTCTGCATAACCTTCACCACGAGCGATATCAGCTCCACCTAAACGTCCAGAAACTAAAGTTTTAATTCCTTTAGCTCCACTACGCATTGATCTCTGTATTGCTTTTTTCTGAGCAGTACGGAAACTAGCACGTTGTTCTAATTGGTCCGCGATTCCGCGAGCAACTAGACGAGCATCTAAGTCTGGGTTAGCAATTTCTAGAACTTTAAGATAAACATTCTTACCTTTTGTCATCTTTTCTAGTTTCTTTTTCAAGTTTTCAATATTTTCACCGCTAGTACCAATGATCACACCAGGACGAGCTGTACGGATCATAACTTCCACGCGGTTTTTGGAGCGTTCGATTTCCACTCTAGATACAGAAGCTGATTTCAACTCTGTCATTAAGTATTCACGAATTTTAATATCTTCTAATAGTAAATCGGCGTAATCTTTGTCAGCGTACCATCTTGACTCCCAGTCACGAATAATACCGACACGAAACCCGATTGGACTTACTTTCTGTCCCATGGAATACCTCCTTAATCTCGCTCATCAACCACAACAGTAATGTGGCTGGTGCGTTTGTGGATTGCGCTTGCAGATCCTTTGGCACGAGGCATAAAACGTTTTAACGTAACACCCTCGTTTGCATAACAAGCTTTAACATAAAGCTTTTCTTCGTTCATATCATTGTTGTTTACGGCATTTGCTACAGCGCTTCTAAGTGTTTTACCAATTGCTACAGATGCAACATTTGGTGTAAAACGTAAAATTGCTGCTGCTTCTTCAACGTCTTTCCCACGAATTAAATCGATTACTAGACGAGCTTTTCTAGGTGGGATACGCAATGTTTTTGCTGTTGCTTTAACTTCCATCATCGTTTCCTCCTATTTTTTCGCTTTCTTATCGTCTGTACCATGTCCACCGTTTTTACGGGTAGGTACGAATTCACCAAGTTTGTGTCCAACCATATCTTCTGTAACGAATACAGGAAGATGTTCTTTACCATTGTATACAGCAAATGTATGCTCAATAAATGATGGGAAAATAGTTGAACGACGAGACCAGGTTTTGATTACTTCTTTTTTTTCAATAGCATTAAGTGCTTCCACTTTTTTCATTAAGTGGTCATCACAGAATGCGCCTTTTTTCAAACTACGACTCATTTTTCATATCCTCCTATTCGCTTACTTACTGTTGCGACGACGAACGATTAGTTTAGTCGAAGCCAGTTTGTGTTTGCGGGTTTTAACTCCCATCGCTTTTTTGCCCCAAGGAGTCATTGGTGATTTACGTCCTACTGGAGTACGTCCTTCACCACCACCATGAGGGTGATCATTAGGGTTCATTACAGAACCACGAACCGTTGGACGAATACCTAACCAGCGAGAACGTCCTGCTTTACCAAGATTTACTAAGCTGTGGTCTTCATTACCAACTTGACCGATTGTTGCGCGACAGTCAGCTAAGACCTTGCGAACTTCACCAGATGCAAGACGAAGGGTAATGTATTTATCTTCAATACCAAGAATCTGTGCAGACACACCAGCAGAACGTGCTAATTGTCCACCTTTACCAGGTTTCAATTCTACGTTATGTACGAATGTACCTTCTGGCATATCTTTCATCTCCATAGCATTACCGATTTTGATATCCGCTCCTTTACCAGAAAGAAGTTTCATTCCAACCTTTAATCCTTTTGGAGCTAGAATATAACGTTTTTCACCATCTACATAGTTAAGTAGAGCGATGTTTGCTGAACGGTTAGGATCGTATTCGATCGTAGCTACGTTAGCAATAATTCCATCTTTGTTTCTTTTAAAGTCGATTGTACGGTACGCTCTTTTATGTCCGCCACCTTGATGACGAGTTGTGATACGACCGTTGTTGTTGCGGCCTCCCTTACTCTTTACTGGAGTAAGTAGGGATTTCTCAGGCTTGTCAGTTGTAATTTCTTCAAAGCTAAGAGTTGTCATACCGCGAAGACCAGGTGTGGTCGGTTTATACTTTTTAATTGGCATGGCTATTTTTCCTCCTTACGCATGTTTATACAGGAAATAGCGTGATTCTTCCTGTGTTATTCAGCTTCGCTTTCGCCGAATAAGTTAATGTCCTGACCTTCCGCAATTTTAACAATTGCTTTACGTACAGCACTTGTTGTACCAACATATTTACCCATTCTTTTCTTTTTAGGTTTTGTGTTAAGTACATTAACTTTTACTACATCAACACCGAACACAGCTTTAACAGCCTGTGCGATTTGTGTTTTATTGGTGCCCTTTGCAACTTCGAAAGTTACTTTGTTTTCTGCATCCATATATTTCATCGTTTTTTCAGTGATGATCGGGCGGATAATAATATCTCTATAGTTATTCATTTCCTAGCGCCTCCTCAACATTTTTCAAAGCGTTTTCGGTAAATACAATTTTATTCGCATTTACTACATCATATACATTGATTGCATCAGCTGTAAGCATCATCATTGAAGGGATGTTACGCATTGATAAGAAAGCATTTCCGAAATCTTCATCTTCACTAACAACGAATAAAGTTTTCTTTGTTGCTTTAATTGCATCAATTACTTTGATGAAATCTTTTGTTTTTGCTGTTTCAAGTTTGAATGTATCCACAACAATCATATCATCGCTTAATACTTTTTCAGTTAATACTGATTTAATAGCTAAACGACGTACTTTTTTGTTTAAACGGTAACTGTAGCTACGTGGTGTAGGTCCAAAAACAGTTCCGCCTCCACGCCATTGTGCTGCACGGATTGATCCTTGACGAGCACGTCCAGTTCCTTTTTGACGCCAAGGTTTACGTCCACCACCGCGAACTTCGCTGCGGCCTTTTGTATCATGAGTTCCTTGGTGTCTTGATGCACGTTGCATAATAATTGCATCAAAGATACATTGCTGATTTGGCTCGATGCCAAATACTTCGGGGCAAAGAGTAATTTCATGAAGTTCTTTACCTTCCTGGTTTAATACGACCAAATTAGGCATCTGTTATTCCTCCTCTACATTCGTGTAGTCTACTAATTTAACAGGTTCAACATTTCCTTTTGAACATTTAGCAGACTGTACGATAACCATACCGCGTTTTGCTCCCGGTACGTTACCTCTTACTAACAAGTAGTTATTTTCAATATCTACTTTGATAACTTCTAAATTCTGGTTTGTTGTACGGTAACCACCTTCTTGACCTGGCATTACAGTACCTTTTGCAATTTTACCGGCACGAGATGTTATACCTAACGTAGCTAGGGAACCAACGTGACGATGATGTCCTGAACCATGGGCAGCTGGTCCTAAAGTTGAATTGTTACGATAAACCTGACCCATGAAACCTTTACCTTTTGAAGTACCGATAACATCAACCATGTCACCAGCGTTGAAAATATCAACTTTAACTTCGTCTTTAACTTCGAAGCTCATCATTTCGTCTGAGCGAATTTCGCGAGCGAAACGTTTTGGAGCAGTATCAGCTTTTGCAGCGTGTTTGATTTGTGCTCTTGTCGCACGGCGTTCTTTCACATCTTCAAAACCTAATTGAACGGCTTGATATCCGTCGTTCTCTAATGTCTTTTTTTGCAATACTACGTTAGGTGCTGCCTCAATAACCGTTACTGGAATCAATTTTCCGTTTTCAGTAAAGACTTGAGTCATTCCTAATTTACGTCCTAATATACCTTTCATGATGTCACCTCCATCACGCTTACAGCTTGATCTCGATGTCAACACCACTTGGCAGTTCTAAACGACTCAAAGAATCGATTGTTTCTGCTGTTGGTCCGACGATCTCGATCAAACGTTTGTGTGTTCTGATTTCGAATTGCTCACGAGAGTCTTTGTACTTGTGTACCGCTCTCAGGATCGTAATTACCTGTTTTTCTGTTGGAAGAGGTACTGGTCCAACGATTTTTTTAGCACCGTGAGATTGTGCTGCTTGCACGATTTTTTCTGCTGATGCATCTAAAATTCTGTGCTCATAAGCTTTTAAGCGAATTCTTACGCTATTTTTTGCCATGAATATAATCTCCTTTCGTCTATATAGATTATAGACTCGCTCGGTGCGAATTCCCCAATACACTGTTTCCATGACAACGTCTGTCAGTGTGTCAGCAACCTCGCACGTCATTGCGGTCGTGAGAATATTATAACAAAAAAAGGTAGTTAATTGCAAGGATTATTTCAATTATTTTTAATTTATTTTATCGATTAAAAAAAGCCATAAAAAAAGAGTGCCTAAGCACTCAATTAGTTAATTATTTAATGATTTCAGTAACGCTACCTGAACCTACAGTACGTCCACCCTCACGGATAGAGAACTTAGTGTTGTTTTCAATTGCGATTGGGCAAATTAATTCAACGATCATTTCTACGTTATCACCAGGCATAACCATTTCAGTTCCTTCAGGAAGAGTGATTACTCCAGTAACGTCAGTTGTACGGAAGTAGAACTGAGGACGGTAGTTAGAAACGAATGGAGTATGACGTCCACCTTCATCTTTACTCAATACATAAACTTGAGCTTTGAAGTTTGTATGTGGGTGTACACTTCCAGGTTTAGCTAAAACTTGTCCACGTTGGATTTCATCACGGTTAATACCACGAAGTAATGCACCGATGTTATCTCCAGCTTGAGCTACATCTAATTGTTTACGGAACATTTCTAATCCAGTAACAACTGTTTTTCTAGTGTCATGAATACCAACAATTTCAACTTCTTCAGAAAGTTTAACTTGTCCACGTTCAACACGTCCTGTTGCAACTGTTCCACGTCCAGTAATTGTCATAACATCTTCCACTGACATTAAGAAAGGTTTATCGATGTCACGTACAGGATCAGGTACGAAGCTGTCAACAGCAGTCATTAATTCAGCAATGCTGCCGATCCATTTTGGATCGCCTTCAAGTGCTTTAAGAGCAGAACCACGGATAACTGGAGTAGCATCTCCATCGAATCCGTATTCGCTTAATAATTCACGAACTTCCATTTCAACAAGATCGATTAATTCTTCATCATCAACCATGTCACATTTGTTTAAATAAACAACAATGTAAGGAACTCCAACTTGACGAGCAAGTAAGATGTGTTCACGAGTTTGAGGCATTGGTCCATCAGAAGCAGCAACTACTAAGATTGCTCCATCCATCTGGGCAGCACCAGTGATCATGTTTTTTACGTAATCGGCATGGCCTGGGCAGTCAACGTGAGCATAGTGACGACCTTCGGTCTCATACTCTACGTGTGCAGTATTAATTGTAATACCACGTTCTTTTTCTTCAGGTGTTCCGTCGATTTGGTCGTATGCCATTGCTTTAGCATCGCCATGAGCAGCCAAAACGTTAGTAATAGCAGCAGTTAATGTTGTTTTACCGTGGTCAACGTGACCAATTGTTCCAATATTAACATGTGTTTTGGTTCTGTCAAATTTTTCTTTAGCCATTTTTAATTTCCTCCTGTTATAGATTTCCAAGTATATTCTAATTCAAACGCCTTATAAAAGCAACATTTAATTGTCAGAAGCGTTGTTTTTGATGATTTTTTCAGCTACACTCTTAGGAACTTCAGAATAATGATCGAATTTCATCGAATAATTTCCGCGTCCTTGAGTGAAGGAACGTAAGTCAGTAACATAACCAAACATTTCAGATAATGGAATCATTGCACGAACAATAACAGCAGTTCCTTGTTCTGTTTGTTCAACGATTTGTCCACGACGAGATGAAACATCTCCCATAACACTACCTAAATATTCGCTTGGTGCTGTAACATCAACCATTTCAATTGGTTCTAAGATAACTGGTTTACATTTCTTAGCAGCTTCTCTTAAAGCCATGGAAGCGGCAATCTTATAAGCCATTTCTGATGAATCGACATCATGGTATGAACCATCAAACAAGGTTGCTTTAACATCGACAACTTGATATCCAGCTAATAAACCATTTGCTAATGCCGTTTCAACACCTTCAGCAGTTGGTTTAATGAATTCTCTTGGTACACTACCACCAACGGTAGCATCAACAAATTCGAATCCTTTTCCTTCTTCTTGAGGGGTAAAGCGAATCCAAACATGTCCATATTGTCCACGTCCACCGGATTGCTTAATGTATTTACCTTCACATTCCGCTTCTTGGCGAATTGTTTCACGGTAAGCTACTTGAGGGGCACCAACGTTTGCTTCAACTTTGAACTCACGACGCATACGATCAACGATTACATCTAAGTGAAGTTCACCAACACCAGCGATAATTGTTTGTCCGCTATCTACATCAGTCCAAGTTTTAAACGTTGGATCTTCTTCAGCAAGTTTTGATAATGCAAGTCCCATTTTATCTTGGTCAGCTTTTGATTTTGGTTCAACGGCTACCTGGATAACTGGTTCTGGGAATTCCATTGATTCTAAAATGATAGAATCTTTTTCAGCACATAGTGTATCTCCTGTTGTTGTATTTTTCAATCCAACCGCAGCAGCAATATCACCTGCATAAACTGCAGTAATCTCTTTACGAGCATTGGCATGCATTTGTACGATACGTGCGAAACGTTCTCTTTCACCTTTTGAAGAGTTTAATACGTATGTTCCAGCACTAGCTGTACCTGAATATACGCGGAAGTAAGTTAATTTACCTACGAATGGATCGGTCATTACTTTAAATGCTAAGGCAGCAAATGGTTCACTGTCATCCGCATGACGAGCAATTTCTTCTCCATCTTCATTTGTTCCCATCATTGGTGGAATATCAAGTGGTGAAGGCAAGTAATCAATTACTGCATCTAAAACCATTTGAACACCTTTGTTCTTATAGGCAGATCCACAAAGAACTGGGAAGAATTCACCGGTACAAACTGCTTTACGAATTGTATGTTTGATTTCTTCAATAGTAGGTTCTTCACCTTCTAAAACTTTCATCATTAATTCATCATCGAAATCAGCAATCATTTCAATTAATTTTTCACGATATTCTTCACATTTATCTTTTAAATCTGCAGGAACATCAGAAATTTCAATATCTGTACCTAAATCATTTTTATAAATTTCAGCTTTACGTTCAATGATATCAACAATACCACAGAAGCCTCCTTCAGATCCAATTGGGATTTGAATTGGAGTAGCTTTTGCACCTAAACGTTTTACAATCGATTCTGATGACATAAAGAAATCAGCTCCGGTTGCATCCATCTTATTAACAAAGACAATACGAGGTACACAATAAGTAGTAGCTTGACGCCATACTGTTTCCGTCTGTGGTTCAACACCGGCTTTCGCATCAAGAACGGTAACCGCACCATCTAATACACGTAGGGAACGTTCAACTTCAACCGTGAAGTCTACGTGACCTGGAGTATCGATAATGTTTACACGGTTATCTTTCCAATGACAAGTCGTTGCTGCAGATGTAATTGTGATTCCACGTTCTTGTTCCTGTGCCATCCAGTCCATTGTTGAAGCTCCATCATGAGTTTCTCCAATTTTATGGTTAACACCAGTATAGTATAAGATACGTTCTGTTGTTGTTGTTTTTCCGGCGTCGATGTGGGCCATGATACCAATGTTACGAGTGTTCGCTAACGAATAATCACGTGGCATAATCAGGCTCCTCTCTACCAGCGGTAATGTGCAAATGCTTTATTAGCTTCCGCCATCTTATGGATGTCTTCGCGTTTCTTAACGGAAGCACCTGAGCCATTAGCGGCATCGATGATTTCAGCAGCAAGTCTTTGCTCCATTGTTTTTTCATTTCTTAAACGTGCATAATTTACGATCCAACGTAAACCAAGAGTTAAACGTCTTTCCGAAGATACTTCTACCGGAACTTGATAGTTTGAACCACCTACACGGCGAACTTTAAGTTCTAATAATGGCATAATGTTTTCTAACGCTTGTTCGAAAACTTCCATTGGTTTGCGTTCTGTTTTTACTTCAATAATATCGAATGCGTTGTACAAAATAGTTTGTGCAACTCCTCTTTTACCATCAATCATGATTTTGTTGATCAATCGAGTAACAATTTTGGAGTTGTAAATAGGGTCAACTAGTACATCGCGTTTTGCTATATGTCCTTTTCTAGGCATGTTTGAATCCTCCTTTCATAATTGATGTTATTTTTTAGCGGCTTTAGGGCGTTTCGCTCCATATAAAGAGCGACTTTGCATACGGTTAGCTACACCGGCACAGTCAAGTGTTCCACGTACAATATGGTAACGAACACCTGGTAAATCTTTGATACGACCTCCACGAATTAGCACTACGCTATGCTCTTGTAGGTTATGACCGATTCCTGGGATGTAAGCTGTAACTTCCATTCCATTACTTAAACGAACACGTGCATACTTACGAAGGGCTGAGTTTGGCTTCTTCGGAGTCATTGTTCCTACACGAGTACAAACACCACGTTTCTGTGGTGAACTTAATTTCGTTGGACGACGTTTTAGTGAGTTGAACCCTCTGTTTAAAGCAGGGGATTTAGAAACGTTTTCACTACTTTCACGACCGTTGCGGATCAATTGATTAATTGTTGGCATGAATATATTCTCCTTTCATTTAAACACACATTTCCGGGTGTGTCATTTATAACGATAAATTTAATCCCCATATCTTGAGGGGATAAATTAACGCTAGCCAATATATAATATAGGATAACTCTTTAACTGTCAATATCTTTTTTATTTATTTACGAATTTTCATAAAAAAAGACTCACTGTAAAGTGAGTCGATTACCTGGCAGCGTGCTATCTTCACAG
>JAVXTH010000012.1:0-2085 GCA_036642795.1 Erysipelotrichaceae bacterium
GTACCAACTCTTGCATATTCTTGATGATCTACATAATGGAAACCATATGTTTTCGCTCTTTGTTGACTCGCTTGTGCTTGTGAATATTCACTCCAAATTTCATTAGCATCTTTGCCTTCTTCAATTGCATTTAAAGCATTTAAATAATGAATGGCAGCGCTGCTTGTATCTTTCCAAGCATTTAACCAATAAACAATTTGATCGCGAGTTCTTGGATTACCTGGATTACTTGCGTAATTATTTGCCGCATCTTGTAGCACTTTAAACTCTGCTCTCATCGCATCAATATCAGTTTTTGTTAATGAATCATTTGCAAGTTTGCTTTGAAACGCAATAATTTTAGGTCCTAATTCTTTTGATTCAGGAATTCTTGTATTTGAATATTGCATATGTTTACTTAATTCACGTAATGCTGTGGAACTAGTCGTTTCACTCGCTGTTCCATGATCCATATACTTAAATGAATCGTTCCAGTTTTGATCTGCTTGATCATTATTTTCCCAAATATTCCAACCATAATCCGCAATCGCGAATAAAGAGGATTTATTTGCTTCCGCTTGTTGCATTGGGTTTAACATAATTCCTAATACTTTATTAGGATCAACCCCTGGCATTAAGAAACGTTCATTTCCGCCCATAATTAATCCGTGTTTTGTATTATCACTACAAGGCCAGTTAATCCACATAAAAGGAGCACGTCCCATGTTATTCACAAAGGTATTTGTGAAGCTTGGACTTACTTCTCCCCAAACTTTACCACCTGTTTGAATTAAACTAACGCTATCTGGCATTGCTTTTAAAGCTTGCATTTGTGAACTACTACCATTGCCCATATAATCATTTGGACAGAATAATAATTCTTTTTTAAGACCTGGTACACTTGCCTGTTTTTCAATCATCCAATCGGTTAAATCTTTCATTAACTTAACATAATTACTCGCATTTCCTGCCGGTACACCAGCATCATCTGCCAAGATAGCAAATTTACGGACACCAACATTCATAACTTGGGTAAATTTATTCTTGATAATCGTTAAGTCCTCTTGATAGTGAGCTTCACTATCAAAACGAACTGGGCTGTGCATAAAAGTATGTAAGGCATAAACATAATAGCATTTGCTTTCATTTCCGGCTTTTGCTAAACGTTCAATATCTTTTAATTTTTCATCATCATATAATGTTCTCCATCTAGAATTATGATAAGGATCATCTTTAGGTGCATAAATATATTGGTTCAATTTATAATCTCCACCATATTTCATTAAATCAGCACGATCATCAACAGACCAAGGATCTCCATAATAACCTTCAATAAAACCACGTTGTTTTACATCTGCATAATCTTTGATCATCATATTAGCAATTTCTTTATTTGTTAATTGATTAAAAATATGTTTTAAACTTGTAATACCATAAAAAGCACTATCACTATCTTTCCCTAGAATCGCAATATTACCATCTTTAATTGAAACAATATTACTATCTGCTTTATTAAACAAAGCATCATCTTGTAAGCTTTGATCTTTAAAATAAGTATCTACCACTGCTTTTGAATTATGAATACCAACTAAGATATTTTGTTGATTATTCTTAATTTCATTACTTGTAGTTGAAGCAATCCCTTTAATTGCTAATACTTCCTCAAGTCTTGCTTTTGTGAAACTATCAATATCCTGTTCATATACAACATTGACTTGATCATTTAACACAAAAGAACCACTTTGATAAGTAACATCATGTGGTGTTGGATAAAGCTCATATTTATTTTTTACTTGTTCCCCATGAACCACAACACCTTGAAAATTTGCTATTAATGTTGTGAACACAATAACTAAGCTCAATAAACGATGGTTTCTTTTTTTCATACTACTACTTCCTTCCCTAATTTAGTATTTGAACGCTGTTTCCTACTTATATATTACTCGCAAATGAAGTGTAAATATTTGTTATTTATAGAACTATTTTGGTATAAAAAACACCTCGTTAATTAACGAGATGTTTCCTTATTGTTGTAACTTATGTCGTTTATAAACAAAGGATCCAAAAGCAATGAAAGTTAAGGCTGAAACAAAGCTAATACCAATC
>JAVXTH010000012.1:2185-8071 GCA_036642795.1 Erysipelotrichaceae bacterium
GTAATTGCTTTACGATCAATTAATCCAGCCATGTTATCAAGTTCAGCTAATTTAAATTTAGCTTGTTTTATATAACATAAATCCGTTGTAACTCCACCCTTCCAAGCTTTTGAGAATTCCTCATCCCAATGCCCGTAAGAATTCATAACAAAGGTTCCATCTTCACTTACGGTAACACCTGCATAACCAGTATCACCAGAATAAGTATTTTGTGCATAGTCTTTTGCTAATTGAATGCGATATTGGCCATCATTTTGTTCTAATAAATCTTCATAAGTTCCAATCCATGCAACCCATTCTCCTGCTTTCCAATCGCTTCCACCATTGAATTCATTATTGTTGTTCTTATCATATTGAATTTCTCTAAAGGTAATTAACAATCTTCCAGTGATTGGATCATAAACAGCTTTATGACGTTCACCAGCTAAACTTCCTGGTAAATCCATCGGTTTGCTCCATGTTTTTCCTTCATCATCAGAATAAATTAAAGTTGCTGGATTATTGTGAGATTGGCTTCGAATTAAACCAAGAATGCGTTTTCCATCTGGAGATCTAAACATTCCAACTTCACACATCTGATAAGCACGTTCCATATCACGATATTGAGCTAAATATTCTTCTGGTTCACTCCATTGTTCATTTCCATTTTCATCAAAGCTTAGGATTGTTTTGTAATTAGTGAAAGGTGAATCATTATGATAAACACCCATCCATTCTTGTTTATAATTTCCGTTTTCATCTTTTAATTGAATCAAACTTGCCATACCAACAATCGCACGATTCACCTTGCCATCCGCTAAGTTTTCATACCAATGTTTGTATTCTGTCCATGTTTTTCCTCCATCATCAGAATAGGAAGTGTTCCATCCATGAGTTTTGATTGATGCATTATCCCAACCAGGACATGCCGTGATCATCATAATTCTTTCCGTTCCATCCGCTAGATTTAAAACATACATTGTAGGTGTTTCTTGAGATTTTGCCCATGAAGCAGGAATATCTTTTTTCTCTTTCCAAGTTTCACCATTGTCTTTACTAATTTGCATTACCAATGGTCCTTTACCATGACCAATTGGATAAGCCGTAATAAGTGTACCATCTTTAAGTTTTACCATATCTGGTTGACCTAAATATTGGCGATCAGTTCCAGGTGCTCTTTCAATATCACTTAGATGTTTCGCATCTAATTCATATTCAGTTAAGGTATTCTTAATAATCAAATGTTTCGAAACAGTAATTTTAACTTTTCCGCTGAAACCGCCTGCTGCATTTTCTACTGTGATAAATGTTTCACCGCGTTTTAGAGCAGTAATCGTTCCATCGCTACTTACCGTTGCCACTTCTGGATTACTTGAAACATAGGTAATTGTTTTATCAGCAACATTACTAATTAAATTTGTAATAATTTTATAAGTGTCATTTACAAACAATGATTTATTTGTTTCTTCAATGTTTAGTCCTTCCACTTCCATATTTGTCGCAATATCACTTTCACTTAAGACTTTGTTATAAACTTTAAGTTCATCAATTTTACCAGTATAATTTGTTCCACCGATAATATCGAGAGGGCAAGTAAAGTTATGATTTTTAACCCAATCATTTAATTGCGTTAATTTACCATCTGCATACATTGATAAGCCTTTTGCTTTGTCAAAAGTCCAAGTAATATTAACCCATTTATTGGTAGGGAATACATAATTGAAAGATAAGACATCGGCTGCATTTTTTCCAACATGAACGCCAGCTTTTGGACGATCACTGCCAGCTAAGCGAGCATCAAAGGAATAATTTTTATTCTTATCCATTAACAATGAAACGCGTTCTTCTTTTGTATTTGTATTATAAGCCCAATAGCTTACAGTCCAAGTATTACCAAGGGTTGCAGTTCCATCTAATGTTACATTTTTATTTGGTTCACTTAAGTTTAATGCTTGTTTCGACATTCCTTCACTTAACGTAGCTCCATGATTCGTACCATTTCTTGTACCCCATGAATCTTTAAGAACATCACCATCCCATTCATCAAAGCTATAATAAGCAACTTGTGATGCAGGATCAATCACCGATTTACTAATCGTAACATCGATAACACCAATCTTTGTAGGATCGACAAGAGAAGTAGCACTGATGCGGCAAGTTCCTTGTTTAAGACCACTTAACATACCGGATTGAGTAATGGTAGCAACACTATCATCACTTGATTTCCATGTGACATTTCCATTTAAAGTATTGGTTGGAAGAACCGTAGCGTGTAACTGTTTTGTAGTACCTTTTGGAATTGACAAGCTGCTTCCCTCATCAATCACAACAGAATCAACATGGTCAACTCCACTGTTTTTCAAAGCAACATATTTATCACTCAATGCATCTAAATCAGCTTTAAATGTTTTAACATCATTTATTACTATCTGCGTCTTCGCTGCATCTAAATAACTTCTTGTGGTATCAACTGTCATAATAATTTTTTCATACATGGCATTAACATCACTTTGTAGAGATGGAATTTCTTTAACCATTTTTAATATTTTATTCATATCTCGTACCCCTTCAGCCATTTTTTCTAAACGAACTGAACTGAATACTTTAGGATTTGTTGCGGTTTTTACATCTGGGAAAACTAAGAAACAGTCGCCTGGTTCAAAGGCATTATGAGTCGTATCTTCAAGTGGATTTTCTACCCAAGCATCAAATGCCCAACGTAAGAAACCAGTTGTACCTTTTTTACCCGCAAACATAGGTCCCCAATAACTCTCAACCGGATTACTTAATGAGAAGTTTCCTGGTTCGTGTTCCGTACAAGAATAAAGTGTTGTACGTAAACCTTTTTCATTACGAGCTTTCAATAAAGAAGCAAACTCGATTGGATTTTTAGATGCGGATGTATCACCAATGTTTAAATCATCAACCCGCATTGCCATATCACGATGACTTACAATGTGATCCATTGCTCCAGCGGTTTTTAATGATTTTCCATGAATGTTTTTAACCGATTCGATTTGATCAAAAGCAGCATTACTAAAGCCACGTTCATCAATTCCGATATAGGCGTTATCAAACCATCCTTTTTCCATTAAGTGATTGATTAAATCCTGTAAGAAATTATCCCAAATCACTTTATAACGAGCACTTCCTGCTGAGATTCTTTCATATTTTAAAGTACCATTTTCCCAATAACCAATGCTCTCATTCCATGGTGCAATACTATATAAAACAATTTTATCGCTGATTCCGATTTCTTTGTTTAAAGAAATCCATTTGTCAAAGATTGTATAATCATAAGCAAAAGAACCATTGCTTTGTTTTGTCCATTTAACCATGGAAGGATAATGAACGGCATTTTTACTAAATGTTTGTCCATTCCATGCTTCTTCAACAATCGTAGCGGTTACCGCATGACCACCAACACTCTTATATTTCTCCATGATTGGTCTTAATATTTCTAAATGCTTCTCACTGAACGGTTCCACATTATAATATTCTGCACTCGCATATGGATATTGCCATAATTCTAAATCAAATCCATCTTTAAAATCAGCCGCATCTGGTAGGTTTGCATCTTTAACATTCACTGTATAAGTAAATTCCATTGGATGATTTAAACCATCTGCATCTACACTAATTTTACCTGTATAACTACCAGCAGCTGTTCCCTTTGGAACATTAATTTCAACCCATACTGGTTGTACTTTATTGTAGCCAATCGAAATTGGTGTGCTTTGATAGATTACATCCGAAGATTCGCTA
The DNA here is from genome assembly GCA_036642795.1 of Erysipelotrichaceae bacterium. GTDB lineage: Bacteria > Bacillota_I > Bacilli_A > Erysipelotrichales > Erysipelotrichaceae > JAVXTH01. The sequence continues at coordinate 5,930 of JAVXTH010000012.1, forward strand.
CGATTCGAACTAGTCTCAGCAGGAACTTCTCTTGTTGTACTTCCATAACCTAAATAGCCTCCATTATAAGCTTTTACTGATTTAATAAAATTTGTTTTGATGTTCTCTTTTGCTAATACTTTAGCTCCATCTTTAAAATCAGATGCACGAACACTTACATTTTTAAGCTTGCAATTCTTTGATAATAACGCAATTTCAGAAACTGCTTTATCATTAATCCATGCACTTAATGTTTTAGATTGTGCTCCCATCGTTTTGATTGTATCATATTTGTCCTGTGTATATTGAATGTCCGTATCAACAATCGTACCATGCATTTGTTTAATTGATTTAACAACCCTAACATTCATTGTTCTTGTTGTATCTAAATTAGCTGCCTTTACACTAATGGTAGCATTTCCTTCAGCATTAGCACTAATTAAACCCTTTGAATCAACACTTGCTACACCTTCATTTGATGATGTATATTTCATATCTTTTAAAACCGCATAATCTGGTGTTGCATTGGCAACAATTTGATACGTTAAATCTTCACTAAGATCAAGTGAAGTTTGTGATAAATTCATATCACTTACTGCATAAGGTTCATGGTAAACAACAACCTTAGCACAATCAATCAATTTACCGTTTGCTGCTGCATCTTTTGAATCCGTTGCTTCTGCTCTTAATACATGAGCACCATTACTTAAACCATCAATGGTTTTAATTAAAGTAGAGTTAATATTACCATTGTTATATAAACTATAAGTTCCATAGTCTGTTCCATCAATCGTATATTTTACTTTTCCCATCGGTTTATTTTTGCCGGCATAGATATCAATCTTTTCCCCAACAAAGGCAACTTCATACCATGTTGAAGTAGCTCCATTGTCCGACCATACATGTTCATCACTTGATCCCATTGTTGACCATCCAGTATTAGAATAAGTGAATTTGTTATTTGATCCATTTGTTTTTGTATGTGGAATTGTTGTTTCTTCTAATTCTCTAACATTGTTAAAAACTTTCGCATAACTAACTTGTAAACCTGTATAATTACCACTTGGTAAAGAAACAGAAACGACATGTTTGCCATTTGTTAATCCCTGTTTACTGTACAAAGTTGTAATTGTTTTTGAAACTCCTGTAATTGTTACTTCTTCAACTGGATTTTGGTCCAATTGAAAATTATACTTATCGTCATTCTTTACGCCAAGTATTTCTACACCGGTACCTTCAAAAGTAAAAGTATACGTATGCTTTTTCGCTTCCGCATTATTTTCATTCCAAACCCAGTGTTCTGATTTAGCTTCGCTTGGATGTACACTGTCAATAGTAGAATCCTTTACTGCAGTATAAGCCCAACCGGTTTCGCCATTTGGATCACTTGCCGCTGAGAACGTAAAATAATTCTTAAGCGAAGCATCCGTAACATTATCATCAACAACCGTATAATTTGATGATGCCTTCACAAATGATATTCCATTTGAAAACAAAGATGTAAATATCATTGTAAATCCAATTAATACTTTAAAAGCTTTTTCACTTATCCTCTTCATGACTTAACTATAAACCATATCTATAATGATTTATAAGCTCCCTTCTATAACTAAATCTATTAAACTAATATAATTATATAAGAAGAGTAATAGAAAATATTTGTTCTTTATAGAAAAAATTTGATATCAAACAACAAAAAAAAGAAGAATCATCTTCTTATGAAAATGATCTTCTAATTTTTAACTATTCTTCTATTTTTTTCTTTTTAAAGATTAGGAATAAGAAACCTAATAATGCAAGGAAGCCTGCTGTGATAATTGCGAAAATAGAATAATTTGGTCCATCTTCTTTCGCAAGTGGTGTTTCTTCCTCAACGACTGTTTCGTTTTTATCTGGATCTTTGGCAGGTTTTTCTGTACCTGGTTTTTCAGCTGGCTTTTCAGCTGGTTTTTCACCATTATTTGTTTCATTTCCATTTGATTCATTTGGTGTATTCACCACCGGAGCCGATGGTCCAGGATTTGGATTTGCATCCGGTTTTTCACTTGGATTTGCATCTGGTTTTTGACCTGAATCAGGATTTGGATTTGGTTCTGGTTGTGGTTCAGGTTTTGGTTCAGGTTTTGGATCTGGTTTTGGATCTGGTTTTGGATCTGGTTTTGG
>JAVXTH010000012.1:8171-40421 GCA_036642795.1 Erysipelotrichaceae bacterium
GGTTTTGGATCTGGTTTTGGATCTGGTTTTGGATCTGGTTTTGGTGTAACTTTAACTAATGCTTTGATAGCCTTTTCAAGTTTTGCTTGAGCGGCATCTAAATCGCTTTGATTCAAACTTGCTTCTTTCATAAGTTTTTCTGCTTCACTTTGTATTAACATCAAAGCGGACCAAGAATCACTTGTATAATCATTTTTAACTAATTTGTTTACTTCTTTTAAAGCCTTTGTCAGCTCGTTGCGATTTAAGCCAACGAGTGAACTAATAACGTTATTTAATGCCGTCATGGCAGCATCAATTTCTGCCTGTGTTGCTACATCATTTTTAATAATCAAATCAGCTTGAGCAATCGCAGCTAATAAAGCGGCATAACTATCTTTTGTGTATGCATTTTCTTCGATTAAATTTGCATCCTTAATTACTTCTGTTAAAGCTTCATCATCACGAACGGTTACGTTTATAGTTGTAGAAGCATTTCCATCTTTCGATGTAATCGTAATCGTAGCAACCCCTTTTCCTACGGCAGTAATAACACCTGTATCGGAAACGGTTGCGACATTATGATAATCGCTTGCGAAGCTTAATTCTTTGTTGGTAGCAGTTACTGGAGCAATCGTTGTTTCAATGGTAGCATTCGCTCCCTTTTTAAGTGAAACATCACGATTACCAACGGTAATACTTTGAACCAAAGTTCCTCTTGTCGCAATATATTGTTTTGATGCGTTCATTGTTGCTTCACGCATTCTCTGTGTTTCACTTGATGCTAATTCACGATCTCCAGGAAGCTTAACGGAATGCATGGAAGCAGTAATTGAATCACGTAATTCTGCTGTTCCATTTTTTTGTAGCCATTTCATTTTAGCTACATCACGTAGTCCTTCTTTCATACGTTCAAAGCGAGGTGTACTGTGAGTTTTTGGATTAAGCGCATCCGCTGCATCTGGATATACTAAGAATGGATCTCCACTCTCCCAATACCAGTGCGTTGTATCATTTAATGGATCTTTAACCCAAGCATCATAAGCCCAACGAACATAACCGTCCATATCAGCTCCTGCTGTATACCACATTGTCCATGCACTTTCTGCAGGATCACTTGTAGCAAAACTACTTGGATAATCACCAGTACATGTATAGATATTAGTTGTTAAACCTAATGTACGACGATGAGCTGCAAGATCACGTAAGTGTTCTAATGTTGATCCCTTCGTCTGTGTTAACTGCATTGCGATATCATCAACACGATCTAAGTTAACGCCTGAAACTTCGTAATTTGCACAAGCGGATAATTTCAAATGATTATTATCTTTGTTTTTAACGGATTCGATTAAATCTAATACTTTGTTCATTTCTGAAGCTGAAACTTCATCAAGCGCTAAGTATGTTTTATCGAACCATCCTTTTTGATCTAAGTGTTCAACGAATTTCACTAAGAATGGTCGCCAAATAGTTTCATCACCAACAGGTAAAGACATTGAATGTAATTGATTTGCTTCATCGTAATAACCTAATTGATTCTTCCAAGGAATGATACTGAAACATTTAATTCTGCCATCAATTCCCATATCTAAGTTTAACTGAACCCATTTATCAAATTCAGTAAAATCATAAGTGAAGCTATTATCACTATGTTTTGTCCATTTTATCATGGAAGGAGTAATATCATAAGTTTGTGCACCATGATTTCCCCATTTATCTGCCCATGGATTTTCAACAATTGAAGTTGTAATAACATCTCCACCAGCTTCTTTATATTCTTTTAATTCATTTTTTAAGATGTTGTTATGTTTTTCACCAAAATACTCGCTCTTTGGAATATTGTAATAACGAGCAACCGTATAAGGGTAAGTCCATAATTCAAAGTTAAAGTTTCCTACTACATTTGGTTGAACTAAATCAAGAACTTCAATTGTATAATCAAAATCAATTGGAGTTGTAAGTTTATCTGCTTTAACACTAATGGTACCTGTATAAGTACCAGGTTTTGCATTCTTTGGAATCTTGATATTAACCCAAGCGTTTTTAACTTTTAAGCCAGCAAGATCTTGAGCATCGCTTGAATAAATAATATCTGGAATATCAAGTTTTGTCCCTGATCCACATTTGCCAGTACTTCCAATTGTTGTTTTTAAAAATTGAATATCAACATTACTTTTTGAAATTTTGTTTTCTCCACTAATGAAATCAGTAGAAGTAACCGTTACATTTTTCGCACCTTTGTTATTTGATACCATCGAAATTTGTGAACTAATTTCATCACCTAACCATGCTGTATCTTTAAAGGATGTTTGATTCATATTGTTAATTAAATCATATTTGTCTTGCATATATAATTTATCTTTACTAGAAATAGTTGCTTTTAAAGGTAACCCTTCAGGAACAACAACAACCGGAATTGATTTTGTAATGCTTGTTCCTTTAATTTTAGCTACTAAGTTTGTATTACCTACTTTTAAACCAGTAACTTCTCCATTTGCTTTTACACTAGCAATGTCGGCATCATCCGTTGAATATTCAATGACATCGCCACTTGCACAACTTGGTACATAAGATGCCGTAACAATTTCACTTGCACCATTTTCAATTCTTAAATTGTCTTTCGCAAACACCAAACCAGTTGCCTTAATTTCCGCATGTGTAACACGGAAAGCATCGGCTTGAATAGAAGCAGTAAAGCCAGCTTTAATAGCTACTTTAATCGTATGTTCGCCTTCAGTTAAGTTATCTTTCATGAATAAAACTTGTTGATGAACAGTATTACCACTTGCTAGATGAGCATTTGCAGTTCCAACCTCTGCTCCATCAATATAAATCGTATAATCTGAATGATTCGTGTTTTTACTTGCTATCAATTCAATTTTATTACCAATGAATTTCATTGAATAAGAAGCTGTATCATTATCAGAATAATGATCTGTACCATTTAAAAATCCATAACTAGGATCACTTTCTGCATGCCAGCCAGCTCCCTCATATTTAATTTTAAATAGTTCATCACTCAACGTAGTATCACTATCATCAACCGTTGTGACAATCTGTTGTGCTGGTCCAGTTTTTTCACTATAGGCTTTCGCATAATCAATCTGTGCCGAATAACCAGATGAACCTTCTGGATGTTCATATAAAACCGTACATTTTAAGACGTGTTCTGTATCGGATAAACCTTCTTTTGAATAAACTACGCCCATTGAATTCGATGTTGCATAGGCGCTTAATTTTTCAACTGGCATATCATCAATTTGCCAATTGCGATATCCTGCTGAAGCTTCTTTTTTCCCATAAACTTCAATTTTTGATCCTTTGAATTTCAATTCGAACGTAGGTGCTTTATTACTTTTGGCATGAACCCAATGTTCATCTCCATTATAACAGTTAAAACTTGCATCTAAACCTTCACTTGTTCCCCAATCATTTGGAGAAGCAGAAAATTTAAATTTATTTAACTCTAATGCTCCGTTTGTTGTGTCATGATCGTTGATAATTGTTTCAACCATAACTGGATCATTAAAGACTTTTGCATAAGAAAATTGAATTCCATAAACACTTCCACTTCCCGTACTACTAGGATTTCTTTCGTTAAGAACTTTTAATACTACTTCATGTTCTCCACTAGGTAGTGCTTCACTTGTATAGATTAAAGCATTCGCTTTCGATTCTACGCGGTATTCATCGTGCTTTGTAGCTTCTCCACCATCAATTGATACAGAAAATTTCGCATGAGAAGGATCTTTCTTTCCATACAATTCTAATTTTGTTCCTGTGAACTTAAATTTTAAAGTCGCATTCGCTGAATTCGACCAATGCTCTGATTCTGTATAACTCTTATCTTGGCCCCAACTTCCCCATCCACCATTATTTGCGTTACCAGCAGAATAAGTAATTGCGGAATTATTATCATCGATAATAACTGGATCACTTGCTGCGTGTGTACTCATTGTTGATGCTGGTATCAATGTTACCATCATTAACAACGACAGAACTAGGTTTGTTAATTTCTGAGTTAATTTCATGTTCATCCTCCTTATAAAATGTTCATTAACCAATCTGCATTAATTCAAATGTCTTTTTCTCTATGGTAGCCCATAAAGAAGAAAATAACGATTAGATACGTAAGAATAACTACACTAATAAAAGGTACAAATTTCAATGTCGTTGATTCTGGCCTTTTCATAGGTGTTTGTTCTTCTGGTATCGTTTCCTTGCTAACACTTACCTCTTCATAAGTATTCTTGGCGTTAATCTTTTCATCTGACAGAATCCATACTGAAATGATACAGTTTAAATAACAGAATAATATCATAAGTATTTTTACGAACTTTCTCTTTATGTCCATAACAAAATCCTTTCAGTATTTATGTCCATATAAATTATAAGTTATAACAAACTACAAAATATTGTTCTTATTAGCAAATTTTTGTCATAAAAAAAAAGACTCCTAAATTCAAATAGAATTTAGAAATCTTTATCATCATGAAACGCAGATCGATAAGTTTTAGGTGTAACACCGGTATACTTTTTAAATATCTTAGAGAAATAGTTTTGCCCTTGAAAACCAACCTCAAAAGCTATTTCTTTAATTCGTTTGTTACTCTTCAACATAACTTTCGCAGCTTCAATACGATAATCACTAACAATTTCAGTAAAGGTTTTATGTAATTCATTACTTAAAACCTTACATACATAAAATGGTGATACTTCCAATTCATCCGCTAAATCATTTAACGTAATTTGTTTCTTATAATTCTTTTCAATATAAATGATTGCTTGTTTGGTTAAATGATTTGTATTCTTAAAACGATTTTGAATAATCACCTTTCCAATTCGATTTAGATTTATATTCAAAAACATCTCAACTTCACGATATAAATTCCCATGCGTACTCATTTCCTGCAGCTTGATTTGACTGATATCAAGATCTGGATATTTTACCTTCACTGCTTCAATTAAATCATTATATAATTCATTTAGTATTTCCATAACACTTTGCGAATTATAAAGTGAAACGATTTGAATTTTTAAAGATTCAATAATTTTCCGGAATAAATCTTCATCCATAACATCATAAGAATTCATGATCCGTTCTACATACTCATCCAAATCAATCGTCGTTTCATTCACTTCAACTGCTTTACTACTAAAGAGTTTAATCTTACGATCCTTTAATAGATGAACTGAGTTCTTTGCACATAGATAAGAATTATAGAATTCATTCACATCTGATTCAATACTTCCAATGCCGATTTGATACGTGGATAAATCAAAACTATTGATAATCTCTTCTAGTTTTGTTAAGTCTAACACGGAAAAGTTTGTATCGTATAAAACAAAGAAAATCATTAAATCATGAAAATATTCTTTAATACAACGATATCCTGCTTCATTGATCTTAGTTGCGATTTCTTTCATTAAATCCCAATTATATTCATCTTTTTGAAGAATAAAACAAAAGCCATTGTTAATCCTAAAGTTTAATAATTTCAAAGTATTCTTTAAATTATAATCTCTTTCATTTGAAAGAATTGCATACAAACATTCATTTTCTACGACCGGTGTAATACTTGCGATTTTATTAATTAATTCTTCCTTCTTCTCTTTTTCACGTTTCTTACGTTTTTGTTTATGCATTAATTTCGATAAAACATTCACTAGATCCGTAATATTATAAGGCTTCAAAATAAAATCAGCTACTCCCAAGCGGATGGCTTCTTGAGCATATTCAAAATAGTTATAAGATGATATCACTAAAAACTCTACAGCTGGATTATCTTTTTTAATCTTTTTCATTACTTCAAGACCATTAATTCCGGGAATATTAATATCCGCTAAGATTAATTCTGGATGATGTTTCTCATACAACTCAAGTGCTTCAAAGCCATTTTTAGCCGCAAAGACTTTCGTTACTTCCGTAAAATTCTCCAAAATAATCTTTTCTAAGGTCTCTCGTTCCATCTTTTCATCTTCAATAATCATTATTTTAATCATAGCTCTTGATTTCCCTCTATTCTGATTTTAATTATAAATTCAAATCCACAGTCTTCAAAACTATTTACAACAATCGCTACTCGTTTACCAAAATAAGACTTCAAACGTTTGGTTACATTATATAGCCCCATGGATTCTCGATTCCCATGACTCACTTGGAAATCATTCATCATCATCTTTTCTAGTTCCTCACTAGGCATACCAGCTCCATTATCACTCACTGAGATGATTAATTCATTATCTTTGATATAAACCTCAACTAGTACTTCGCCTTCTTCAATCACATCTTTTAAGCCATGTGATACGGCATTCTCAACGAGTGGCTGTAAGATATATCCTGGCATCTTAATTACTGGTAAATCCTTTTGTGCTTCTACTTTGAAATGGATTCTTTCCCCATAACGCATTTCTTGAATAAAATTATAGTTCTTAATACAATTAATCTCTTGTTTAATATCCGATAATTTATTAACTTTATCCAAACCATAACGTAATAATTCACTGGTTTTTTCCATTAGAAAACTTGTTTGATAAGCATTTTCACTATAAGCAGTTTTATAAATAAGATTTAACGTATTGAATAAGAAATGAGGATTAATTTGATTCTGTAGTAGCTTTAATTCACTTTGAGCTAATAACTCATCTTTCTTTAAACTTTCATTCTCTTTCTCTAATACAACTTTTTGTAATCTTACTTTTTCATTACTATTAAAGATATTATCTCTTACACTATTTGCCATATCATCAATGGCCAAACTCAATTGATTCATTTCAATATTAGAATTCGTAATCTTTGAAAGATTATATTCTCCACGTTTAATCAAATCAATATTCTTTAAAATCTTTTTAATTGGACTTGTAATCTCATAAATTGTGGTAAAGGAAAAATACAATAATAAAATAATAATCGAGAAGATAAATAAAATCATTGTAAACAAGAAAGTATTACGATTACTAATCATATTTTCAAGTTGACTTTTCATATCGTCAGCACCTAAATTATAATATTCATCCGATGTATTTATAATCAAATCAAAACATTTCTGAGTCAATTTATAATCATAGGCAAATTCATCATTTGATCTATTTTTAACTGTCTCAATTACTTGTTTTTGATAGTTTCTTACCATATTATTCAACAGATGTATTCGCCATTGTTCTTCTTTTGTTTGTGAATAATCTTGAATAATCTCTAAAGCTACTAACCCTTTATTTAAATCATCTTCAAATTGTTTATAACCTTGTTTATCATCAAAATATAAATAGTTTCTTAAACTGGCATTCCCATTTTTCATACTTTCATAAAACATATTTAATTTTTCATAGTTTTGAAATGAGTTTTGATAACTATCAATGGTATTTGTATTATGAAATACAAATAGAATACTAGCACCAAATATGATGATAAAAAAGATTGCATTGAAATTTATGATATGCTTCTTAAAGCTTGATTGTTTAAGTTCCATAAATTAATCCTTCTTTTTATAATCATTATAAGTATTTATATTATTCTGATTAACTAATAAAATATTGGCAGAGCGATCAATGGTTTCATTGCTCTCTTTATCGTGAAGCGCATTGTATAAGAAATAGAGTGAATCATAACCATACTTATAAAAGGAAGTTACAATACTCCCCTTGATTTTACCTTGAACGATATAATTTAATGTACCTCGCATATCGTCAACCCCATAGATGAGTGGTCTTTGCTTTGGTTGTACTTTATCATATGCTTGAACACAACCAATTGCCGTTTCACCAGCAAAGTTTAAAGCTACATTAATATCTTCAGATCTTTCAAATACTTTAGTCCATTCATCTTTAGATTGTACTTTATCTGATTTCGATTCGGTTATATCTACAATTTCAAATCCACCTGGATAGTCTTTAAATACTTCCTTAACGGCTTCAATTTGTTGGAGCGCCAAATTAAATTTTAAGTTGGATACTTGAATTGCAATATGAAGAAAAGGTTTATCGTTAAGGGTATTTTCAATGTCGTTTAATAATAATTGTGCTTGTTCTTTAAAATTCTTACTAATCGTTAGATATGGATTAGCTCCCTCAATTTTTGAATCGACTAAGATGGTTGGAATTCCGACTTTTCTAGCTTCATCAATTAATTCTTTACGAATGACGCCTTGTGTAATGATGCCATCTACTTCTTTTAGAATTGCCGTTTCATATACTTCTTCCATATCCTCCGTGGAGATAGCGGTTGGTCCAATCCAATCACAAATGACGTTTAACTCTTTACAAGCATCTTCAAAACCCCTTTTTGTTTGTAACCAAAGAGGGTGATTTGCCAAAGGAGTTGCGAAAACAAAATACAACTGTTTATCATATTGATTTGTTTCTTTGCTTCCACAAGAGCATAATAAAATTGTTGAAATAATACATAAAAGGCATTTCTTTTTCATCTTTTTATTCCTTTCCAAACAAATGTATTAACATAATAACATACAATAAAAGTAAATTGAATTGTTTAAGCAGAAAAACTTTAGCCCGAAACTTATCGTTTCGAACTAAAGTAGATTAAATCTTCTTTTTACCTTTTCTTAATACAAAAGCAATTAAAGCAAGTAAGCCTAAGAAAGCAGCTCCTAACATCATAACATAAGATGTATTGATTCCCATTGTTTTAGCCAATGGTGTTTTTTCATCATTTACATTTTCACTTGTAATTGAATTGTGTTTAGGATCCTCATGCTTAACTTCTTCTTTTTTAGGTTGTTCCGGTTTACTTTCTTCCTTCACAACATATTGATAAACAATTTCTTTAATTGGTTTATTTTGACTTGGTTGAGCAGGTTTACTATCATCACTTGGTTTTGTGCTTGGTTTTTCCGGTTCAACAGGTGTTGTTGGTTCTACCGGTTTTTCTACTTGCACTTTTTCTAATGCTTTCATTGCTTTGCTTAATTCTGCACTACAAGCATCAACCTCATTTTGATTTTCATTTTCAACACTAAGCATGTTAACTGCTTTTTGTAATGCGGCCACAAATGTATTCCAAGAAGCTTTTGTATACTCACTTGCAACTTTTGAATTTGCTTCTTTGATTGCTTGTTTTAACTGGTTTGTGTTCGCCAATTTCACTAGTTGATCAAAGTCTTTTTGTGCTTTATTTAATACTTTTTCAGCGGCATCTTTTGTTAATTCGCTGGTTTGAAGAGCAGCCTTAATATCACGAATTGCGTCTTCAATTACTTTATCTTTTGCATCACTATATTCATTTAAATTCAAAGCTTCTAATTTCTTTAATAAAGTATTCAAATCTGCTTTTTGTTGCTTATTCATAACGAATACCAAAGCTTTACCTTTTTCTAAGCAATGTGCATAAGCATCATCTACTTTTTGTTGGGAAGCATTAATATTGTTAACAATAATTTGTGCATCGCTGATAGCTTTTTCAAATTCAAGCCAAGTTGCATTCGTATAATCTGTTTTATCTTTGCTACTTGCACTTGTAATATAAGCTCTTAAGGCTACTTTATCAACATGTTCATATTGTTTCTCGCCTAAGTTCTTAATTCCATTTTCAAGATTTGTTTGAGCATCTTTAATTTCTTTTTCAGTTGCTTTTTTATTAGCTAAGACTGTTTCCGCAATCTTTAAAGCATCGCTATAATCTTTCCATGTTGCAGCGGTGAAATCTTCTTCACTGTAAGCATCACATGTTGAAACTAAAGCCCGTAGAGATATTTTATTATCTACTTCATGAACAACAAATTCGCTAGCAGATGCAAATCCATCATGACCAGTAAGGGCAACGAATTTAAGTCCTGTAGTTGTACACGCATCAAATTTAATCTTCTTTAATGCATTGTTATCACTCCATGTTCCAGAAGCAATTAACGTATAACCAGCAATTGATTTGCCTTTACCTGAGTTCTTCGCATATAACTCATAACTAGTAATATTACCATTTGCCCCGCTTGATCTTGGTAGATAATCGAATTGATCAATTGATTTTGCTTCATTGAAATCAACGCTTACCGTTGCTGGCAATTCTTTTTTACTAGGTGAATATTGAGTATGCCAATGCGTACTTGGATTATTATCGAAAGCGAATGAAATTGGTCCTTCCGATTCACTTCCAGCATTAGCGTTATCACTCGTTGCTGTTAAATCTTTATTATCAATAATCGTTTCATCTTTTGCGCTTTGTTGATTACCATATTTTACTACTAATTCATCGATGGTTCCTTTAAAGGCATCTGTTTTACTACCAATGCGATCAAGAGGAAGAATCATTGTAGCATTTTTTCCACCAGTAGCACCTTTGGATAATGTATCGATTAAGGTTCCATTAATATATAATTCACTCTTATTCATGTAACCACGAATTTCCATTTTTACCCATGTTTCTTCTGGTAAGGTGTAATTGAATGAATAATGATAACCTTCACGAGAGAAACCTACTTGACCAGTTTCCTTTTGAGACATTTTAATACAACCACCATCGGATTCAAATAAGATTTGTTCGCCAGTAGCGCCTTTATCTTTTTTAATCCAGAAAGAAGCACTGTTTTGTGGTCCAACATTATCAATTGGTGTTTCAACATAACTTGCTCCACCATTTAATTTTGCTGCATTTAAAACTTTTCCTTCAACCATTTCAACATTTACTTTTTGATCACTATCGTTATGATTCACAGTACTATCTTTGATTGTTTCTTGATTGAATTTGTAATTTAACACTTTACCTTTTTCATCTGTTTTAGCTTTAAAGCGAGGATTTGTATTAGGTGCATCTTCTAATGTTGCTGCTACTTCACTTAATTTATCAAAATTAATATCGCTACCTTCTCCCCAATCTTTAGAAGAAAGAGCAGGAATAGCAGCTATGACACGATCATAAATATCTAATTCACTAATACCATTTGCTTTTAAATCAATCATATCATTCCAAACAGCAAAGTCAGAACCTAACATCTGTTTTGAACCAACTGGTATTCTTACCCCACCGATATTATTCGGTACCCAGTTATTATATTTATCACGTGCATTTAAGTAATCATTATAATAACCAGCATCTGGTACAATGTACAATTGTCCATCGTTCATGTTAATCATTTCATAACCACGTTTGTACATGTCGGCAGGTTGTGCATAGCCGTTATACCACATATTCATTTGAACATCCTTCGATGTTATCGTTTGATCTTGACCGATGTTTGCAGCCGTTAAGCTTCCCCACAAACGTACTTTTCTACCTTTTGCTTGACCATATTTAATCATATCGTCCGTATATTTAATAAAGGCTGGTTTGTCACCTTTAAATTCATCGGTACCGATGTTCATAACCGTATCTTCATCAAATACTGGATCCGAACCATCTAAATATTCATTCCAAATACTCTGTACGAATTCTAATGTTTCAGGTTTTGTAACATCTAATTCATCCGCAACTGTAAATTGTAAATCTGGACGTGTTTTAACTAAAGCCAAAGCATGAGCTGGCGTATCAAATTCAGGAATAATATTTACCCCTAATTTACGACTATCTTTAATAAAAGAACGGAAATCAGCTTTTGAATAAAACATATCTTTACTTGTTAGATCTTGTTTATTAAGACCGCCATTTCCACCTTTTTTAATATCTGATTCTAAACGGAAACCAGAATAGCCTTTCATTTGTTCTGCGTTCGTACTTCCATGTTCACGTAAGAAAATATAGTTATCACTTAAATGTAATTGGAAATCATTCATTTTATAATAAGACATATTTTTAGCCATTTCTTTTAAGAAAGCTAAACTAAATGGTTTACGACCAACATCTAACATAAATCCACGAATTTCATATTTAGGATAGTCACGTGTTGTTCCTTGAGGAATATATGTTTTGTTTTGTTTTAAAATCTGAAGAATTGATTTCGTAGACCAGATTGCACCAACTTGATCCACTGCTTCAACTTTAACGCTTTCGCCAACAACCATGCGATAGCCTTCTTTTTTCAAGCCAGCATCACTTGCTCCAAGGGTGAAATAGAAATCATGCGCAGCTGGTGTTGTTCCTTCAACAATTTGAATATCGTGATTACAAATTGCTTTATAATCTTCTTTAAACTGTGTTGCCATATTATTTAATTGCGTTTTATAAGCAGGATTAATCATAATTCTAGAAGTTTCATTAATTTCAAAGTTACCACTTGTTCCAACCCATTCCGCTAATTCAGGAATAACAATTGGTTTTGCATTTCCCGTATTGCTTGAAGTTGTACCAGGTATCGTTAAACGATATTCTTTTGAATCTTTCTTATCAATTACTTTTCCATTTTTCATTTTCTTAACAACAAAGTTAACCACAATATCGGTATCAATAATTGGTTTATAGATTGTTAAGTCATGATCTAAAATCTGTTCATAATCCGCTCCAATAAGTTCAATTTCATAACCTGCAGGAACGCTTGGCAATGTATATTTCGTATCATTAGCCCCAATCGTTGGTACGCTTAGATCATTACAAACTTCATCGATTGTAGGACCTGTTACTTCTTCAATTGTTTGTTTAAATTGATAAGCTTCAAATTCATAAATTGAAACGGTTGACCAAGTAACCGAAGTTCCATCTCTTTTATCCGCTGTTGCGACAAAATCTAAAATATCAACACGTAAATATTGAGCTGTAATACTTTGATCAAAATTTATAACATCTTTAAAATTACTTGGAGCTTTTGTGAATGTCTTTACATCACTCCATGTTGTTCCATCATTCGATGATTGAATTTTATAAGAAGTAGCATTCTTTCTTTCCCATTCTAAAACAACCGAAGATAGTTCTTTTTGTGAACCAAAATTTAAAGTTACCCACTTTTCATTTACGCCGATGCTACTAGCCCAGCGTGTATTCATATTACCATCTTTAAATTTATCGGCATTTAAACTTGGTGCATTGTCTTCAACCCCATTGCTAGTCGCAATTACTTGAGATCCTAAAGCAAGATTATCGTTGGCGATGGTTGTATAGATACCAAATTCATAAACGGATACAGATTTCCAGTTTTCACTACCACCATCATACTTTGTAACATTCAAGCGTACAAAGCGCGCTGAAGTTGCTTCTGATAATGTGATTGCTGAAGTAAAGCTTGTAATATTCGTATCATTCTCTTTTGTGTATACTTTTTTATAAGCACCATCTACAGTATCCGATACTTCAATGTTAAAGCCTTGAATGTTCTTTCTTTCCCATTCAATTTTAAATTCATTAAAGGATTTAACCGCCCCCAAATCAATTGTTAAGGTTTTAACATCCGTTCCACTTTGACTTTGATTCGTTGCCCATCTTGATTGAGGCTTTGGAGCCGTACGATTGGTAACTCCATCGATTGCTTTACTAGCACCATAGGCATCTGTTTCACTGTCATTAGCCGTAGCGCTGCCGCTTAATGCCAAATTTACTTTGGTTGATTCTGAAGCAAAAGTTAATATTCCATTTGGAAAAGTTGAGAATACCATGGAACATACTAATGCCGAAGTCATAAATTTCTTAAATTGCATCATGCTTCCTCCTGTTTAAAATAGTTTCCCTTGATTTACATTCTAATTATAGAATAATTGTTTCTACAAATAATTGTACAATTTAGCATTATTTTGTTATTAGAAACAAAGTTGAATTGAAAAACATCAATTCACATTTTTTTTCATAGAATGAAAAGGAGGTGTGTTTTATGTTATGGAATAGTTTTATCTTAATCTTTATCGCGGAAATGGCCGATAAAACACAACTGATGATGATATCTTTAGCTCAGCGTTATAAAACCAGTGATGTTTTAATTGGGATGAGTTTAGGCGTTAGCATCATTAGTGCAATTTCAATTTTTATTGGTAACTTAATTGGTGATGTTATTCCCTTGCATTTACTTAAAGTAATGTCTGGTTTACTTTTTTTATATTTTGCCTTCAGCACTTTGATTTTTAAAGAACAAACAAATAATAAACCAAAGCATTATCATCGTTTTATAATTCTATCGATTGCCTTAAGTTTTATCTTAGCGGAACTCGGTGATAAAACACAATTATCTACCATTGCATTAGCAAGCAAACAAAGTGATTATCTCAATGTTTTTATCGGTTCCTCTTGTGGTTTAATTTTAGCCAATGTGCTTGGTGTCTTTTTTGGGAAACTGATTTTTTCGCATATTAAAGATAGTACCATCCAAATTCTCTCCGCTTATTTCTTTATCTTATTTGGCTCCTTCCCCCTATTCGAAGTTCTTCCTTATTCCCTTCCTTTTATTATTATTTATTCCTTTGCGATTATTACCCTTGCTTATCTTATTCATTGCGCACAAATAAAAAAAAGCACTTCCGATTAAGAAAGTGCCTTCATATCATTATTTTTTGTCAACGACTGATTTAATATAAGCTAATACTTCTTCGCTATTTGCACAAGCTAATGCTTTCTGCGCAACTTCTTCCATCTCTTTTTTACTTAATGAATTGATCGTGCGACGTGCTTTTAGAATCGATGTAGCGGACATACTGAATTCATCCAATCCAAGTCCTAACAAGATAGCAGCTGCATAAGGTTCACCGGCCATTTCACCGCACATTCCAGCCCATTTGCCTTCTTTGTGAGCTCCATCAATGGTCATCTTAATCAAACGTAAGATGCTTGGATTATATGGTTGATACAAGTAAGAAACATGTTC
Source organism: Erysipelotrichaceae bacterium (assembly GCA_036642795.1). Classification (GTDB taxonomy): domain Bacteria; phylum Bacillota_I; class Bacilli_A; order Erysipelotrichales; family Erysipelotrichaceae; genus JAVXTH01. The sequence continues at coordinate 22,814 of JAVXTH010000012.1, forward strand.
ACTCATACGATCTGCTGCCATTGAATATTGAATCAAATCGTTTGTTCCAATACTGAAGAAATCTGCTTCTTTTGCGAAGTTATCCGCATTCACAGCTGCTGCTGGTATTTCTACCATCATTCCAACTTCAATGTGATCACTTACTTCTACGCCTTCTTTTTTAAGATTGGCATATTCTTCATTGTATAATGCTTTTGCTTGACGGAATTCATCAATCGTCGCAATCATTGGGAACATGATGCAAAGACGACCATACACACTCGCACGAATTAAGGCACGTAATTGTGTACGGAATATATCGGTACGATCTAAGCATAAACGAATCGCACGATAACCAAGGAAAGGATTCATTTCTTCCGGGAACGTGAAGTAAGGCAATGTTTTATCGCCACCAATATCAAGAGTACGAACTACAACTTTCTTGCCATTCATTCCTTCTAATACTTCTTTATAAGCAACGAATTGTTCTTCTTCGCTTGGGAAATGATCGGCACCCATATATAAGAATTCAGTACGGTATAAACCAACCCCTTCACCGCCGTTATTTAATACTCCTTCCACATCTTTTGGAGTACCAATGTTACCAGCAAGTTCTACTTCGTGACCATCCGTTGAAACTGATTTCGCATTCTTTAATACTTTTAATGCTTCTTTTTCAGCGGCAACTTCCGCCATTTTTGCTTCATATTTTTTAACTGTTGCTTGATCTGGATTAATTATAATTTCTCCTTCAACCGCATCCAATACAATGAGATCGCCGTGATTTACTTCATTAAGAACACCAGCACAACCAACAACGGCAGGGATTTCAAGGGAACGAGCCATAATCGCTGAGTGAGAAGTTCTTCCCCCAACTGCCGTTACAAATCCTTTTGTATATTTTTTATCTAATTGAGCCGTATCCGAAGGTGTTAAATCTTGTGCTACCACAATCACACTTTCATTGATTGCCGTTAAATCAGGAATATGAGCACCAAGAATATGTGAAATCAAACGAGCCGTTACGTCTTTTACATCGGCAGCACGTTCTTTCATATATTCATTGTCCATTGATTCAAACATCGTAATCATCATCGTCGCAACTTCATTGGCAGCATACTCTGCATTTACTTTATCATTTTTGATTAACATTTCAATTTGAGATAACAATTCAGGATCGCCAGCCATCATTAAGTGAGCATCAAATACTGCTAGTTCATCCTCATTTAAATTCTTACTTGCGCGTTCTTTAATACCTTCAATATCTTGTTTTGTCACTTCTAAAGCATCGTGTAATTTCTTTAATTCGCCATCAACTTCCGCAGTCTTTTTCACAATTTCGATTTTAGGCTGTTCAAATTTGTAGACTTTCGCAATTGCTACTCCAGATGATGCTGCAATACCCTTCAACATAAGTAAATCCTCCTTAATTAATGATATCTATTCGATAAGTTACTATCTGCAAGAACATAAGTAGATTTTCACTTATGTAAGCAGTGATAACATCTTATCTATAACTTAAATAATATCATTTTTTAAGCATATAAGCAATCGAGAAATTCATCCATTGCGTTATTTTTTTCATCAATAAATTGGGAGGGAGAATATGTTTTTTGCCACCAGCTACGTTTTCGCTCTTTTAAAAATTCTTCCCGAATAATATGGGCATTAAATTCACCCATGCATTCTAATATTCGTTCAATTTCCTCTTCTACTTCAAGGTTAACATACGCATATGGTTCTTCTCGTACTTTGAAATCATCCTTGAGTCGATTTCGTAAAACAGAACGTCGATACATTCTTCCTACCTGTGCTAATAATGCTTCTTTTTCACTAAAAGCAAGTGCTTTCGTATTCATGTTAAATCCTCACTTTCTACCTATCTATACGCTTAGAAAGTGTTATCTCCTAAATTTATTTAAAAATAAAAAAAGCCCTCTTTCGAAGGCAATTTATCATTATTTTTGATGATAAGGTTTTACATAAGCAGGTACACCATTTTCCATAATCAAAGTTGGTTCTCCTTGAATAAGTGGTAAATAGTAATCATAAGCTGCTTGACTTAAACCTTGATAATCTTTTAAAATCCATTCACTTGGAATATTCTTTACATGGTTCGCAAAATCATTTGCAGGACCAGCAATATAATCAACATCATAAACATCGCTGTCTTTACGAACAACACCGACAACTTGACCTGTGAAGGCTTTGTCCATGGAACGCATATGACCACTCATGCCAAGTTTAAATGCTTCATCAACATCAACTAAACTCTGGCAATAGTTTGCACAACGTTGAGCTGTACTCATATCTTGAACTTTAGCGCGCGGTGCAATACCAGCTTCTAAAATCATATTTTTAAGGGCATTTCCAGCTCCCCCTAAGATTGCATGACCAAAGCCATCGTTAACGGCTTTACCTGCTGCTAAGTAAGTGCCATCTTCAAAGTGGGCTCCTTCACTAACAACAATATAACATTTATTCTTTTCATCCATGCATTTTTTAACTTGTGCTAAGAAAGCATCTTTTTCAAAATTCATTTCAGGAAGAATTAATAAATCAACTTTTCCACTCACAACAGCACTACCAGCTAACCAACCAGCATCACGGCCCATTGTTTCAAGGATAAATACCTCGCTACGTGTATAAACGTTATAATCTAACCAAGTACTTGTCACAACTGAATTGATGAATTTAGCGGCTGAAGAAAATCCAGGACAATGATCGGTAACCATTAAATCATTATCAACTGTTTTAGGAATACCAACAAAACGATGATTTACTTTGTGGTTTCTAGCCCACTCACTTAAAGCATCTACTGTATCCATTGAATCATTTCCACCGATGTAGAACATTGTTTCAATATCATATTTATCAAGAATTCCCATTAAAGCAACGAAATCTGCATCGTTATCACGTTTCAATTTATAACGACAACTTCCTAATGCTGAAGATGGAGTTTGACGAAGAACCTTATTCTCGTGTTCACTCATGTTTGTAAGATCTACTAAACGTTCTTGAAGAATTCCTTCAATTCCATTTAATCCACCATAAACGGTATCATAGATTGGGTTTAAACGATTTGCCATTACTACACCCGCAAGTGATGCATTAATAACAGTAGTAGGTCCACCTGATTGTGCAACTAAACAATTTGCCATTTTAATAATCCTCCTGTTTTATGTACCATTATATTTTAACACAATAAAATAGCCTTGAAAAGATGATAAAAAGAAAGAAAGCCCTTACTTTCTTTGCTTTCTCATTTTTTGAATCATTGGGCTTAACAAAGCCATCAATAACTCATTCATAATTAGAATAAATGCTAATTGTAAATTCTTAAAAGCAATAATAAAAATAAAGACCGTTTCCGCAAACATATAAATTTTTAAGCGTTTTAACTGATTCGTACAAGTTGGATCTTTCATTGCCTTAACAAGATTAATATAATCAATCATATAAAGAGCAACCCCATCTACATAGGCTAAGATAATCCAAAAGAATGCATTACCTTCTCCATAACAATACATTAAGATTGGTAAAGATACTAAATATAAAATGAGTGAAAACTCAGCTTTAATACATACGGGTTTCATATAATCACCTACAATATAACCATTATAACATAAGAAAAGTTTAAGATTCATTTTTTTGTTGTGACTGTTTTAATTTTTCTCTGATAAAGATCATTTTAAAATCATGAGCATTAAAAGGTAATAAAGGATAGAGATAACTTGTTTTTGAAATTGTTCTATTTTGATAAAGTAGACATCCTAAAAAGATCAATGTAATCACAAATCCAATTTTATTAAACAAGGCAATCATAATTAAAAATAAGACCCGCATAAATTTAATCGCATAACCTAATTCATAACTTGGTTGAGTGAAGTTAGCCAAAGCAACAAATGCCATGTATAAGATAACTTCAGGGGCAAACCAACCAGCTGCTACCGCAAAGTCACCCAGGATTAAAGCACCGATAATACTAAAGGAACTATTAAGTGAACTCGGTGTATTTAAGGAAGCCATTTTTAAGGCATCAATACCAAATTCAAGGATTAAAAACTGATAAATAATACCTACTTTCCCATTATCATTAATTGCGATAAAAGCTAAAAAAGTAGGTAATAAATCTGGATTCGCATTTAATAAATAAAAAACTGGGGTAATAAAAAGCGTTAATAAAAAAACTAAGATACGAACCAAACGCATATAAGTACCGGTAAATGGTGGTAAATAATAATCTTGTGCTTCTTGGACAAAATCAAAAAAAGTTGTTGGTAAGATAATAATCGATGGTGAATTATCAATGATTAAAATAATCTTTCCTTCTAATATATTACTAGCAGCACTATCCGGTCGCTCACTGTAGCGCACTTTAGGAAAAGGATTATACCATTTATGATCCACTAAAGCCTCACACAAGCTCTCTTGGCCCATGCTTAATGCATTCACATCAATCTGTTTTAATCGCTGTTGAAGAATACTTAATAAAGTGTGATCTACTTTCGTATCCAAATAAGCAAACACAATATCCGTTTTACTCAGATTCCCTACCGCGTGATATTCCATTCTTAAATGAGGATCACGAATTCTACGCCGAATTAGCGCCGTATTAAAAATAATTGTTTCGACAAAACCATCGCGACTTCCTCGTAATACCTTATCATCTTCCGGCTCACTCATTCCTCTGGTTGGATAAGTTCTAGCATCAACCATAATAACCTGATTAAAGCTACCTACAACCATCGCAATCGACCCGGATAATACTTTTGTGACAATATCATTAACATCGCATAAGACATCAACTTCAACATATGGAATTAAGTGATTCGAAAACATTTGAGCATTTTCTTGTTGTCTTAAAGTATCAATCGGTTGTTTTAATAAAAATGACATAATTCGCTCCATGATATCATCTTTCACAAAGCCATCAATAAAATAGAAATTAAAGATATAATCTTCTACTCGACATTCTTTATTTATTACATCAAAGTTATCTTTAACATATAATAATTGATCTAATAATAAAACATTATCTTTATGACAAAAATTAAGATTCATAAGTTCACCTCAATTTAAGGATGCCTTATGAATCTTGTTTTATACTACTTCTATAATAATTCTCCATATTTCTTAATATATAATTTCTTCATTAAAGTTGCCAAAGAAATATAAAGTACAATAATCACAAACAAATAAGCAAAATAAATAAGTGGTGGTGCAATTAAATTAAAATATCCTGCCATTGGTGAATAAGGAATCATGGTTAGAACAATAATGCCAAGGCATGTCATACATGTAAGTGGTGCACTTGCTCTTGATTGAAGAAAAGGAATCTTTTCACTTCGTATCATATGAATCACAAGCGTTTGTGACCACATTGATTCAATAAACCAGCCTGTTTGAAATAACATCATAAAGCCTAATTGAGAGGAAGCATCCAGGGTTGCATAACTACCATGAAATACTTGAGGGCAGATGACAAAGAACATGATCAAGTAAGTCATAATATCAAAGACACTGGAAGTAGGTCCAATCCAGATCATAAACTTGCCAACACTCTTGGCATTCCATGCTTTTGGTTCTTTAATAAATTCCTCATCTACATGATCCCATGGAATCGCAACACAACTCAAATCATAGATAAGATTTAATAGAATTAATTGAATTGGCATCATTGGTAGAAATGGCAACATTGCACTTGCGATTAAAACACTGAACATATTCCCAAAGTTACTACTTGCCGTCATCTTGATATATTTAATCATATTGGCATAGGTTTTTCGACCTTCAATAATGCCATCTTTTAATACATTCAAATCCTTTTCTAATAAAATAATATCGGCTGCTTCTTTCGCAATATCAACGGCAGTATCCACACTGATCCCTACATCCGACATCTTAAGTGCCGGTGCATCGTTTATCCCATCTCCCATATAACCAACGACATGGCCATTATCACGAATTTGTTTCACAATCCGACTTTTTTGATCTGGAGATAGTTTCGCAAAGACATGCGTTGATTCCACTTTTTTACTCAGTTCTTCATCACTCATAAGTTCAATATCACTACCTTGAAGAATATTTGATGAAGAAAGCCCTACTTGAGTCGCAATCGCTTTGGTTACAATCGCATTGTCACCTGTTAATATCTTCACATCTACGCCATAAGAAAACAAACTTTGAATTGCTTTTTTTGTCGATGCTTTCGGTGGATCAAGAAACGTAAGATATCCCATTAATACCATATCTGCTTCATCTTCAACGGAAAAGGTTTCCACATCATGAGGATTACTTTTTTGGGCAACCCCAATCACTCGCATTCCTTGTTCATTATAATTCCCTACGGTTTTCATTATTTCCGCAATAATTTCTTTCGTAAGTTTCATCACTTTTCCATGATATTCAACATTACTACAAATTGAAATGATTTCTTCAATTGCTCCCTTGCTGATCATTTGGGTTTTCCCAGCTTTGTCTTTCACAACCACACTCATTCTTTTTCTTTGAAAATCGAATGGGATTTCATCTACTTTCGTAAATAATTGATCAATATCTTTTAGAACAGGTTCCTTTACACTATATTCAAATGTCTTTTCAATGATTGATTTATCCATTAAATTCTTTAAACCGGTTTGATAATAACTATTTAAAAAGGCATGACGTAAAACCCGAGCATCGCTATTTCCACTCACATCCAAGTGATATTCTAAGACAACACAATCTTGTGTTAAGGTTCCAGTTTTATCGGTACATAGAATATCCATAGCACCAAGGTTTTGAATGGAATTGACTTTCTTCACGATTGTTTTTTTCTTGGCCAGACTCATTGCCCCTTTTGAAAGACAACTACTAACAATCATCGGTAACATTTCTGGGGTTAAACCAACCGCAATGCTAATCGCAAAGAGAAAAGCATCCAGCCAATCCCCTTTGGTTAAACCATTCACAAAGAATACAATGGGTACCATGATTAACATAAAACGAATTAAAACAAATGATACATCGTTGACGCCATATTCAAAACTTGTCGGTTGTTCCTTTTCATTTAGTTTTGATGCGATTTGACCAAATAAAGTATGATCGCCAACGACGATAACAATTGCTTTTCCACTTCCACTAATTACATTTGATCCCATAAAAGCTAGATTGCTTTGATCACTTATATTTTTCTCTTGGCTACAGATTTCAGCGTTTTTTTCAATTGGTTCACTTTCACCACTAAGTGAAGATTGTGAAATAAATAAGTCCTTCGCAAAGACAATTCTTACATCAGCAGGAATTAGATCACCAGCCGATAAATGAATCATATCCCCTACAACTACTTCATCCAAAGGAATTTCCATCAACTGATGATTACGTTCCACACAGGTTGTAGTTTCAACCATTTCACTTAGTTTTTCAGCTGCATGATTACTCTTTGCTTCTTGAATGAAACGTAAAAGTCCACTGATCAGTACCATAATGATAATGATAAAAACCGTAATTGGATTTTCTTCCCCTTTTGGTGCCATGACAACATCACTTATATACGATACCAACGCTAAAACAATTAGAATAATTGTAAAAGGATTGATAAAAGCTTTCATTATTCGCTTTATAATCGATGGTGTTGCATATTTGGTTATAACATTAACGCCATATTCTTCTTTGTTTTCATGAAGAATACTTTCAGAATCAATCCCATGATTGCTTGTATGATATTGAGGATAGATCCTTTCATCACTTACAAGTGATGCATTTAAAAGCCTTTCTTTTTCTTTGTTTTGTATTTCTTTTATCTTTTGATTCAAGTTACGATTTCGATTCATCATTTTCTTACCTCCTTGATTAAATCAGGATGTAATATCAGATGATTAGCGTAAAGCATACTATTTATTTATTAAATGAATGGCATCACAAAAACAGATGATTAAGTTCATCGTTTTCTACCCTTACAATATCTACTAATACCACATCAATGCTACTTCGCGATGGTAAATCATCCATTTTGTGCCACCTCTTTTCTTATGAATGTTGCTGACAAAAAATAAAAAAATCTCATATAAAGTACATGAGATTGGCTTAAACACGGCTTACTAAAAAAAGTAATATATTAAACGTTCAAGCTTTAGCATCATAAGGCAATGAAACTACATTATTCTACACCTTGTTGTCGATGTAAACTTTTCAAACCTTCTCGAAGTGTCTCCACTTCTTCGCGGCAGTAGTCCGTATCCTTATGGTAGCCTCACCTACCTATTTTTTTGTCCTTAGTTATTTTTGCACTCAATTCATCATTTGTCAATTTTTTTATGAAAAAAGTTAATATTGTGATAAACTAGTACTGTATTTATATAGAATAGAAGAGGAGATCAATATGAAACAAGACATGATTGTAATATTAGATTTAGGTAGTGATGAAAACACAACCCTCGCAAGAGAAATTCGTAGTTTAGGTGTTTACTCAGAAATTTATCCTCATGATATTTCATTCGACGCATTAAATAATTTATCGAACGTAAAAGGTATTATCTTAAATGGTGGAAGTTATCGTCATGTTGATGGAAAAGATATTGATATTAATCCCGATATTTATAATGCAAATTATCCAATGATTGCGATTGATCATAACTTAGCAAAATGTCCTAAATTAGCTCAATGGCCCAACCAAGAAGAATTAAAAGCTTTTGTATTTGAAACATGTAAAGCAGAAGCAAATTGGAATATGAAGAATTTTATCGCGGATCAAATCGAATTAATTCAAGATCAAGTAAAAGATCATAAGATTCTTTTAGCTTTATCCGGTGGAGTTGATTCTAGTGTTGTTGCTGCTTTGTTACTTAAAGCAATTGGTTCACAATTAGTATGTGTTCATGTCAATCATGGATTAATGAGAAAAGGTGAATCCGAGAGTGTCATTGAAGTATTTAAGAATCAAATGAAAGCTAACTTAGTTTATGTCGATGCAACCGATCGTTTTTTAACGAAACTTACAAATGTGAGTGAACCGGAAACAAAACGTAAAATCATCGGTGCTGAATTTATTCGTGTCTTTGAAGAAGAAGCTAGAAAACTAGAAGGCATTGATTATTTAGCCCAAGGTACCATTTATCCAGATATTGTTGAGAGTGGTACAAAAACCGCAAAAGTCGTAAAATCTCATCATAACGTTGGTGGTCTTCCGGAAGATATGCAATTTCAATTAATTGAGCCACTTCGTCAGTTATTCAAAGATGAAGTAAGAGCCTGTGGTGTAGAATTAGGTTTACCTCATGATATGGTTTATCGTCAACCCTTCCCAGGTCCTGGCTTAGGTGTTCGCTGCCTTGGTGCTATCACAAAAGAAAGACTGGAAGCAGTACGTGAATCCGATGCTATTTTAAGAGAAGAATTCGAGATTGCTGGTCTTGATCAAAAAGTATGGCAATATTTCACCGTTGTCCCTGATTTTAAATCCGTTGGTGTAAAAGATAATGCTCGTTGTTTTGAATACCCAGTTATCTTAAGAGCAGTTAATACAATTGATGCGATGAGTGCTACCATTGAAACCATTGATTGGCCAATCTTAATAAAGATTACGGATCGTATCTTAAAAGAAGTTAAAAATGTAAATCGTGTATGTTATGATTTATCTCCTAAACCTTGTGCAACCATTGAATGGGAATAGATAAGTAAAGTCCATAGAACCTTGTTCTACGGACTTTTTCTTTTGCTTTGAATACAAATAATAACTTTAAAATGTTAAGTAAAATAAAGGTATAAATAGGAAAATGAAAAAAGCAGTTGTTTTATAAAGAACAACTGCTCGATAAACTGGAATCTATCTTATGCAAATAATGGAATTATATTTTTAGTACTTACATCAATTAAACCTAAATCCGACATCTTCGCATTTGGTACGACTGGTAAAGCAAGTGTTACAATGCGTAGTAATGGATTCTCTAATTCAATCAAACCAAGGGCATTGATTGCTTTCTTCATTTGGCTATTATCAATGGCTAATGTTTCTGCTGGTTTAAGTGAAATTAATCCAGCAAGTCCTAATTCTAAGGTATGAAGTATTTCATGATCCTTAACCGCACACATGCCACCGCCTACGCGTTTTATTTCATTGGCAGCAATTAATGCATTCTCTGCCGTATCATAAACTACGGTAAGATTATGAGAGTCATGTGATACGGTAGATACAAGTGCTCCACAATTTGTTCCAAAACCACGAACTAAACCAAGGGCAATGTTATTGTTACCAACATAACGATTTACAACCGCTACGAATTTTAAATCTGAATCACCAGAGATATCTAAATAACCATCTTTCACTGGTATTTCTTCACAAACTGCATCGGTAGATGAGAATAAAAGATTCTCATATTTCATAAGATTAACTTTTATGGTACCATTTTGAATTGGTGCTTTAATCTTAAAGTCTTCAACCGATAATTCTTTAATATGAACTGAATTACGAGTTTCAATCTCATATGTTTTATCTTCAATTTTAGTTAATAATACACCATCTTGCGCTACTAAATTTCCTTCAAAGAAAACATGACTTGGTTTTAGTTGTTTTAAATCATCAACTAATAACATATCCGCAATATAACCAGGTGCAATTGCTCCTAAGTTCTCTGCTTTAATTTCCCTTGCGGTATTTAAAGTAGCACTCTTAATCGCATCAATTTCATTCATACCATGTTTAATCGCATTACGAACAACATCATTCATATGACCTAAATGTAAAATCTCATCAGCTTCACGATCATCCGTACAGAAACATAAATGATCAAAATAACGACAATGTTTTACACCTTCCCAAATATCCGCAACGTTTTTTGTGATTGAACTATCACGAGAATCAACAAACATACCATTGCGTAGTTTTTCAATGCCTTCTTGAGCACTTCTTGATTCATGACAAGTGGTAGGTCCTCCACAAATATAAGCAGATAAATCACGATCAAATAAGAAAGGCGCATGACCTTGAATATAGATACCTTTATCACGGGCTACTTGTAAGATATCCATCATTCTTTGTTCTCCATGAATCACGGCTAAGTAATCCATAACTTCCGCAAGTCCGATGACACGTGGAAGTGATGCCAATTCTTCAATCTGTGCTGCTAGAAAATCAGCACCAGCATTCTCTTTACCAGGAACACTTGGAACACAACTTGGAATATCAATATATTGGCGCATTGGTAAACCATCGGCATTATCATGCATGTATTTAACCCCTTCTACACCATAAACATTACCAATTTCATGAGGATCGGTTACAACCGTTGTCGTGCCACTCACTAAGACTGCCTTCGCAAAATTGCGAGGTGTCATCATTGAACTTTCAATATGAATATGGGCATCGATTAAACCGGGAATTAAATATTTACCTTTCGCATCAATTACTTGTTTTGCTTGATCTAAATTGATAGTTAAATCTTTATATTCCACATGGGCAATCGTGTTACCACATACAAATACATTGACTGGATAGATTTCACCGGTAATCACATTGACCAGTTGCGCATTTTTAATTAATAAATCACTTTTTTCAACTCCATAAGCTACTTTTAATAATCGTTGTTTATCTTGAGGTTCGATTCTCATATGTTTTCCTCCTTTTGAAAAAGGGCATAAGCCCTCTTCTTAACTAAATATGAAATATAATACTAAAGGTATTGCTAGGATATACATAGCAGGATGTACTTCTTTATATTTACCTGTGCATGTTTTAATTAATACATAAGCAACGATACCAGCCGAGATACCACTTGCGATGGATCCAGTAAAGATGGTAAACATAATCATTACAAATGGACCAAAGGCTTCACTGAAATCATCAAAGTTAATATTTCTAAAGTCTTGGATCATTAAGAAACCAACAAAGATTAAAGCAGGACCTGTTGCTGCATTGGGAATCATTAATACAAGTGGTGATAAGAACACCATGCATAAGAAACAAATACCAACTACGATACTTGTAAAGCCGGTTCTTCCACCCGCTTCAACTCCAGCACTTGATTCAACAAAGGTTGTAATAGTTGTATTACCAGTACATGCTCCTACGCATGTTCCTACAGCATCCACTAAGAAAGGACGTTCAATTCCTGGTAGATTACCATCTTCATCTAACATTTTTGCTTTTCCACCAACACCTAAAACCGTTCCAAGAGTTGAAAAGAAATCTCCAACAAAGGCAATGAACATTAAGATAACACCTTCAAATGTTGCTACATGAGCAAAATCAAAGTTCATTACTACATTACCAACTTCCGCAAATTCTGGAATTTTAAAGAATTGTGTAGGTACTTGTGTAACTCCAAAAGGAATTCCTAAAATGGTAATCGCTACGATTCCATAAAGAATTGCTCCTTTTACTTTATAAGCTGTTAATACCGCAATAATGATTAAGCCGACAATCGCAAGAATAACCGCAGGTTGCGTAAAATCACCCATTCCGATACCATTCGTAAAGTTACCAATTCCAGTATTTTTAAAGCCTAAGTAAGCAATAAAGAAACCAATTGCTGTTCCGATTGCTATTTTTATATTCTTTGGAATCATCCTTACAATTAAATCTCGAACTCCAAAGACTGAGAGTGCTAAGAAAACTAATCCTGAAATTAAAACCATTGACATGATGGAACCAAAGCTTAATTCCCCAGCTTGTAGTAAAGCACCAAACATGAAGTTACTTCCCATACCAGTCGCAAGGGCAAATGGCAAGTTAGCATATAATGCCATAAAGAATGTAATCAGTGCACTGACAATTGCACAAACGACAACGATGGCTTCTTTTGAGATTAAAACCCCATTAATATCGATCATACTAGGCGTGTTACCAAATCCGACAATTGCACTAGGTTGAACAACTAAGACATAAGCCATTGTCATAAAAGTTGTAAGACCAGCTACAATTTCAGTTTTTAAATTTGTTTTACGTTCTTCAAATTTAAAAAATTGAGCAATTTTATTCATATATTTCCTCCTCTTAAAGTGTGATATCGTCACGAAGATGAAATATTATTCATCATAGTTTTTCATTTACGGTGAAAAGTAGAGACTGTCTGCCATATTCAGACGTTATATGATGATATCAACCGTCAAATTATACCAGATTGTAATCCTTTTGAAAAGAGGAAATAACAACCATTTACCTAAAATTTCACCAGAAAGTTAAAAAGTGCTTGCGTACCCATTCCACAGTCCTGCATCGATGAATATTCCTCCTTACAATGTGATCTTCCATTTTGACTTCGAATAAACAACATTGTAATTGGACACGTGGATGAAAAGCTCATTGCATCATGCCCTGCTCCACTTATTAAGGTAGTTGAAACACAATTTAATTCCTTAAAAACTTCTTTCCATTTTGCCTGATATGTTTCATCACAAAGACAAGGTGCAATATCTTGTGTTTGTTTCATGCTTACTTTAAAACCCTGTTCTTCCATTTCCTTAATTCTTAATTCTATTTCTTCAACATAGCAAGTTAAATCTTGTTCCTTGATACTTCTTACATCAAGTGAAAAACAAACATGATCGCAGATAATGTTACAAGCACCCGGATAGGTATGGATTTCACCTACTGTAGCAACTGCGTTTTCATACTTCATAATCTTTTCATTGATGAATTGAATCAGCTTACTCATCGCTTGCACTGGATCAATTCTACCTAGCATTGGGGTTGCCCCAGAGTGACCACTTTCCCCATGAATGGTAATAATATAACGTTTTAACCCAGCAATTCCTTCTACTATGCCAATAGGCAATTGTCTTTGTTCTAATACTTTTCCTTGTTCAATATGTAATTCAATAAAAAGTTGAGGCTTATCTTTATAAACACAAGTAGCAAAATGTTCAATATCATAGTTATACTTTTTTGCTGCTTCACGAATCGTAATATGATCTTGATCTTCACACATTAAATCGGCTTCTTTTAATAAACCATTCATCGCACGACTGCCAATCATTCCATAATTAAAACGATTTCCTTCTTCATCTTTAAACCCAACCACATCAATGCTTTGATTTAAGGTAAGGTTATTTTCCTTCATTGTTTGAAGCACTTCAATCGCACTTAAAATACCTAAGCAACCATCAAACATGCCACCTTCTTTTACACTATCAAAGTGCGATCCACAAACAATGATTGGCTCATCTTTTCGTTTCCCGACTTTACGGCCAATGATATTACCAACCGCATCCACTCTTACTTCTAAACCAGCTTCTTTCATATAAGTAATAATACAATTTTTTGCTGCTTCTTCAACATCCGTATAAGGAAAACGGGTGATGGATAAATCTTCATTTTGACCAAATTTAGCTAGTTCTAGCATATGTTTATATAATCTTTGCTCGTTTATTTTCATAATAACTCCTATCTTTTATTGCATCTATTGTAGCACTAAATTGTTTTATTTTATTATTTTAATTTCACATTCCAGTTCATAACCACTTTTTATCTTTACTTGTTTTTGTACTTCTTTCATTAGCGTTAAAAAATCATCACTTGTCGCATTCCCTTGATTGATTAAAAACCCAGTATGTTTACTTGATACACTAGCATCCCCTACCTTAAAACCAGCTAAGTTGGCTTCTTTAATTAAAGCAGATGCATAGTTACCAAGTGGTCGTTTAAAGGTACTACCAGCACTATAATCGCTAAGTGGTTGTGAAGCACATCGAGCACGATTCAATTCATTCATGCGTGCTTGTATCACACTTGTTTCCCCTTGCTTACATTCAAATACAGCTTCTAAGACAATCCCTTTATGATCACTAAAATAACTGTGGCGATAACTAAAAGCTAGTTCTTTCTTTGTTAATACCTTGATATTAAAAGCTTCATCTAAATAGGTTACTTGCTTTACAACATCGCTTATTTCTCCATCATATGCTCCAGCATTCATCACAATTGCTCCACCAACACTTCCTGGTATTCCACAGGCAAAGCTTAATCCATCTAGTTGTTGCTTACAAGCAAACTCACAGAGTTCTTTTAAAGACATTCCACTTTCCACATAAAGAAGCTTTCCTTTTCTAGTAACATGATTAAAATGAGTTGGTAGAACTAAGATTAAACCATCATAACCACGATCTAATCCAAGTACATTACTACCATGACCAAGTACATAATAAGGAATCTCATATTCAGTACAAGAGGAAAGACATAAAATGATTTCTTCGATATTGTTTGGTTCTACTAAACAAGAGATGGATCCACCAATATGTAAAGTTGTATAATTTTTTAGAATTTGATTCTCTTTATAATTAATATTATGGGCTTTTAAAACATTCAATAATGCATTGATTTTATTCATTTCATCACTCCTTATCTTCATTATACCTAAATTTATTTCGTTTGCTTATTAATGTGCTTTTATATCCAAATATGTAAATAATGAACAACTACCGTATTAAAATGAATTTTTTAGTAAAAAGATTGAAAAACACGTATACAAATGACATGATATTAAGAAAAGAAGGAGGTAACATTTATGGATATGACAGTTTATTTAATGTCCTTTCTGATTGGAATTGAAGGGCTTATGAATCTATTTGGAATTTATGCACCACTACAAAAACAAGGACTTGATAAGTATACCGATGAATCAATTAAAGCATGGTTACGTCCCAATGGCTTATGTAGTATTCTTATGGCCGTTGGTTTAGCTGGCTTTGATGCTGCGATGTGGGCTAATATTGGTGGAACACCTTTATTAATCGGAGGACTTGTTGTTTGTGTCATTGGTGTCATCGGTACCTTAGTAAACTGGAAAAAGAACTTAGTAGTAGCAAATCATTAATAATGAAACAAACCCATCCTGAAGAGTAGATAACTGGTACACGTTATCTACTCTTTTCATATGATAACTGTGCTTACTATTTTAGCGGTAATGAAATAAGTTCTTTGTGTAAAGCATAAAGATCACTTCCCTTACCTATACTATAAAAGTAAAAGCATACGATGATATGAAAGGGATGGTGTGAACAGTATGAAAAAGATGTTTTATAACGGGCTCTGTATTATGTTGATTAGCTTCTTATTACTTCCTACAATATTTGCAGATCTTCATGCGACACAACAAGTTAAGGAAGATCACCATGATTCATTTCCAGTAATAAACCAAGAAACAAAACCTAGTGATTATCCAAATCCTGGTGAGGCAGGTCATGTCCAAATGCGTAAATCCGCAAAATGGACGGATTTAAAAGCCGGCAAAGCTGAAATAAAATTTGAATTATCCGGTAAAGCAACCAACAGTGATGTTGTGATAGTATTAGATCGCTCCGGTAGTATGGCGGATGATGTTGAGGGAAGCAGCGTATCCTGTGGTGGTACAATCGTTCAAAATAAATGTATGAAATGTGGAAAGAAACATTCAGCACCTGCTCCTAATCGCTGCGATGATCGTGATCGTCTTGCGATATCACAAGGGGCTGCCACTAACTTTGTGAATGCGATGTTAGCAAACGATGAACAAGGCAATCCATCGAATAATCGCGTTGGCTTTGTATCTTTTAGTGGTAAATCTGGAGATCCTGCGATTGATAATACAATGCAGATTGTCACCAGTACAAATTTTGTTGATGGGAACGGGAAACAAGCATTAATCTCATCGATTAATTCCCTTGAACATTTGGGAGGAACCGATTATACCCCAGCCTTAGAAGCGGCTAAAAAGATGATTATGAATCGCCTTGATAAAACTCGCCCTACCAGTATTATCTTCTTAACGGATGGAATGCCGGCTCCTGGTCAAGATGGCATTGCCAGTGCAGCTAGTTTAAAGAAAATGAATACGAAAGTTTATTCTTTAGCACTTGCGATTAAAAATCCAACTGCGAAAGCTTTATTACGTGATCAAATCGCCTATGATCAAAGTTGTTATTACGACATACTAAATCCAAATGATGTTCAATCCGTATTTAATGAAATTAAAAAAACGGTAGGTTATGCAGGTACCAAAGCAATTTTAAGCGATACAATTAAAAATCATTTCGTTTATGATTCATCAAGAGAAATCTTAATCAATGGTACCATTGATAGAAATAATAACGTTAAGATTGTGAATCAAGATGTTACATGGAATATTGGTAACATTTCCACAAAACCAACCACGTTAATAATTCCGATTCGTTTAAATCCAAATAAAGATGGCGTATTCCCTACCAATGAAGGAAATGCCAAATTAAACTATACTAATTTTAAGCATAATCCAAACTGTATCCAAGAAGTAGAAACCCCGATTCTAAGAAAAAATGAACAGACGTTTAAAATTCTTTATGAAGGAAATCCTCCTCTTGGCACCTCTTTAATTGGAACTGTTCCCAAAGATGATTCACTTTATCACCTAGATGAAAAAGCAACCATTCTACCTCATGGTAACCTTGCCATTAAAGATTATACCTTTGTAGCATGGCTTGCAGGTAATACCCTTTACCAACCAAATGAAATCATAAACATCAAAGAAGATATTGTCTTTAAAGCCGTATGGGAGAAAAACAAAGTGGAAGCATTACCGTATACAGTAAAATACTATAAAGATAACATTGATATGAATTGTGATAGCAGTGGCTTTGTTTTAAGTGATGCGCCGATCGTTCATAAAATATATTATGGTAATCTACCCGAAGGCTATGAACT
>JAVXTH010000013.1:0-39396 GCA_036642795.1 Erysipelotrichaceae bacterium
TCAAAAAAGCAACTTGGATTGATCTTCCCTTCCGTTATCAACCTTACACTAAATTGAAAGATAAAATGATTCGCTATTTCTTAAAATAAGGAGATTTCAATGGAAACTAAAATTAAAAGTGAATTAAAATTTAAGGGTCGTATCATTCAAGTTTACCAAGATGAAGTTGAAGTAAATCATAAACATGCATTGCGTGATGTTGTAATGCATCCTGGAGGTGCCGCAATCTTAGTTGTGAAAGAGGAAAAAATACTATTAGTGAAGCAAT
Source organism: Erysipelotrichaceae bacterium (assembly GCA_036642795.1). GTDB lineage: Bacteria > Bacillota_I > Bacilli_A > Erysipelotrichales > Erysipelotrichaceae > JAVXTH01. Next base: position 269 of record JAVXTH010000013.1, read on the forward strand.
ATCGCTACGTAATTGGAAAAGCATTATATGAGATACCTGCGGGTAAATTAGATGCAGGTGAATTACCTATCTTATGTGCACTTCGTGAATTAGAAGAAGAAACCGGTTATACTTGTGAGGCTTTAAATGAAATTGCGAAACTATATTCATCACCTGGGATTTTTAATGAACAAATTACCATATTTGAAGCAATAAATCTTCATAAGGTCGATAACCCACTAGCAATGGATGAAGATGAAGATATTAGTTTACATTGGTTTCGCATCGATGAAATTAAAAAGATGCTAATGAATCATGAAATAAACGATGCGAAAACATTATGTGCAATTCAATATTATTTACTAAAAAAGTGATTTTCATCACTTTTTTTTATAAGATTCCTGCCATTTTCATTAATTCTTTCGCATTGGTAGTAAGACATCTTCCCTCTTTGATTTTATAATCAAAATGAATACCATCACTTTCATAATATTCATTAAAATGTTGATTAACAATATCCATCTTATTATCTTGTTGCAAAGCACATAATTCAAAATCATGGGTTGTAACAAAGCTTAATATCCAATCCTCTTGTAGACGATGAATCGCTTCTTTTGCTCCAATAATTCGATCTGCACTATTGGTACCTTTAAATATTTCATCAATTAAGACTAACATCTTCGCTTGTTTCTTACTTGCTTCCATGATTCCTTTAATTCGTAGAATCTCACCATAAAAGGTCGATATACCATGCTCTACATCATCAACAATGCGCATTGAGGTATAAACATGCATTGGTGTTAAAGTGAAGCGTGTCGCACATACAGGAGCTCCAGCAAGGGCAAGGGCTGTATTCACTCCAATCGAGCGCATAAAGGTAGTCTTACCACTCATATTCGAACCCGTAATGATACAAGTAGCATGCTTACATGCATAGTCATTATCAACACAGATTGCTTCTTTAATCAATGGATGCTTTAAGCCTTCCATTTCCAATACTGGTTTTTCTTGTTCAACAAAAGTAGGAAAACATGTACTTTCTTTAGAAAAAGCTAGATTACTTAACGATAAATATACTTCCATTTTCCCAATTGCATCAACCCAAATACGCACTTGATTGCCATATTGATTGCACCACTTATTAAAATAACGAGTCAAATGAGTATCCACCATAAATAACCCACTAAAAATAAAATAAGTAATCGGACTTAATCGCACATTAACAAAACCGATGAAAGTATGTAATTTATGAATACCAATACTTCCTTCTGTTAAACAATTTGAAATTGATTTTAATTCCTCACTCTCAAAAGTTTCTTGTTGCATCAATTGAAAGATTTCTTCATAACCTTGTAAGGATTGACTTAATAAAAAGATTGAAGATAAAGCATCATCACTATTATTTTTATAAAGAAAACTAAATAATAATTGAATCATAAAGAGCACCCAAATATAAATAGAATTTAAGTTAAAGAACATAACCAAGATAAAGATGATAAACATAATCATTGGTAATGTAAAGGAAGTAAAACGATATAAAAGTGATATATCACTTTTATTTGTTTCTAAATCAGTTAATAATTGATTCATTTTTTCTTCATTGATTCCCTTTTGTCTTCTCATTTTATATAAACAAACTTGTAAATGTATGGAAAAAGATGCTTTTTCAATACATTCTTTGATTGCATTCTGTTTTTTAATTAATTGCTTTACATCATAAAAACCGATTGTAATCGCCTCATATAACTTACGTTTACCAAAAGGCGTTGTGGCACAAGACAAGTATTGATACAAAGAAGCTTGATGAATTAAATCTAAATCTTCACTCTTTGAATCAAGTTCAAACTCATTTCCCATCTCTTTAAAGGTATTCCAAGTTTGATCTCTACGCATTTTAAAGCTCAACAGCACTTTTTGATAACATTCTTCGGTAAGTTGTTGATTCTTTATCTTTTGATGTTTGATATAAAGAATAATAAAGATAACCATGCCAAGAATTGAGATAAAATAGCCAACTTGGATCTTTTTATCATAACCAAAGTAAACTCCCAATAGGATGACAAAAAAGCTAACCAACCGCAACATGGCTAGTAAAGAAGATTGTTTAACTAATGCGGCTTGTTTTGCTTGTGATTTTATTTGTTCTTTCTTAATCGTTTCAAGATTCATACGATACACGCTCCTATCTGAGTCATTATACTATAGTTAAAATAATATTATAAACTATTTTGATAGTTTTTTAACTAGTTCAAGCAATAAAAATGGTGCTTTATGAAATGAATACTCTTCATCAATTCGTTCTGTATATTTATGTGGGTCTTTACCCAAAGGTCCAAAGTTCACAAAAGGGATATTTAATTCACGAATATCCTTTAATGGTACTTGATAATGCTTTCCCCATAAAGGAAAATTCAAAGTTAAAGAATCAATATCTATGCTTTCTCTTAATGATAAATAAGACATATCAGTTAAACCATTAAAACAATAATTAATTTCAAATGATTCTTCATATGGATTCGCTTCTTCACTTAATTCTTTACAAGCTTGTATCAATTCACTATTTTCATCAATAAAACCAGTATGTGGATAATATGGAGGTGCAAATGCTAGAATTATTTTCGGATCACGATTGTTATCAAAACGATTACACTCTTGAATAATCGCAAGTGTCATATCACGTAAATCATTCACTGCTAATTCATCGCAATACTTCTTCATATGGTTCACAAAGCTTTCCCCATGTATCTTTTTACATTTATCGTATAATTCGCGATAACTCATTACTTGAGAAGTAAAGTGATTGCATGGAAAGTCTTTGTCCGTTACTTTTTTTGCGGCTTCATATTTTAATTGACGATCCTTTAAAACTTCTTCAAAGGCAGCGTGCGCTAGTTCACGGATTTGTTTTAAAAGCTCATCTGGGCTCTTACAAATGGTCATTAAATTAAAATAACACCAAGCATCATAAGGTGTTTGAACACTGTACTCTCCCTTTAAATCACAACATCGAAGGCAAGTGGGAGCTGGTGTATCATAACCATGATCGTGGTCGATAAATGCAGGCGATAATTCCATCTTTTCGACAATTTTGGAAGTTAATAAATTAGGATTCAAACCAAAATATGGATCACCAACATGAGTTTCTTTCCCAACACAATAAAATAATGGCATAATTTTACCGGCAGCACCAACAAACATTCGTTTTCCTTTTTCTAATTTTTCAAAAGAAATGTCAGGTTCTCCTACCACACAAGAAGCTATCTTTAAATCATGCTGGTTTTGAAACTCGCAAAGTTGATGAGCTGCCGCACACATTCCTTCACTGTTACGTTCTTCATCGGGTACAGAAACAAGAAGCAAATTCGCTGTTTGTTGATCTGGATGTTCATCGAAATAATGGAGTAATTCAATATCGACACTAATTCCCCATTTCATATCACACACGCCTCGACCAAATAAATAATTATGATTTAAATCTTCTTCTACTTCTTTATCTAATTTAATTTTTCCGCTTTTTAAGAAAGCAGTATAAGCAATTGGATCAAAGGCTAAGGCTTGTGCTATTCCATATTCTTCAACATCTACCACATCAAAATGAGATAAAAGTAAAATAGTCTTCTTCGTTTCCTTATTTGCTTTTTTAAAAGCAAATAAATAACTTCCCTTTTTAAGTTCATACTCGTATATATCTTTTGGATTTTGTTTGAAATAATTAATTTTCAATAATTCCTGTTTAATCGCTTGAGGCATTAATGTTTCCTCATAACTACCAGAAACACTTGCAACATGACATAAATTTATTAACTGTTCTTTTATTCTATCAATATTCATGATTGATCTCCTTATTTCAGATATGAAAAGAAACTGTCAAATGCGACAGTTTATGCTTTAGGAAGTGATACATATAACACTTCATTTTCAATTGATTTATACACTTTCTTTAAATCTTCACACTTCATCACATAACTTGTTGTTGGTGTACCTGCGGAACAAATAAAGGCATCGTAATCAAATATTTGTTCATCAACAATTATTTTAATATCTTTATCATAACCAAAGCTCGTTGCACAACCAACTTCATATCCCGTGATGCTGATTAAATCAGAGGGTGAAGAAATAGATACTTTTTCACCTAGTAATTCTTTCATAAACTTACGATCAAAACGCATTCCTTCAATGCTTACCATAACATAATAATTTCCACTTTTACCTTTTAAAAATAGATTCTTGCTTTCAACACCTTCAAGATTATATTTTTCATCTACAAAACGAGCACTTTCATAATCAACAACTGGTTCATGTTCAAGATAGCGATATTTAATATCTAAATCATCCATTATTTTTAATAAATTAAACTTCATATGATTGATCCTCCACTTTTATAATCTCATTGTAAGCAAATATAAACAAATAAGCAACAAAAGAATCGTCTCTTGTTTAAGCACATTCATGTAGATATAAGTTTGAATTCTTTAAATAATCCTTTATTTCATCTTGTTTTATTCCTAATAAGTTAGCAAATGCATTTAAATCATTGATTCTAATCATTGTATTATGAATGAGTTGATTTGTTTTAGTTCCTAAAAAGCTTAAATCTTGTGCTTTTGGTACTTCAATAAATAGTTGTTTATTTGATTTCCATATTTCAGCAATCAGTGCTTGCGCAATTGATTGATTCTCATAAATAAGTTCATCTACTTTTTGATGCTCCTCCCTTTCATAATAACTTAAATAAGCAATGCATCGATCTTGGTTTAACGCTTCGATTAAATGCCCACCTTGAGCCTCTACTTCTTTAAGGTAATCTTCGAAGTAGTTATTATCTCGCTTATAATAACCTTCATAAGCTTTCATAAAGTCATCGTAACAAGCTTTTAATTTACTTGTATCACTTACTGCTTGAATCTTATAAGCATCACAAGGCATGGGTTCAGAGATGTGATAGCATTGATTATAATAAGTCATTTCAAAGTGAAATGGAGTATACAAAGAAGGTTGATAGGCTTGAATCAAAGTTACCATTTCCTGGGTATCCGCCAAATGAAGAGCATATTCGACAAGCGCCTTCATATAACCTAAATGCCGATAGGGTTCTTTCGTTGCTACCCACATAATCATCGAGGTTGGGATTGTTTGTTGATTGAATGTGATTTGATGAGGATTTCGATATAAGGTAGCTACAATTTCTAGTTCTTTTCGAATGATTAACGTATGTTCTGCTTTAAATTTATAAGCGAAGAAATAATCGCTATAACCATCATCATCTTCTTTAAAGATTGTCTTCCATAATTGATAGATTTCAAGTGTATCTTCTTTCTTTGCAAATTCAATCATACTATTTGCTCACATTCACATAACCGATATTTTTCAATCATAAAAATTGGATGATACGCTTCTTTTGCACTGCGAATGTTTTCCTTCCCCATATCATCTTCTCGATTTACATAGGTACAATCAAGAAATTCTCTTGATAAGAATTCCTTTACCATTGCCTGATAAATACCACGAATCTCATCATCGCCTTTTTCAACATTGATCTGACACATATTATTTGATAATAATGAACCAATCGTAAAAGCTTTAATTTCCCCATCAATGCGAATCATACCACCTTTTTGTGGTAATGAATTCCAATTATTTAATAGTCTTTTAACACCAATTCGCTCTTGATTTAAGAAATCATCTTCACTATCTTTTTTCCATTCATCTAAGAAAGTTATACATTCTAAGGCGTTGTTAGCATTGATTGATTCATAAACATAATGATTTTCATATAAGGTATAAAAAGCATTTAAATGATTTCGTTTCTTTTGTAGCTTTTTACCTGAAAAAGTTCTTAACTTTTCACATTCATAAACATAATCAAAACTATCTCGAACACTACAAGCATGATAATCTGGGAATACTTCAATTGTTGTATTCATCGCTGCTTTGGTGAAACAGCTTAAAATAAAAGGCATCTTATAAAAATCAAAGATACTTTTTGCTTTTAAAATTGCTTCTTTAAAATATTGCGGTTCACATAGTGGCATATATAAGAATAATTTCTTTTCATGAATTCCTAATAATAGTAAATAATGCTCGTTATAGCATTTCCAAAGTGGATAAACATCCATCCATTCTATCATATTCACAATATTATGATTGCTTTCTTCATACTTGGCTAACGATAAATATTTCATAACCAATGAAATATCATCCATCGTAAGCGTTTCAAAGTCTTTATCCAACGAGTTCATTTTAATCATCTTCTTTCATTTATAAATTATACCTGATTTCTTTTTTATTTAAAAGTTTAAACCTTATAAATGAAAATGAACGACTTCACAATTTTGAATGATGCTCGATTTTTTGGTTTTATCTTTTAATATATAATCTTGTAAAGGAATACTAATCCCACCATGAGCTACCATTAAAATAGTATTATTTTGATATTGAATGCTTAACTCATCTAATAAGGTAACAATTCGTTTTTCCACATCTAATACACTTTCACCATGCTTTGGTTGATAATTCAGGATAGGATCCCACATCGCAATTGCTTTTGTGACTTCAACTGAACTACCTTCTAATTCACCAAAATTACGTTCTCTTAAACGTTCTTCTTTTCTAATTGGTTTTTGATGATATTCATTAATAATTTCTGCGGTTTCATATGCACGCATCAAAGGAGATGCGATAATATAATCAAAATCAATGTTCTTTAATTGCGAAGCAGCATCTCTTGCTTGTGCTTTACCTGTTTCATTTAAAGGAATATCGGTATCTCCTTGTATTTTACCTTGAAGATTCCAATCCGTTTGTCCATGTCTTACATAATATAATTCCATTGTTTACCTCTTCTAAAGCAATTTCATCGCTTTTTTATTATCTTGGTATAGTTTATCATATATCATTCGATATTTCTTATATATTGCCTTATTCTTAACATTCGGTTGAATGATTCGCTGTGGTTTTACTTTTTCTTCTAATTCTTTCCAAGTATAAATACCATCCCCAACCATCGCTAGTAAAGCATCTCCATAAGAAGCACCAAAACTCACCTCACAGATACCTACTTCTTTCTGTAGGACATCTGCAATGATATGCAACCATGCCTCATTATGCGTTCCACCACCAACTAACATAATTTTATGAATTGGCAAGTTATGCTCTTCTAATATTTCAATATGTTGCGCAATTGAAAAAGCTATTCCTTCTAAAGCGGAACGATATAAATGAGTACGCGTATGATGTAACTTTAAACCAAAAATCAATCCACAAGCATCTTCATCATTAATCGGTGTTCGCTCACCCGCAAAATATGGTAATGTGATTACGCCATCACTTCCGGCTGGAATCGATTCAACATCGTTCGCCATAAAAGAAAATGCATTCAATTCTTTATCTTTTTCATCAAAATAAAATTGATCTCGATACCATTTCGTAAGTGTTCCAGCGGTATTGGTACCACCTAAAATACTAAAAGTATCTGGAATGATAAAGGTACTAGGCCAAAGTCGATCTTCTTGAATTAATTGATCGCACAAATAAACAAAGTAACAGGAAGAACCTAATTGAACCATCAAATCTCCAGGATTAAAAACTCCAGTACTAATCGCTTCCGCTCCTGAATCCCCAGTTCCACAGATAACCCGAGTCTTAGATGATAATCCCATTTTATCTGCAGCTATACTGCTTACAGTTCCAACGATATCTTCGGCGGATGATAAATCAGCCATTTGGCTATCTTTTATAAATAAATTACAAGCTTCTTTATCAATTACGTTATTCTTTAAATCATAAAAAGGAACAAAGTCCTCCGCTAAATAGCGATCAATAACATAGTTTCCAGTTAATTTATACGTTAAAAAAGAAGATGCCGTTAAAAACTTATACGTCTTTTGATATACTTCTGGCAAGTTATTTTTAATCCATAATATTTTAGGTGCCACATCACTTGAACATAATTCATGTTGAAAGACTTCGTATGCTGCATCCCCATAATACTGATTTAAACTCTCAATTTCCTTTATGGCACGATGATCAATTCCATAAAGAATTGCCTTCATTAATGGATTTCCTTGCTCATCAACACTTAGACAATCACAACCCATTGCACTTATTCCAAGTACGGAAATCATTTCTTTCTGTACGTTACTTTTGTTTAATAATTCATTTGAAATCGAACAAAGTTCATCCCACCAAATCATCGCATCCATTTCAAAATAACCTGGCTTTGGATTTTCAATGGAATGAGAGCGGATTGCTATTTGTTTTACTACCGCATTTTCATCTACGAGAACCCCTTTACTTTGATTCGTTCCTACATCAATTCCCATATAATATTTCATAAATTATACCTTACGATATTGCTTAACTACTTCCATAAAAGCACGTACGCGTTTTTCATCAATTCGTTCACGTGATTTGCCATCTTTTTTAAATGTTGTACCGACAAAAGCACCATCACATTCATCAAAGATTGCTTCTACATTGTCAATCTTACAACCGGTACCACAGAAGACTGGTGTATGATTTGCCTGCTCTTTGACTTCTAAAATGGACTCCATCGCAGGTCCTTTTCCAGCATTACTTCCAGCTACAACAAAAGCGTCGGGATGACAATTGTTGTTTAAACTTTTTGTTATTTCCCCAAGGGTACGATTATTTACATAAACTTCATCCTCCGAATTAACAAAATAAAGCAACTTTAAATCATCTTGACGCAAGGAATGCTTTAAACGGATGGTATGAGCAATATCACGATCGATTAAACCAAAATCGCCAGCCCAAGCTCCCGTAAATAAACAACGGGTAAATTGCGCATTGCAAGCTGCACATAATTCAATGGTTGCATCACCATCATAAATTGCTTCAACTCCAAACGGTACTTGAATATCTTTTAAAAGTGCACCAACAACAAGTGCCATTGCATTGGTTGTCACTTGTGACACTTTTCTTTGATAAGGTAAACTAAATTCATTGGTGATTAAAATCGCATCAACACCACCCTTTTGTAACGCATGAAGATCAGCCTCTGCATGTTTAATAATGTCTTTCATTGATGTTTTCTCATCAAAAAAAGGGTCACCTGGTAATTCATCCAAATGAAGCAAACCAATCACTACTTTATCACAATGAAACATTTCATTTAACCAACTCATATTGCCCTCCTCTTATGTATTTATGTAGTTACATTCTAACATAAGCAAGCAATAAAGTCACATCAGATAAGATGTTTATGATTCAATAATTGATGAAAACCAACTGTGATTTTGTTGTTTTAATAATTCATCACAAACACTAGGCCCATTGCTTCCTTGAGGATAGGAATAAACGCTATTTCCTTCTTCTAAATACAATTGATGAAGTCGTTCCATATAGTCCCAACTCAATTCAATTTGATCCCATTTAGAGAACCAATATGGTTCTTTTTTAATACAAGCAAGTAATAATCGCTCATAAGCATCGGGTGTATTTATTCGATTTACTTCCAAACAGCTCTGACAAAAATCCATATTAACCTTCATAATCTCATTACTATTTCCAGGCTTTTTAATATTAAACTGTAAATAAATGCCTTCCATTGGTTGAATCTTTATCACTAAAACATTTGGTTGTGCTTGCGCATATTGCTGTTTAAATACAATTGCGACTTCCATTTCCCGTTTATTTAGTTTCTTACCACTGCGAATATAGAAAGGCGTATTCTGCCATCTTTCATTATCAATGAACAAACGTAAACCAACATAAGTTTCTGTATTAGAATCCTTTGCCACATTTGCCTCACTTTGATATCCCTCGTATTGTCCCATCACCATGCTATCTTTAATCGAAATATCTTTGATGGGACGCATCGAACGCAATACTTTTAATTGTTCCTCATGCATTGCTTCCTCACTATTACCAGGTTGTTCCATCGCAATAATACTTAATATTTGAAGAAGATGATTTTGAACCATATCTTTTAAAGCACCACTTTGATCATAATAATCGCCACGATTTTCTACGCCAATATCTTCACTTGCACTTATTTGAACGGATTCAATAAATTCATGATTCCAGATATTAGAAAAAATTGGATTGGTAAAACGAATTGTTTGAATATTTCGAATCATTTCCTTTCCTAAATAATGATCAATACGATAAATATTATCTTTGATAAAGAAAGCTTCCATTTTCTTATTTAATAATTTAGCTGCTTTAAGATTCTCTCCAAAAGGCTTTTCAATCATTAACGATGCTTCTTTCGAATGTTCAACATGCTTTAAACCATCGATGATGTTAGAAAAGAATTGTGGGGCAACCGCAAAATAAAATATATGCTTGCTTAATTGATGGGTATGATATAAATGATTTAATTCATCATAATCAGAAAGTTTCGTAAAATCCATTTGAAAATATAGGATTGCCTTACAAAGCTTATTAAAATTTATTTCATTGAATGCTAAGCGAGCAAATTGTTTTACCCATGGTTTTGCCATTTCACAATATTGCTTTTGATCATAATTTCTTCGTCCAATTATAATAATTTTTGCTTGTTGATCCCATTCATCACTAGCAACTAGATTATACAAAGCAGGTAATAATTTACGTAATGTTAAATCACCAGTTCCACCAAATATGGTTAGACTACTTGCCATTTTGAATCCCCCATTCATGGTGAAAAACACCCTCTTGATCGGTTCGCTCATATGTGTGGGCACCAAAATAATCACGTTGCGCTTGAATTAAATTCGCTCCATTTTGCTCACTGCTTAAACTATCAAGATACGCTAAAGCATTCATCATCGTTGGAATTGATATACGATTACTTACCCCATCCACAACACACTTACGTAAGGCGGATTGTTTTGTAGTGATTTCAGTTAAGAAAAAAGGATCCAAGAGTAAATTCTCTAAGGTAGCATCTTTTTCATAAGCTTCTTTAATTGGTTGTAACAAAGCGGATTGAATAATGCAACCAGCTTTAAATATATCAGCAATTTTAGAAAGATCTAATTGCCAATGATGGATCTTTGAGGCACTTGTTAAAAGTGAAAATCCCTGTGCATAAGCAATTAATCTAGCAAGATATAAAGCATCATGAATCGTATTTATTAATCCTTCTTGATTGATGTTTTGTTCTTTGTATGTTTTCATAGGCGAAACAAGTTTACTACGTAATAAATCTTCATTTGATAATAACCTTGCATTACCTGCACTGTTAATTAAAGATACATCCATTCCTAGTTTCATCGCTTCAATACTAGTCCATCTTCCTGTTCCCTTTTGTTGTGATTTTGATTTAATTCTATTTAATAAATAATCACTTGTTAAATCATCTTTTTCATTCATGATTTCAGCTGTTATTTTCATTAAATAACTCTTCGTATTACCTTGATTCCAATGATTAAAGATAACGGATAATTCATCTTGATTAAAATTTCCCAGTTGTTTTAATAATAAATATGCTTCACTAATTAACTGCATGTCAGCATATTCAATTCCATTATGAACCATTTTCACAAAGTGACCAGAACCATTCTCGCCAATATAAGTGACACAAGGCTTTCCTTCACTTCTCGCAGCAATTGTTTCAAAGATCCACTTTATACTCTTATAAACTGTTTTATCTCCTGAAGGCATCATACTAGGCCCAAAGCGCGCTCCATTTTCACCTCCAGAAATACCAACTCCATAATAATAAAGACCAAGCTTCTTTAAATCAATTTGACGTTTGATGGTATCTTCATAAAATGAATTACCCCCATCCATAATAATATCGCCTTGATCTAACAAAGGAATTAGCTGTTCGATGATTGAATCTACGGCTTTTCCTGCTTGAATCATCAACATGATTTTACGTGGTTTTGACAATGCCTTAACAAAAATTTCTAAGCTTAAAAAGCCATGAAAGCCTACATGATTCTCTTGGATTATTTTTTCGGTTACTTCACGACTTCGATTGTAACCACCTACCGATATTTGATGGTCGCACATATTAAGCGCAAGTGCTTTACCCATCGTTGATAAACCGATGATACCAATATCTAATTTATTCATATTTTTCCTCTTCTTCTAATATCACACATAATGGTTCAGGGACCATTTGCTCACTTATTTGATTCTCTAATAAACCTGTTTTAGCATTTACTTTAATGCTTACAATGTTATTACTATAACGATTTACAATCAGCAAACAAGGTTGCTTTGTTGCATACATAGCATCACGTGGATGTTTTCCTCCACAATACTTTCTTTGAATTACTTTCATTTGATCCAGTAAAGAAACAACGATGATTTCATCGATACTACGAATTGTAATATATAAAAATGCTTCATCTTCACTTAACAGAATGGCGGCACTTTCTCCAATTTCATTCTTTTCAATCAATGGTAATTGTTTTACTAAATCAAAGGTTAAATCATTCACTTCAAATTTATATAGTTCATTGCTTAATTCACTTATAACATATAAGATGCTTTGATCTTGATTGAATACTCCATGACGAGGTCCACTTCCCTTTGGAAAATCAATTGCTTTTATAAATTGAAATGATGTTTTATGAAAGATTAAAATTTGATCTAAGAAAAGACAAGGAACCAAAAAATATTCTTTATAAAAGATAATTTGATGACAGCCTGCTTTATCTTTAACATCGATTCTTTTCAGTAATACAAGCTTGTCCTTTTGTCTTTCATAAATCATAATATTACCTTCATGATAATTTGCGGTATAGATGCGCTCTTGATCTTGAATAATATAACAGGCAGCAACCGCATGAGATAACATTGAATTTTGATATTTATGAAAGGTATCAAAACAAATTAAACCTGCTTGATTTCCTTCTTTACAAGTTGAAACTAAGCTATGCTTTTCAATCGATAAGTATTTACTCTGTGAAATTGGATGACTTAAAACAGGCTTTGATATCATGCCATCTTCGCTTAGATTAAATTCATAAATACCTTGTTTTTCATCTTCACTACAAGCAGCGATATACCCTTTTTGTATGTTCATAAATGGACTCCTTCAATTTAACTATCTGTATCATACAGGTTTCTTACTTTGACTTCCATTATTATGCTTAAAAGAAAAGAAAACATCCCGAAGGATGTTAAACTAATTCTATTCTACTTACTTTACGAACCAAACAACTATTTTCACGTTCAATTTTTCCCTCAACTAAAAGATAATTCCCTTTTACTAAGATATCCTGATTCAGCTGATAAACATTTGGCATAATAACTAAATCAAAACTACTTGTTTCATCGCTCACATCCGCAAATAACATATAGTCACCATTTTTTGTTCGATGTTGGCGCGTTTTATCAACTATGCATAACAACTTAACAAAACCGCGCTTATTTTTTAATTCAATCAAAGATGAAATATCTTGACCAAGTTTATTTCTTAGGGCAACAATGGGATGATCACTTAAATAAAAACCAAGGACTTCTTTTTCACGCAAAGCTTTTAAAGCAGCATTTTCTTTTATTGATTTACATGGTGGTTTACTCACTAAATCAAAATCAATGGTAATTTGATTTGCATCTTCAATTCTCACAAGTCCCGCATATCGAAAAGCATCATCAATGCTTGCTAGCATACTCGCACGATTCATTTTAAAATCATCCAAAGCACCTGCATGAATGAGTGCTTCAACAATTTTTATATTAATTCGACACGTAGCGATACGGGCAATAAAATCAAAGAAGTCTTTATATAGACCATGTTTATTTCTTTCGGTTAATAACTCATTACAAAGCGATGCTCCAATACCTTTGATCGCCGTTAAAGGAAAACGTAAACCATTTTCTTCAATGACATAGGCATTTTCACTGTAATTAACACTGGGAGCTAATATTTTAATCTTGCGTTTTTTAGCTTCAAAAATATATTCACTTGTTTTACTCTCAGAACCTATCACACTATTACATAAAGAAGCAAAGAAATATAAGGGTGCATTCGCTTTTAAATAAGCCATTTGATAAGCAACCATTCCATAAGCAACACTATGGGAACGATTAAATCCATAATTGGCAAACTTCATAATCAAGTCATATACTTTTTGTGCTAAGGCTAAATCATAACCTTTTTTGATTGCCCCTTCAATAAATTCTTTTTGTAGATCAAGCAATTCACTTTCATGCTTTTTACTAATTGCTTTTCGCATATTATCAGCTTTGGCAAGACTAAAACCAGCCATCACTTGAGCAACTTGCATAATCTGTTCTTGGTAGATCATAATACCATATGTATTCTTTAAAATACTTTCTAGGCTTGGATGAATATAGTCAATCGTTTCAGGATGTTCTCGACGTTTTAAATATTCAGGAATATTTTCCATTGGACCAGGTCGAAACAAGGCAATGGTAGCGACGATATCTTCAAAATGATTTGGTTTCATCTTTCTTAATAAATTTTTCATTCCTTCACTTTCAAGCTGAAAAATACCAACCGTATCAACCTCTTGAATCAAATCAAAGGTCTTACGATCATCTAAAGGAATTCGCATGATATCTAGGGGATGATTTTTATTAATATTGGTAACAATTTCATCAATAATAGTTAGATTTCTAAGTCCTAAAAAATCCATTTTAATCAAACCGAGTTCTTCTAAATACTCCATCGTAAACTGGGTCGCATTATTACCTTCATCGACATCGATTAAAGGACATACCTTGACGATTGGATCTCTAGATAAAACAATCCCGGCAGCGTGTTGTGAAGCATGGCGTGGTAAACCTTCTAATTGTTTGGCAATATGGAACATTTTCATTAAGGTTGGATTTGTATTCAACATTTGTTTGAATTTAGGTACATGATCATAAGTATAAGTTAGACTTACTTTAACCATATTGGGAACCATGCGACAAAGAAGATCAATATCTCTTGTGTCAATGTTCATGGTTTTACTTACATCACGAATCACTTGTTTTGCGGCTAATGTATTAAACGTGACAATATTCGCCACCCGCTGATTTCCATAACGTTCTCGAACATAATCAATGACTTCATCTCGACGATTATCAGGAAAATCGGTATCAATATCTGGCATCGATACTCTTGAAGGATTTAAAAAACGTTCAAATAGTAAATCAAATTTAATTGGATCGACATGGGTAATACCTAAACAATAAGATACCAAAGAACCCGCAGCACTTCCTCTTCCTGGACCAACATAGATTTTTTTTGATTTCGCAAAGCGAATAAAATCCCAAACAATTAAAAAGTAATCTTCATAATGCATCCGAATAATTATATCTAATTCATAAGTTAAACGACTTACATATTGATTGGGAATCTTTTTAAACCCCATTCTTTTCTCTAAGCCTTTGTGACATAATTCCTTTAAAAAAGTAGCACTATTTACCTCAAATTTATTATCATACACAGGTAATTTAGCTTTTTCAAATTTCATTTCCACCTTACATTTATCAGCTATTTGTTGCGTCATCATCAAATCATCTTCATCGTATAAAGCATTCATCTCCGCTTCACTTCTAAAATAGCGAGCAGGACTGTAGTTTAATGTTTTATCATGAATGCTCACGCCTTGCTTCATCGCACAGAGTGTTTTATAACTATCTTCTTCCTCTTGATCCATGAAATATATTCTTGATATAGCAACGGTTTTAATACCTAAGGCAAGGCATGTATTTTTTAAGAATTTATTTTTAATCTTTAATAAACCTGAATCATTTCTTGAAATGGATACATAAAATTCTTTAAAGTGTTTTAAACATACCATTAAAAATGAATCAATTAAATCTTTACTTTCTTTTATCACATAAGTTTCAAAGATTGTATCTTCCCCAAATAATATAACGATAATATCATTTGTATCCTTTGCCAAATCACTTAAACTAAATGGCTCATGTTCATGATTAAGATAAGAAGATAATTTCATCAACTGTTGATAGCCATCATCATTTTTCGCAAGTAATAAAAAAGTAAAAATTTCACCTTCGTATTCCGCATTTACTTCCATCGCGAAAAGCGGTTTAATCGATGCTTTCATACAAGCATGGTAAAAAGCCATGGCTCCATGCATTACTTGAAAATCACATAGGGCTACACTTTGATAATGATTTTTAACACAAGCATCTATAATCTTTGGGATTGTCATCGTACTTGATAACAAAGTATAAGCACTGCGGACATGTAAATGGACCATCTTTTTACCTCCTGTCTTCTATTATTTTAACATATTTCAATCAATGAAACATAAGAATCATATAAAAAAAGAACTTCGTGAGAAGTTCTACTTATAACTTAAATCTAAATTGTTGAATTTTGATACAATAACCGTTTTTTCTTTACTCTTATCAAATTGAATTGAAACAGTTTGACCTATTTTAGTAACTGGTAATTCATCACTTGTATTGATTGGAACAATAAATAATTTATCACTGCCTTCAATCGTAATATAGTAATTAGAATTGCCATCAATAATGGCCGTATCAATGTTGCTTACAACACCCTTTACTTCCACCGGTTTGTATTCTTCATCGTTTACTTTGCTGCCAGCTTGTTGAAGACGTTTGATGTAACTCTCACGAGCTTTTTCAACCGTTTCACCAATCCCAACAACGGAATAATTCTGTACGGATACAAAGGCATACTTCTTAACTAAACCTTCTTGGTCTTTTAAAGAAATAAAGTAAGTCGGTTGTTGAGAAATGTTTAACATAATTGGGAACGTCGCTTTATAACCTAAGTTCTGTACTTCACCTTCTGCCGATGACATGGCACTTGCCTCATCTGCTCCATTAATTTTAAAGAAATTAGCTTCTTTATTCTTTAAATTAATAAGCGCAAAACCGACAATTGAACGATCCGCACCAATACTAGTAACGCCGGTAAAGATATTAGCTTGACCATCAATGGTTACATAATTATAACCATCGGTATTCATCAACATATCTTTTTGTCCAAATAAAGTATTGATAAAACCATTTACATATTTGCCCCAATTTTCTAATTGGTTAATCGCAAATTCAGCAGGTTGAACACGGTCAACCCATTTAGGTAAATCTTTTAAGCCATATTTCTTCATATCACCGCTTACTGGATCTAAAATAATAACGCCAGTCGCATCGGGTGCATTAAAGAAACCAACTTCATTTTGATAGGTTGAGATAATCCAATAAGGTTTACCACTATCATCTACTTCAAATGAATAATCAGTTATCATTTCAGTTGGATAAGCAAAACGTACATGACGAGCTAGATTTTGATTTAAATAACTACTTGGTGCATAACGCATTCCTTTATCTAATTCAACTAATTCAACATCACTTGGATCAGTAACATTGATCTTTACATAGCCTGGAATACCTTTACCTTTATTTTGAAACCATTTAAACATATCACGATATTCTAAAGGAGATACACGATAAAGTCCATCTTTTATAGAAATAAGCGTATATTCATCGGATACTCGATATTGTGAACCAAGGGCTGTAACTTGTCCCATTTTTTTATCACCTAATTGTTGTGATACTTCTTTATCAATGACTGGGACTTGATTCATTTCAATCGCTTTAAAATCCTTAGTGAAATCGGCTGCTTCATTAATGGTTAATTGATCACGATAAGAACCACTTTGAATAATACTGGAACCAAAAACTGACATTACAATCATAAAAATCACTAAGATTGCTGCTAATCCTCCCGTTATTTTCGCAAAAGCTGAAAATGAATGGGTAAAAACAAAATCCAAAAAAGTAAAAATAAGTAAAAATGCTACCATGTAAACAATTGAACCGGTATCATGTAAATTTAAAACGGGATGATTCATGTAATAAGTAACAGCAAGTAAAATCAAGGTAATAACAGCTGCTATTAAATGACCTTTGGATGCATTCATGGTAGGAAAACTATTTCCTTGATTGAATGCTTCCTTTCCTTTTTCACCCATAAAGGATTCAAAATCAAAATGTCTCATATCTTTACTCCTTCTATGCGATTCGCGCAACTAACTCGGTTAAAAGACTTTCTATTTCTGGTGCATGTAGTGATTTTACACCACATGCTAACTTATGTCCACCACCATGATATTTATTAGCAATGGTATCAATTGGATAACGGGCAGAACGAAGAGAACCATTGAAGAGTATTTCTCCGTTTTCATCTTTACCATTTTCAACAAACAAAGCCCAGATTTCGAATTCTTTAACATTCGCAAAAGCATAAACTTTTTCTTTTGCTTCATTTAAAGTTAAATTAAAACTTTCATATTCTTTCTTTGTAACGATGCAATAAGCAATATGCTCACCTTTCATTACCATATGGGAACGTAAATATGTTTCATAAACATATTCTTTTTTACTCTTTGTGAAGTTTTGTTTATTGATACTTGGAATATCAATGTCAAAATCCGCAAGATAAGCTGCTGCTCTTAAAGTATTTGAAGTGGTTGTCGCAATTGAGAATTGTAAGGTATCTGCAATTAAACCACTATATAAATAGGTTGCACATTGTTTGGATATCTTTTCATGATGATTAGCGAAAATCGTTGCTATAATTTCACAAGTAGCTCCCGCTGCTTCCTTTACAATTTGAATATTACCAAATTTTTCCACTTGAATATGATGATCAATTTTCATCGTTTGGGTTGCTAATATCCATCGTTCATCGTCAATGCGCGCTGTATTTGCTGTATCTAAAATAATAGCTAACGATGTTTTAATTGTTTCATCATCAATATGGTCAATGCTTGGATATTGACTCGCACAAGAGCCGATATCTTCGCCTAAGGCGTATACTTTTTTATCTGGATATGTATCACATATCCAAGTTTTTAAACCAAATTGGCTCCCTAAAGCATCACTATCCGCACCGACATGGCGAAAGATTGTGATCACAGGTGCTTTTTCAATGGTTTTAAAAAACTTTTCTTCCATAATTAAAGATCCAAAAGATGATAAGTATCGCGAGCAATCATTAGTTCTTCATTGGTTGGAATTAACCATACTTGAACTTTACTATCTTCATTCGATAATAAGATTTCTTTTCCACGACTCGTCTTATTTAGATCTTTATTTAATTGAACCCCAAGAACGGCAAGTTTATCACAGATTTTTTCTCGCATCATCGTATCATTTTCACCGATTCCACCAGTAAAGACAATCGCATCTAAGCCACCTAATTGAGTATAATAACCACCGACTGTGTTAATTACACGATTAACATATAAATCATGCGTTAATAACGCTTGTTTGTTTCCTTCTTTAATAGCTGCTTCGATATCTCTACCATCACTTGAAATTTCACTAACGCCAAGCATACCACTTTGTTTGTTTAAAATATCATCAACTTCATCGATACTAGCACCTGTTTTACGCATGATGAATGGAATGATAGCAGGATCAATATCACCACAGCGTGTGCCCATCATAATTCCGGCAAGTGGTGTGAAGCCCATCGATGTATTGATTGATTTACCACCATCAATTGCGGTAATACTAGCCCCATTACCTAAGTGACAAGTAATAATTTTAGTATCTTTGATATCTTTGTTCATCAATTCTGCACAACGTGATGAAACATATTGATGAGAAGTACCATGGAAACCATAACGACGAATTTTATAATCACGGTAATAACTCATCGGAATGGGATAAATATAGCTTGATGGCTCCATTGTGGAATGAAAAGCAGTATCAAATACAAAAACATGTTTAATATTAGGTAAGTTTTTCTTAAAAGCACGGTAACCAACTAAGCCAGCTGGATTATGAAGTGGTGCTAAATCCGATAATGAAGCAAAAATTGACTCTACTTCATCATCAACAATCGTTGAGGCTTTAAATGCTTCCCCACCATGAACTGCACGATGGCCAGCTCCTTTAATCTCCGCTAATGATTTCACAATTTGATGTTTTACTAAAGCTTCTAAAAGCATATTAACGGCTTTTTCATGATCCAAAATAGGACAAGTTGTCGTAACTTTTTCACCATTTACATGAATCGTAAATACCGCATTTTCACTACCAATTCGTTCTACTAAACCACTTGTTAATACTTTTTCATCGGGCATTTCAAACAATTGAAACTTTAAAGAAGAACTTCCTGCATTGACTGCAATAATTTTATTACTCATAATTTCCTCCACTTTCATCGATTTTTTCTAAATCGTTTAAATATTTTTCCGCATCTTCATGCTTTAAATCATGTAATTTTTGGTAAAGCGTATTTCTTTGTTTAAACTTTTTCACAAGTTGTAATCGTTCTTCATATTGAATCAACACTTTTTCACTACGTTTTAATAAATCTCCAACCGCTGATCTTGATACGTTCATAATTTCACCAATTTCAGCTAATGAAAAATCTTCTTTATAGTAATAATTAAGCATTTCTTGTTGCTTCTTCGTTAATAAAACATCATAGGCATCCAATAATTCATTTACATAAGTTACATCTTTCTCATTCATGATCTTCAATTAAACCAGCACATAATCCATATAAATAAGCATCCAAATCAAATGGTCTTAAATCATCTAATTTCTCACCTAAGCCAATGTATTTAACTGGTAATCCTAATAAATCATGAATTGCAAAGACGATGCCACCTTTTGCGGTTCCATCCATTTTCGTTAAAACAATCCCGGTTACTTTTGCCACATCAAGAAAGATTTGTGCTTGCGATATGCCATTTTGACCGGTTGTCGCATCAATGACTAACCATACTTCATGAGGAGCACCAGGTATTTCACGTTCAACTACCCTTTTCATCTTATCTAATTCATTCATTAGATTCGTTTTATTCTGTAAACGTCCTGCGGTATCACCAATCAAATAATCAATCTTATTATTATTAGCATAACGACAAGCATCGACTAAGGTAGCACTAGGATCGCCACCTTCTTTTCCTTTAATACAAGGAACATTAAGGCGTGTTGCCCATGTTGCTAATTGATCAATTGCACCAGCTCGAAAGGTATCTGCTGCAGCTAAGCATACGCTTTTACCTTCATCTAACAAACTTTTTGTAAGTTTAGCGGTCGTGGTAGTCTTGCCACTTCCATTGACTCCAACCATTAAAATCAAAGTTGGACCATCTTGATTGGTATGGATAACTTGCGTTTCTTGGCTTCCATACATAGAAGACATTTGTTCAATTAAACACTCACTAATTTCTTGAAAGGTCGTTAACTTTTGATCCAAAGCTTCATTTTCTACTTGATCAATAATTTTTTGAGCAGTTTTAATTCCAATATCAGCCTCTAATAATGCAATCATTAATGCTTCAAGAAAGTCTTCATCAATTCCGGTAAAATTTAATGCTAAGGAACGGATTTTTTGTGAAAAACTTTTTTTAGATTTATCCAAACCACTTAAGTAACAATCTTTATCACTTTTAGATGAAAATGTTTGTTTAAGTTTAGAGAAGATTCCCATTATGCCACCGCCTTTGTTTGATCAATAATACTGATAGCATCTTGAAGTTTAACCTTTAGTAATTGAGAGACTCCACTTTGTTGCATGGTAACGCCATATAAGGCATCACATTGAGCCATTGTTCCAGGTCGATGAGTTACAACAATAAATTGACTTTCGCCTCTAAATTGAGATATATACTTAGCAAAGCGCTCTACATTCGCTTGATCGAGTGCTGCTTCAACTTCATCAAAGATACAAAGTGGAATGGTTCTTGCTTTTAAGATTGAAAATAATACACAGATTGCGATTAATGATTTTTCACCACCAGAGAATAATCGAATGTTTTGTACATCTTTTCCGGGTGGCTGAACATCAATATCAATTCCTGTATTTAAGATATCACTAGGATCAACCATAACTAATTCTGCACGGCCACCTCCAAACAAAGCTCGAAACACATCATTTAATTCATGGTTGATGCGATCAAACATATCTTTAAACTGAGTAATCATCGCTCCATCCATTTCATCAATTGCTGATAATATCTTAGTTCTAGCTGCTTCTAAATCTTCCTTTTGTTTACTTAGAAATTCAAATCTTTCGCTGACTTCTTCATATTCTTTTGGCGCATCTAAATTAACATTACCAAGGGCAGCAATTTCATTTCTTAAGCTGCTTACTTGTTGTCTTGCTTCCTTTATATCAATATCTTGTTTTAACGTTTGCGCATGCTCAAATGTCATTTCATAAATAGAAGATAAACGATCTAAGGCATTTTCTAATTGCGTTTCACTCTTTACTTGACTTAATTCAACTTCCCGTTCGCTAGTTTGAATTGCATTTAAATTACGTCTTGCATCACGAATTAAAACATCAAAACGTTCACTCTCCTGCCCAGCAGTAGTACGACGAGTACGTTTTTGTTTCATTAAGTTTTCACATTCATCTTTATCGCCATATGCTTGGGATAATTTTATGACAAAATCATCTTCCATACTAATATCATCGCTATCATCATTGGGAGCAATTTGTTCATAATCGATCTTTAATCGGTCAACTTTTACTAATTTCGCATCTACAATTGGTTTCAATTGAGCTGCATTGATTTGAAATTGAACTTTTTGTCCATTTAAAGTTTCTTTATCATTGTTCAATGTATTTTTTTTATTTTGTAATTCATCGGTAGCTAATTGTTGATCATTAATTTTATTTAGAAGTTGATCTAAATCTTTACGAAGTGTAAGTGGCGAATAAGAATCACGGATTTTACCTCCGGACATACTACCACCACGATGAACAATATCGCCTTCTAGTGTAACAATTTTATAATTGAATTTTAAAAGCTTCGCAAGTTCATTGGCATTAATTAAATTATCTGCTACTAAAACATTGCCTAGTAAAGAATCTCTTAATACATCATATTCACTATCATTATCAACAAATTGGCTGGCACAACCTAAATAACCAACACAGTTTTGTGCTAATATTTCATGATCTCTATTGATAAAACGACTTCTTAAAACATTCATTGGTAAAAAAGTTGCTTTACCAGATTGATTTTTCTTAAGATAAGTAATCGCGTGACGAGCTGCTTGCTCATCTTGTGTAACTATATGATAAAGAGCTCCACCTAAAGCAGAAGTAATTGCTTCTTCATAATCATTATGAGGCATCAATAAAGCCGATATAACATCGATTACACCATGTAAGTTATCTTTAGCTTCCATCACTGCTTTTACGCCACGTTGATGATTAAAAGGTTCTTTCATTAAGTTTTCTAATAGATCTTTACGATTTTTTAATTTATTTAGTACATCTTGTGCTTCCCTTAATTTTTGGTCACAGGTAGTACAAGCAACTTCTATATCATATAACTTCTGTGTACAAAGTGATAAATCGGTTTGAATATCAAGATAACGTTGATTACGATCATTATATTCATATTTTGCTTCATCTAACATTTTCTTTAATTCTTTTGCTTTTTCAAGATTTGTAGCACTCTCTAAAGCATATTTACGTTTTTCATCCATTTCCGTTTTTCGTGCTTCAAAACGAGTAATTTCATTATTAATTGTCATCCATTTATCTTGTAATGTAACAATTTCTTTATCTAAAGTTGACATTTCTCTTTTTAATTCTTGATTCTTTAAATCATGTACTTGAATGGTTGATTCATTCGTAACTTTCTTTGTATCTAAATCAAAAGCTTGTTTCTTTAATTCTTTAATTTTAAGATTTAAAGTTTCAATTTCATCACAGATAACACTGACTTCAACTTTTTCTAAAAGTCCTTTCTTTTCAATATAAATCGAAGCTTTTTTAGCTTGTCTTTTTAATGGATTTACTTGCTTTTCTAATTCGATAATAATATCTTCTAAACGCATTAAATTATCTTGGGTACGATTTAATTTACTTAAGCTTTCCGTCTTACGTTTTTTATATTTCGCTACTCCAGCTGCTTCTTCAAACAAAGCACGGCGCTCTTCTGGTTTTGCATCCGCAAAAGATGAAATATTTCCTTGCGATATAATCGATAAAGAATCCTTACCTAGTCCTGAATCCATTACCATATTTTGAATATCTTTTAAACGACAAGGTGTTTTATTAATAAAGTATTCCCCTTCACCACTGGTACGATGAATACGACGAACTACTTCTACTTCTTCATAATCAATATTTAAAAAATGTTTGCTATTATCAAAAACTAATTTAACTTCAGCCGTATTTACCGCTTTTCGTAGTTGAGATCCACTAAAAATAACATCACTCATACTATTACCACGAAGTGATTTAACGCTTTGTTCTCCTAGTACCCAACGAATGGCATCATTAATATTACTCTTACCACAACCATTGGGACCGACAATTCCAATTACATCAGAATCAAAGGTTATTATAACTTTATCAGCAAATGACTTAAAACCTTGTAATTCAATTCGTTTAAGAAACATAGACAAACATCCTTCCATTTTTTAATGTTATTACACACCTTATTATTATAACATAAAAGATTTGGTATTTAAAAGCAATTGTGATAGAATAAGGACTATTAGGAAGTGATTTTATGCGAGAAAATGGTCTTAGAAATATATATGAAGTCTCACCTAGTGAAGAAGCAGCAAATGCCATCACCCATGTCGTTATGTCACTAGCATGTTTGGTTGCGATTGCACCATCTGCAATCAGTGCCTATTTAAAAGGTGGTCCATTACAAGCAGCAGCCGTAACCGTCTTTATTCTTTGCTTATTCGCCATGTTTACAGGGTCGGCGTTTTATCATTTGATGCCGTTTCATACAACTTATAAATTCGTTTCACGTTTGTTTGATCACATTTTCATTTATTTTGCGATTGCTGGGACTTATACACCAATTGCTTTATGTTTAATCAAAGGTTGGCAAGGTACATTGATCTTTATCATTCAATGGAGCATGGTAATCATTGGAATCTTTTATAAATTATTTTCAAAGAAAAGTATTCCTTGGTTATCCGTCGGTATTTATTTGGTTATGGGTTGGTCCGCTATCATGTTTATGCCTATCTTATTACAACGTGCTTCGACAATCTTTTTATCCTTGATTGTATTAGGTGGTGTTTTATACTCGATTGGAGTTTATTTTTATTCCCAAAAGAAGAAAAAATACTTCCATTCAATTTGGCACATCTGCATTAACTTAGCGAGCATTGCACATTTCATTGCGATTATCTTCTATATGTAATAACAAAGAAAAATGGACTTTCGTCCATTTTTTTTATCTCATTAAAAGAATATCCTTGAAATATCATTCCAAGTAGCAAACAGCATCAAGCCAATTAATAAAACAACGCCTGTCATCATCAGACCATTTTCAAATCGTTCACTCATTTTACGTCCCGATATTTTTTCACAGACGGTAATGACGATTCTTCCTCCATCCATAACGGGAATCGGAATTAAGTTAAAGATACCAATATTCAAGGAAAACATCGCTAATAAATTCAGAATCGATAGAAATCCATTTGATACTGTTTTGGCGGTGATTTCAAAGATACCAACCGGTCCTGCCAAATTCTGTAATCCAATGCCACGAATCAGATTAGCGAAAGCATCAAAGATTGCGGTTGACATTGCTAACATATTCTTAGTTCCATAATTGAAAGCTTCATACCAGGCTATTTTCTTTATATTACTTGGTAAATTAACACCCAAATAATAACGATTATCTTCTTTTAAATAAGCTGGTTTACATTGAATCGTAATATTTTTCCCATCGCGATCAATTTGATAAGTTGCTTTATCTTTCGGATAGTTTTGTAATTCAATTAAAATTTCATTAAAAGTATCCGGAACAATTGAGTCACCATTTTCAAATGTAACTTTTTTTATTAAATCACCGGATTGAAAGCCAGCTAATTCCGCAGGACTATTTTCTACCGTACCAATAACTTCAGCTGGTGCATCTTCTCTAACAGCGCCTTGATACATCGTAATACCAACCATGATGACCCACGCTAATAAGATATTCATAATTGCTCCTGCTGCCATAACAACTACTTGCTTCCAAACTTTAATTCCTTTAATCGTACGTTCAAAAGGAACATCAAAATCTTCGCCTTCTTCTCCAGCCATTTGCACAAAACCACCAATTGGTAAAGCTCGTAATGCATAGGTTGTTTCACCAATTTGTTTTTTATAAAGAGCAGGACCCATTCCAAGTGAAAATTCAGCACAATAAACGCCAAAATGTTTGGCACATATAAAATGACCTAATTCATGGACAAAGACAATGACACTTAAAACAATAACGAAATAAACAATTGACATCATACTCATTTAAAACTCCCCCTCCATTTTTGTTCCACAAATATTCTTGCTTCTTTATCACTTTGTAACAACTGTTCAAGTGTTGGTTTTTCAATAAATGGAATTGCTTGATAAGCAGCAAAAATAGCTTCTTCAATATCTAAAAAAGCAATCTTGCCAGCTAAGAATAAAGCAACCGCACTCTCATCAGCTGCATTGATAATCGCTCCTGCATTGCCTTGAGCCTTGCCTGCTTCATAAGCAAGTGCTAACAATGGATAACGTTCAAAATCACATGGTTCAAAGTGTAAGGTAGCAACCTTTAATAGATCCAAAGGTTCACTCTCATATAACTTGATGCGATGTGGGTATGCTAATGCATATTGGATTGGTAGACGCATATCCGCATTGCCTAGTTGTGCCATAACACTTTCATCAATATATTGTACCATCGAGTGAACAACACTCTCACGATGAATTAAAACCTGAATTTGATCATAAGGAACATCAAATAGATAATGTGCTTCCATTACTTCAAAGCCTTTGTTCATCATCGTTGCACTATCAATCGTAATTCTGCCTCCCATATTCCAATTGGGATGATTCAGTGCTTGTTGTTTGGTTACATTTTTTAATTCAGAACGCGATTTATCACGAAAAGAACCACCACTTGCGGTAATGATTAATTGTTTAATCGCTGATTTTTCATTTCCTTGTAAGCATTGAAAAATGGCACAATGCTCCGAATCAATTGGTACCATCGTTCCTTTGTAATCTTTTAATGCTTGTTTAATTAAAACTCCACCAGCAACCAAAGATTCCTTGTTTGCTAGTGCTAATATTTTATGATTTTTAATCGTTTCAAGACTAGGTATCAAACCACGAAATCCAACCAAAGCATTTACAACAATGTCACCATTAACTAAACGACACAACTCGCATAAGCCTTCTTCACCATGATGAAAAATAATGGTTGGATATTGTGGAATCAGTTTAAGCATATCTTGTTCATCACTCACACAGACATCGAGAGGATGACAAACTTTTAATATTTCATGTAGCTGATTTATATTATGACCGATACTAAGCGCAATGATATTGAATTCATCTTGATGATGGTTTACCACATCAATGCTCTGCATACCAATTGAACCACTGGCGCCTAATAAAATGATCTTTTTCATAGTATAATCACCACCAAAATAAAGTAAAAACAAATAATATTAAAGATTAAAGAATCCAAACGATCTAAGATACCACCATGGCCCGGTAATAAATTAGAGAAGTCTTTAATTTGATAGGAACGTTTAATTGCACTAAAACTAAGATCACCAATCTGTGCTGTAAATGGTAACACAATTGCGACAATGGCAACCTCACCAATGGTTAAACTTTGAACAAAGAAATAACCGAAAGCAAAAGCAAATAAGGCTCCAAAGAACCATCCACCAATGGCTCCTTCAATAGTTTTCTTAGGTGAAATACGTGTATTTAATTTATGTTTACCAAAGAAATAACCAGTGAAATAAGCAAAGGTATCACAGGCATAGGTAGCAAAAATAATAATCCAAATATACAGAGGATCACGATCATAAATATACAAGAAAGCGGAACCTAATAAATAAAAGAAAACTAAATAAGTGATATATACAAAAGCATCTTTCGCGGTAAAATTATCCGTAAAGACAGGAATTGATAAAATACATAAGATAAAAACTCCTAATAAAGCAATTGCATATTTTTGGGGACTTAAAATCAGTATAACTACAAGAATCATCATAAAAGCCTTTGTGTACTTAGACCATTCTTGATTATGATGATCACTTAAAGAAAGTAGTTCAATTCCACCACCTATAATGATAATTCCAATTAAGATATCAAGTAATACCCCTCCTAGCAATAGCGCTGGAATAATCAGTGCTAATATACCAAGGGTTGTAAAAAAACGAACTTTCATATTATAATCCTCCAAATCGACGATTACGGTTTTGGTATTCTGTTAAACATTCCTGTAATATATCACTAGTAAAATCTGGCCAAGCAACCGGTGTGAATATTAATTCCGAATAAGCTAATTGCCATAATAGAAAATTAGAAATTCGTTGTTCGCCACTTGTTCGAATCATTAAATCTACATCCGGAAGATCTTTTGTCATTAAATATTGTTCGAATTCTGCAGGTTCAATATCTAATTTAACTTTATCTTCTAAAACATCTTGAGCATATTTTTTAGCGGCTAATAATATTTCTCTTTGTGATCCATAATTAACAGCTAAGGTTAAAATCAAACCGGTATTCATACTTGTTTCATTAATTGCGGCTTCAATTATTTTTCTTGTTTCACTTGGGAAATATTCAATTTCCCCTAATGCTAATACTTTAATATTATTCTTTTTTAATTCAGCTAAATAGCGGCTAAAAAACATTTTAGGTAATAATTTTGATAAATAATTAACTTCTTCTTCTGGTCGTTTCCAATTTTCAGTAGAAAAAGCATAAACCGTTAATGCCTTTATTCCTAAATCATTACAAGCAATTGCAATTTTACGAATATTTTCAGCACCTTGTTTATGACCAGCTGTACGAGGTAAGCCTCTTTTTTTTGCCCAACGACCATTTCCATCCATTATAATTGCAATGTGTTGTGGTAAAATATTCTCCATTGTTATTACCTCCTAAAAGTAAGACCCACATTCGTGGGCCGATTACAGTATTAGTATATCATAAATTCGAATTATACAGACATTATTTCTTTCGTTTTTGTTTCGATGATTGAATCAATTTTTTTAATGAATTCATCGGTAATCTTTTGTACTTTTTCCTGTGCTTGTTTACTTGTATCTTCACTAAATTCTTTATTCTTCTTAATTGCTTCATTTGCTTCACGACGCACATTACGAACAACAATCTTAGCTTCTTCGCCCATTTTATGAGCTGATTTTGATAATTCAACACGTCTTTCTTCAGTTAAAGAAGGAACGTTAATACGAATTACTTCTCCATCATTTTGTGGAACTAAACCTAAGTCAGCCATTGAGATTGCATGTTCAATTGCTTTTAATAGACTTTTATCAAAAGCTTTTATTAATAATTGACGACCTTCCACAACATTAATACTTGAAACTTGATTAATTGGCGTCATACTTCCATAGTAATCAATTGAAACTCGCTCAAGAATCGTTGGATTCGCACGACCAGTACGAATGCTTTGTAGTGATGTGGACAAAGAAGCAATCGCTTTATCCATCTTTTGCGTTGTTTTGTCTAGAATTTCTTGCATATAAGCTCCCTTCTATTTATGAATCAATGTTCCTGATATTTCTTCTTTTACTGCTTTTAAAATATTACCCGATTCATTCATATTAAATACAACCAAATCAATGTCATTATCCATACACATCGATGTAGCTGTTGTATCCATAACCGCTAATCCTTGTTGAATTAGATCCATATAAGTTAGTTTATCATATTTTATCGCTTTTGGGTTAGTTTTTGGATCATCATTATAAACACCATCAACCCCATTTTTAGCCATTAAGATAACATCAGCACGAATTTCAGATGCACGAAGAGCCGCTGTTGTATCCGTTGAAAAATATGGATTACCAGTACCAGCACCAAAAATAACAATTCTTCCTTTTTCTAAATGACGTAAAGCTCTACGTACAATAAAAGGTTCTGCTACTTTTTGCATTTCAATTGCTGTTTGAACTCTTGTAGGTACGCCTTCTTGTTCTAACGCACTTTGAACAGCCAAAGCATTAATAACCGTTGCTAACATTCCCATGTAGTCAGCTTGTACTCTTTCAATGCCAACTTGTTCTGCAAGTTTGCCACGAATGAAGTTACCACCGCCAACAACAATTGCTAAATCAACACCTAATTCATGAACCTCTTTTAATTCTTTTGCAAGTTTTTTTAAAATTTGAGGATCAAAAGAATTACCGGGAGAGGATAGAGCTTCACCACTTAATTTTAATAATACGCGTTTGTACATCGTTCTCACCTATTCCTTTCTTTAAAAAAAGGACACAAAGTGCCCTCTATTTTTTAATCTGATTCATAACCTCTTCTGCAAAGTTTTCTTCACGTTTGGCCATACCTTCACCAACCGCATAGCGAACAAAACTAGCAACTTCAGTGTTAGCTTCTTTTAAATATTGACCAACTTTTAAATCTGGGTTTTTAAAGAATGGTTGTTCAACAAGACACATGTCTTGAAGATTCTTAGAAACACGACCTTCAATAATTCCTTTTAATACTTGTTCCGGTTTGTTTGCAAGTTTTTCATCATTCTTTGTGATTTCTGTTTGAACACTACGTTCATGATCAACGATATCTTTTGGCATATCATTGCGCGTTGTGTATAAAGGAGACATACTTGCAACTTGCATTGCAATGTCTTTGGCAACTTCTTCATCTTTTGAATTTTTCAAAATAACGGCAGCTGAAATTTTACCACCCATATGCATATAACAACCAAAACTATCCTCATCATTTTTATTAAGAACGCTGATACGACGAAGACTGATTTTTTCACCAATCGTTGCCGTTGTATCGGTAATTAGTTCTTCAACTGTTTTACCATTTACAACACAACCTAACGCAGCTTGTAAATCAGCAGGTTTGTCATTTAAGAAGGTTGTTTTTAAATCTTCTAATAGTTTTAAAAATTGTTCATTTTTTGCTACGAAATCTGTTTCTGAATTAACTTCAAAAATAACCGCTGTGTTTTCAACACAAGCAACACGGCTTAAGCCTTCAGCAGCAATACGATCTGCTTTCTTAGCGGCTTTAGAGATTCCTTTTTCACGTAACCAGTCAATTGATTTACTAAGATCGCCATCACACTCAGTTAAGGCTTTCTTACAATCCATCATTCCGGCTCCGGTTTTATCACGTAATTCTTTTACACTCTGAGCTGTAATCATATTTACAATTCCTCCTGTATTATTCTGCTGTTTTGCTTTCAGTCGCAACTGGTGCAACTGTTTCAGCTTTTGGTGCTGCTGCTACTGGTGCTGTTGCAGCGTTTGCTGGTGTATACTCACGTTTTTGGTAAGGGGGACGAACTCCGTCACGTCTTGGACCACGTGCGTTTTTATCATAAGGACGACGATTACGACGTTCTTCATTACGTTGACGACGACGACGATCATTTTCTGCGATTTGTTCTTCTACATTAATGATAACATCTTTCATTGTTACTTCTACTTCATTTTCATCAATATTATGAGCTGCGCTTAATAATCCACCTTTTGCTTCAACAATGGCATCTGCCATTAAAGTTGTAATAAGTTTTACGGCACGAATCGCATCATCATTGGATGCAATTGGGTAATCAACTGTTTCAGGATCACAGTTTGTGTCGATCATAGCAAATACAGGAATACCAAGTTTTTTAGCTTCCGCTACCGCATTGTGTTCTTCTTTAGGGTCGATTACAAATACAGCATTCGGTAATTTTTTCATTTCTTTAATTCCGCCTAGGAAATTTTCTAAACGAGCTTTTTGCTTATGAATTTGAGCAATTTCTTTCTTAGGATAAACATCAATTAATCCACTTGCTTCCATTTCTTCAATTTCAATTAAGCGACGTACACGTTTTTGAATCGTACGGTAATTTGTTAATAAACCACCTAACCATCTTTGATTTACAAAGAAAGATCCACTACGTAACGCTTCTTCAACAACAACTTGTTGAGCTTGTTTCTTTGTTCCTACAAATAAAACTTTACCGCCTTTTTCTGCGATATCTTTCATTGCTGCATAAGCAACTTCGATTTGTTCCATTGTTTTCTCCAAGTTAATGATATAAACACCATTTCTTGCAGCGTAGATGTTTGGTTTCATTTTTGGATTCCAACGACGTGTCTGATGACCAAAATGAACCCCTGATTCTAATAATTTTTTCATTGAAACAACTGCCATAATAATATCCTCGCTTTCCGTTCTACCTCCATCATTTCCAGCATTGGCAACTCAGTTGAGCACGGGCCAATGAATCCATGATGTGTGAAGTGCGTAATCTTTTTACGCCATTAAAAACTATATCATATTAAAGTATCAATTTCAATAAAATAAACACTATTTATGCACCTTTTTGTAACTAAATTAAAAAAACGTCCTTTATTTAGACGTTTTCATAATTTCTTACTTCTTGGATGAGCATTTTCATATACACTTTTTAATCTTGCTTTTGATACATGAACATATATTTGCGTTGAGGATAAAGAAGAATGTCCTAATAATTCTTGAACAACTCTTAAATCAGCTCCATGATCTAATAAATGGGTTGCGAAACTATGGCGAAACATATGTGGATGAACATGAACATTCAAACTACATAAGTCCGCTTGCTTCTGCATCAAATATTGAACTCCTCTGGATGTGATTGGATCTCCTCGTTGATTCACAAATAGGAAATCATGCGTTTTAAGATGCATCCATAAAGGCCGTACGCTTTCTTGATAAACAAGCAATTTATCTTTCGCAAGTTCATAAAAAGGAACCATTCTTTCTTTGTCCCCTTTTCCGATAATGCGAATCATGTTATCGTGATAATCAATCTGATTCATTCTGATATTTACTGCTTCACTAACCCGCAGTCCACAAGCATACATTATTTCAAACATCGCACGATCGCGTTTTCCTTGATTGCTCGATTCATCAATCGAGTTTAAAAAGAGATCCATTTCATCATAAAATAAAAACTCTGGAATTCTTTTCGCAAGTTTTGGACTCTTCATAAATAAGAACGGATTGCTTTGAATGCCAACATATTCATTTAAATAACGATAAAAAGTACGTAAAGAAGATAATCTTCTAGCGATACTTGAATTTTTCATATCACCATGAACACCACCACTTGAGCGTAGCATTGCGATATAATTCATAACCACGATTCGATCTACATCATCAAAACTATCGATTCCTTGTCCTCTTACAAAAGCGATGAACATCGTGATATCACGACGATAAGCATCCAATGTATGAGGTGAACCGGTATTAATTTGTTGATGATATTTTAAAAATCGTTCGAGGTATTCTTCCATTATAAAATTTCCTTATATTCCTGAATGACTTGAATGGCTTGTTTTGCCATTGCTTCTTTACGTTCTTTCTTTTTCACTTTTTCTAAGCATTCCATAATTCCAAAATTAGCATTCATCGGTTGAAAGTGTTTTGGATTTGCATGGGTTATATAATAAGCCATTGAACCAATCACACACGTGTTTGGTAAGCTTAAACATTCTTTGCCTTCTAAATAGCGAGCCATGTTTAAACCAGCTAATAAACCACTTGCTGAGCTTTCTACATAGCCTTCCACTCCACACATCTGTCCCGCAAAGAATAAATCATCCCGTTGTACGCTTTGATACGTGCTTCTTAATACTTTAGGTGCACATAAAAAAGTATTGCGATGCATTACACCATAACGAACAATTGAAACATTCTCAAGACCTGGAATCAATGATAAAATGCGCTTTTGTTCGCCCCAGGTT
This sequence comes from Erysipelotrichaceae bacterium, assembly GCA_036642795.1. Classification (GTDB taxonomy): domain Bacteria; phylum Bacillota_I; class Bacilli_A; order Erysipelotrichales; family Erysipelotrichaceae; genus JAVXTH01. The sequence goes on from JAVXTH010000013.1 coordinate 33,890, forward strand.
AAATGGGTTTGAAATCCAACGATGTTATATAGACTTCCTATCGCATTATCTTGTCTTAATTGTACAACTGCATAAGGTCGCTTTCCATCTGGTGTTTCTAAACCAACTGGTTTCATTGGGCCAAATAATAAGGTTTGTTCCCCACGTCTTGCCATTTCTTCAAAAGGCATGCATCCTTCAAAATATTTTTCATCTTCAAATTCATGTAAATCAGCTGTTTTCGCATGGATTAATTCTTCATAAAAATGATGAAATTGTTCTTGATTCATCGGGCAATTAATATAAGAGGCTTCCCCTTTATCATAACGGCTTTTAAAATAAGCAACCTTAAAGTCAATGCTATCTTTTTCTATAATTGGTGCTGCCGCATCATAGAAATAAAATGTATCTTCCTTTAAATACTCTTTAATTGCATTACTCAACGCATCACTTGTTAAAGGGCCACTCGCAATAATGGTTGGGCCATCTAAAATGGTTGTTACTTCATCGTTTATCACTTCCACAAGTGGATGTTGTTTGATTGTTTCACTTATTCTTTTTGAAAAAGTATCTCGATCAACCGCTAGTGCACTACCTGCAGGTACACATGTTTCATCCGCTATTTTAATAATCAACGAATTCAACCTACGCATTTCTTCTTTTAATACACCTACGGCATTATTTAAAGCATTGCTTCGAAGTGAATTGGAACAAACTAATTCCCCAAACTCACCACTTTTATGTGCCGGAGTCATTTTCTTTGGGCGCATTTCATATAAACGAACTTGAATTCCACGATTAACTAATTGCCAACAAGCTTCACATCCAGCAAGACCTGCTCCGACTACGTTAACTTTTTTCATACTTCTTTATCGACTGCCTTTTTCTTAACAACTTTTTTTACTGTTTTTTTAGTAGTTTTCTTTTTTGTTGCTTTTTTTGTTGCTTCTTTTTTTACTTTGTTTTCATCTTTTTTGATATAGCGACAAGCTGGATAATTAGAACAGCCAACAAACGTCGTTCCAAAGCGTGATTTACGTTCCACTAATTCATGACCACATTCTGGACACATTTCACCCGTTGGTTTAGGTTCTTCTTTTACTTTGTTGCTCTTTATGTATTTGCATTCTGGATAATTAGAACAAGCAAGGAAAGCCCCATAACGGCCTTTCTTAGAAACCATCTTGCTTCCACATTTTGGACAAAGTTCAACTTCACCATTTTCATCTTCTGCTTCTTCACTTTTTGTATAGCGACAAGTCGGAAAATCAATACAAGAAATAAACTTACCAAAACGGCCAACTCGATAAACTAAATCATTGCCACATTCAGGGCATTTATCACCAGTTCGTTCTAGTTCTTTCTTTTCCATATGTTCATAAGCATCTTCTAATAAAGGTTCGAATTGTTTATAAAACGAACGTAATTCTTCAATATTATCACGCGTTCCATTTGCTATTTCATCCAAATGTTCTTCCATGTTTGCGGTATACATAACATTGATAATATCTGAGAAGAACTCTTGAAGCTTTTGATCGGTTAATTCACCTTGATCGGTTGGGATAAATACTTTCATTTTAGCGCCTTCACTCGGTTTATCTAAATTCACATAACCACGTGCCTGTAACGTATCAATAATCATCGCATAAGTAGAAGGACGACCAATTCCCTTTTCTTCTAATTCTTTGATTAAACGAGCTTCACTATAACGAAGTGGAGGTTCTGTGAAATGTTGTTTTCCTTCTACTTCAACATCTTCTAAAACTTCCTTCTCTTTTAAGACAGGTAATAATTCATCTTTTTGATTTTCGAATTCTTGGTAAAGTTTTAAATAACCATCAAACGTAATAATTGATCCACTCGCATTAAATTCACAGCCATTATTTTCAATTACAACCGAAACTACATCGCTTTTAGAAGGTGCCATTAACGATGCTAAGGTACGAACATAAATCAGTTTATATAAACGATATTGTTCTTGTGTTAAATGATCTTTAATTTTCTCTGGGGTATTATTTACATTCGTAACACGAATTGCTTCATGAGCATCTTGGGCATTTTCACTATTTTTTTGACGTAAACGACCAATATATGCTTTTCCAAAAGTTTCTTCAATATATGTATTTGCATCTTTCACAAAGACTTCACTTAAACGCGTTGAATCGGTACGCATGTAAGATATCAAACCTTCGCTATGACCACCTAAATCAATACCTTCATATAAGCGTTGGGCAATCTGCATCGTTCTTTTAGCTCCAAAGTTTAACTTTGTACTTGCTTCTTGTTGAAGAGTTGAAGTAATAAAAGGCATTTTAGCTTCCTTTTTTCTTACTTTCTTTTCAATGGAAGCTACAACAAAATCTTCACTTAAACGATTAATAATCGCATCGGTTTCACTTTGATTCTTTAATTCTGCTTTTTTACCATCTACTTTTGAAAGTTGGGCAACAAATGTTTTCTCGTCCTTTTCAATGTTAGCCTGTAAAGACCAATACTCTTCACTCTTAAACGCTCTGATTTCATTTTCACGTTCCACAATTAAACGCAAAGCAACCGATTGAACTCGTCCTGCTGATTTCGATCTAATTTTACTTTGTAAGAGTTTCGATAGTTTAAAGCCAATAATTCGATCCAACATCCGCCGTACTTCTTGTGATTTCACCATGTCTTGATCAATTGTTCGAGGATGATCAAAAGCAGCCAATACGGCTGTCTTGGTAATTTCATTAAAAATAATTCGGTTTTGTTTTTCCATATCTAAACCAAGTTCTTGAGCTAAATGCCAAGAAATAGCTTCTCCTTCACGATCGGGATCACTTGCTAGATAAACTTCACTACTTTTTTTTGCGGCTTTTTTTAATGACTTTACTATTTCTCTTTTATCTGGAGATATTTTATACGTTGGTTCAAAATTGTTTTCAATATCGATTCCAAGTCCACCTTTTCCTGAAGTGGCTAAATCACGGATATGACCTTTACTAGAAACAACTTCAAAATCACTACCTAAGTATTTTTCAATCGTCTTTGATTTTGATGGTGATTCGACGATAACTAATTTTTTCATCTTTTTCCTCCCAGAATGTACGTATCCTATTATTGCTTATTTTTTCATTTTGTCAAATATAAGTTTAAATATTTTCTAAATCCAGCTCATCAATTATGATATTTGCACCTTGAGAAATTAGTAAATTACATCCTTTTCCACTGATTTCATCATAATGATGCGGTACCGCATAAATTGGTTTATTTAAAGTGATTGCTTCATTTACAGTAAGCATTGTACCACTTTTTAACTTTGCTTCCACAACAATTAAAGAAGAACCTAAAGCAGCAATGATTCGATTTCGCCAAGGAAAATGATAAGCGAGTGGCTTTGTACCGTTGGGATATTCACTTAAAATCAAATGATTCGCTATTATCTCTTCATATAAAAGATAATTATCCTTTGGATAAGCATAATCTATTCCATTGCCAATAACGGCAATGGTTTTATAATCAAGCGCATTTTGATGAGCACAAGCATCAATTCCCTTTGCTAAACCTGATATAATAACATATTTATTTTTTAATTGATTAACGATTAAAGTTGTCATCTTTTCACCATAGCTACTCATGATTCTAGAACCGATGATGCTCACCATTGCATCCTTTAAATAAGCTAAATTACCTTCATAAAATAAGATCCATGGAGCATAATTTAATTGTTTTAAACACTTTGGGTAGTCATCATCCACAATACATATATAATGTCCCTGGTAAACAATCACTTCCCAATCTTCATGATGAGCAATCGCCTGTGCTATTTTATTCCAATCCCCATGATATTTACAAGCATAATATAAAATCTGTTCGCGCATTTTATCCTCCTTGTTCATCAACGAATCAAATCGTTAATTGAATTAAATAGTTAACCTATACAATACTTAATAAGGATAAAAAAAGAAAATCCCTAAATAGAATTTTCTTATAAATCAAATTGTATTTGTAATTGCTGTGCAACTGGGGCATAAGTTTTACGATGAATGCTTAATACTCCATAGTTTTTCAATGCTTCTTTATGTTGCTTGGTTGGATAACCTTTATGCTTTGCAAACCCATATTCTGGATACAGTACATCATAACCACACATGATATGATCCCGAACCACTTTCGCTAAAATACTTGCCGCCGCAATGCTAACACTTTTTTGATCCCCTTTAATTAAAGAAATCACTTCATGCTCACAATCAGGTAGTGGCATCGCATCGGATAATACACCATCACACTTCTTAAAACGTTTCACTAAGCGTTCCATGGCATGTTGGGTTGCTCGATAAATATTTTCTTTATCAATGATGCTTGGCGATACGATTTCAATATAGTATTCATTTGCTTCTTGAATGATTTCTTTAAACAATCGATTTCGATTCTTTTCATTCACTTTTTTAGAATCATAAATTTCATCATGATGATAATCTTTTGGAAAAGCTACTGCAGCAACCACAAGGGGGCCTGCCATTGGTCCTCTTCCTGCTTCATCAAGACCAACAATCGCTTGATAACCATTCTTCCACCATGCTTTTTCATATTGATTTTCGCATTCCATTATGGTTTCTCCCAAGAGATTGAACCAATCTTTTCACTGCGAATCTCGCGTAAAAACATTTCAATGGTACGTTTTTCATCAATTTCATTTTCTTTTAATTTAAAGCCACGCTTTTCCCCAATCGCCCGTAACATTTGATAAGGATCTTGGATTAAAGGAATTTGAAAACGCGCTTCTAATTCGTTTGGATAATCCTTTAATAATATTTCCATCGCTCCATAAGCAACATCTTCTAAAGGTAAAATTGAATCACGAATGGCTCCGGTAATTGCTAAGTGTAAAGCAATCGTAGGATCATCAAACTTAGGCCACAAAACACCTGGTGTATCAAGCAATTCTAACTCATTACCAATCTTAACCCAGCGTAAATTTTTAGTAACTCCAGGGCGATCTGCTGCTTCCAAAGCTTTTCGTTTTGCCATTCGATTAATAAAAGTAGATTTACCAACATTGGGAATTCCAATTACCATCGAGCGAATTGCTCTTGGTTTTATCCCTCGCTTAATCTGTCGTTCAATCATGTTCTTCATTAAATGACGAGCTTCTTGCATAATGATTGGTTGAATATTATCTTTTAATAAATCCAAAGCAATGACTTTAACAAATTCACTTTCTAAGGATTTAATCCAAGCCTTTGTTATTTCATTATTTGCTTTATCCTTTTTACTTAGAATAATTAAACGTGGTTTACTCATCGTCAGTTGGGCTAACAAAGGATTTGTCGATGCGATTGGAATTCGTGCATCTCTAAGCTCGATTACCATATCAACTAATTTAAGCTTCTCTTCCATTTCACGTTTTGCTTTCGTCATATGGCCAGGAAACCAATTGATATTAATATTCGTAGTTTGCTTATTCTTTTCTTTCTTTTCCATGCTCATTCTCCTATTTCATTTATTCAATTATTTTCATCTGTTTAAAAGGATAGAGTACAATTACACTC
>JAVXTH010000014.1:0-39184 GCA_036642795.1 Erysipelotrichaceae bacterium
TTTCATTTATTCAATTATTTTCATCTGTTTAAAAGGATAGAGTACAATTACACTCTTACAAATAATCTGCGATTCTTTAAAAGGACCCCTTGCTCTTGAATCAAGGGAAACACCTCGATTATCGCCCATTAAGAAATATTCATCGGCTTTTAATTTTCTACTTTTAAAATCAGCAGTAAAGAAATTATTTTCACTTGTTTTTTCATCTACATAAGCTTTATTTAAAAATGTTTCTTTGACTTTTTTACCATTCACAAACAACTGATCTTTTTTATATTCAATCACATCACCAGGTAAACCAATCACCCGTTTTACCCATAGATCTTGTGAAATTGGTTCCTTAACTACAACAACATCAAAGCGTTGAATGGAAGTTGTTAATCGAGTGAATACATTCGATAATCCTTTTTCACCATTTAAAAGCGTAGGATACATTGAATCCCCCATAACTTCAACTGGCTTTAAGCCAAACGATATAAAAAGATACACAAAAACTAGACTTATCAAGCATAAGCGAATTAAGTCTAGAACATCAATTACATGATCAACACTACCTTTTTTACGATCTTTTTTACGCATGTATTTCACCTGCTTATATCTTACTTTAAAGGATTAATCAACGATTTTTATCTTATCAAAAGGATAAATGATAATAGCATTTTTCCCAACAATATCATCCCGTTTAAAAGGACCTCTTGCTCTAGAATCATGAGAAACAATGCGATTATCTCCCATTAAAAAGTAATCCTCTTTCCCTAGTTTAACTTGATTAAAATCTTTTGTGAAAGCTTCATTTTTTCTTATATTATTTACATAAGGGGTATTCAAATATGGTTCATCTAAGATTTTCCCATTGATTAATACATGATCATCTTTCCCACTAATCGTTTCATTTGGTAAACCAACAACCCGTTTTACCCAAAATTCATCATTATCTTTCGCATAAATAATAACGACATCGCCCCGCTTGATATCTAAATATTTAGCTGAAAATACATTGGTAATACCTATTTCTGTATCTTCTAAAACAGGATACATGCTATCGCCTTCAATTTTGATTGGTTTGGCAATAAACGTTGTAATTAAATAAACCACAACCGAGCAAATAATAAATATTTTAAGAATATCAAAACATTCTTTTAAAGCCCGTTTACCTAATGATTGTGGTTCTTGTGCTAGTTCCTGTTCAATGTTTTGTTGTTCTTCTTCCTTTATTCCCATCGTAACCTCCCAAAAAGCAAAAAAGCCGGTTTCCCCGACTTTTCATACGTTCTAACGAATTTCTTTAATTCGAGCTGCTTTACCAGAACGTCCACGTAAGTAAGTTAATTTATTTCTTCTTACTTTACCATGACGTGTAACTTCAATTTTCGCAACAATTGGTGAATGTAATGGGAACATTCTTTCTACTCCAACTTGATTAGAAATTTTACGTACGGTAATCATTTCATTAATTCCGCCGCCTTGTTTCCCGATAACTAAACCTTCGAAAATCTGAATACGAGATTTTTCACCCTCTTGAATTGTAACGTGTACTTTTACTGTATCGCCTGGACGAATAACCGGTAAATCTTTCTTAAGTTGTGATTTTGTTAATTCATTTACTAAATTTAAATTCATAGCGTATTTCGCTCCTTCTCATATAACGTTTAGCTCTTAATTCTAATTCAACCAGCGGAACCAACGTGCCAATAGGCTTATTAATAATACCAAACTATCGCTTACTTGTAAAGACTTTATTTTTTTTCCTCTGGCTTTAATTCATTTAATAATTTTAGTTCATTCTTTGTGAAAACCCGATTTTTTAATAAATCAGGACGATAGTTCAAAGTGTTACGAAGTGATTCTTGTAGCCGCCACGTTTTAATATTGGCATGATGACCACTTAATAAAACATCAGGAACCTTCTTACCATCGTATTCAATCGGTCTTGTATATTGAGGATATTCTAATAAGCCATTTTCAAATGACTCATCAACATGCGATTCTTCTAAGATTACGCCATCTAATAAACGAATAATGGCATCCGATAAAATGAGGGCTGCACCTTCTCCTCCAGTTAAAACAAAGTCACCAAGAGAAACTTCAAGATCAACATAATCACGAATCCGCTCATCAAAGCCTTCATAATGTCCACATAAAATCATCAAATGTTCGACTTTTGATAATTCATGAGCCATGACTTGATTAAACGTCTTCCCTCGCGGTGATAACATCACTACAAGCGAGTTAGGAGTTCGATTCGCCTTGATACAGTCAATGATTGGTTGACACATTAAAAGCATTCCCTGACCCCCACCACAAGGGGTATCATCGACTTTATTATGCTTATCTAACGTGTAATCTCTAAAATTAATCGTATCAAATTCAACTAACTTATTTTCTAAAGCACGTTTTATAATTGAAGTCGTTTTAAAACCATCAAAATATTCTGGAAACAAGGTTAAGATTGTAATTCTCATCTCATCCCCTCCAATAAATGGACCACCAGTTTATTCTCTTTCACATTTGTTTCTTTCACAAAAACTGAAACATAAGGCATTAAGAAAGAAGTTGTTCCATCATCGATGCGAAGAACTAGATTAGCTCCCGTTTCAATCAATTCTTTCACTTCTCCTAAACATTCATTGTTTTCATCAAACACTTGCATATTGCGCAATTGAAAATAATAAACGTCATCTCCCTCTAATGAATGTAAGTTACTTTTATCAATGACTAATAAAAGTCCTTTCCATTTTTCGACTTCATTAATATCATCATATCCTTCAAAGGATAAAAGAACGCGATCTTTATGAACTCGCATTGTTTTAATTGTTAAAGGTGTACATTGATTTTCTTTTAAATAAACTACATTGCCTTTTTTAAAACGGATTTCGTCGAAGTCACTTAAACTCTTAACACTAACTTCTCCTTTTAAACCATGTGTTCCACAAATAACACCAATTTTTATTTCATCCATCTTATTCTCCTAAAAAAAGGATGCATTCGCACCCTAGTATGACTCAAACTTAATCGTGATTCGTTTTTCTTCGCTGCGTGATGCAACCGACATCATTTGACGAATAGCACTGGCCATAACCCCTTTGCGTCCAATCAAACGAGCAACATCATCGCCATTAGCATAGATGTATAAAAGAATTTCTTTTTCATCTAAACTAGGCATTAGTTTTACCGAAAGGCTGTTCTTATCATCCACCATTGGTTGGACAAGATCCATCACAATCTTTTCGTATGCGACCATATTATTTTGCGTTCTTCTCTTCATGAAGGCGTTTCATAATGCCTTGTTTTGATAAGATAGTACGAACTGTATCACTTGGTTGTGCACCATTTTTAATCCAGTTCATTGCTAATTCGCTATCTAAAGATACAACTGCGGGGTTTTTAGTAGGGTCATAAGTACCAATTGCTTCAATGATTCTTCCATCACGAGGGAAACGTGAATCTGCTGCAACGATGCGGTAAAAAGGTTTTCCTTTTGAACCCATTCTTTTTAAACGTAATTTAACTGCCATATATAGATCCTCCTGTTTTTTATTGTTAATGCTTACTTAGAATACCATAAGTTAAAAAAGGTGTCAAGCATTTTTACTTGACACCTTATAATTATCTAAAAACGACGTTTGCCATTTCTTGGTTTAAGTTTCGACATGCCCTTCATTTGATTTGGTAAGCCACCTGACTTTGCCATTGAAGTCATCTGTTTCATTGCCATTTTAGTTTTTTCATAACGGCTTAATAATTGATTTAATTCTAATACTTTACATCCGCTACCAGCTGCAATTCGATTTTTACGACTTGCTTTTAAGATCGTTGGATTTTCTCTTTCTTCTTTTGTCATCGACAAGATAATCGCTTCAAATTTCTTCATTTGATCATCACTTTTTGCTTCGTTTATCTGTCCAGCCATTTGTCCCATTCCAGGTATTAGTTTCATCATCGAAGAAAATGAACCCATTTTTTTAATTTGTTGAAATTGTTCTAACATATCTTGAAGCGTAAAAATACCTTGCATCATGCGCTTTGCACTACGCTCTCCCGCTTCTAAATCCATTTTATCTTGTGCTTGTTCGACCAAAGTCATAATATCGCCCATGCCAAGGATTCGATCTGCCATTCGGGTTGGATAGAAAATATCTAAATCATCAATCTTCTCCCCTAAGCCGACAAATTTAACTGGGACTTGTGTGATTGCACGTACGGATAATACGCCTCCACCTCGAGCATCGCCATCTAATTTTGTAAGAACAAGACCGGTAACTTCTAATTGATCATGGAAGCTTTGCGCAACATTCACAATATCTTGTCCCGTCATGGCATCAACGGTTAATAAAATATCATCCGGTTTAACATAAGCTTTAATATCGCTTAATTCTTGCATCAATTCTTCATCGATATGCAAACGTCCTGCTGTATCAAAAATAACCGTATCAAAATTATGATTCTTCGCATATTCAAGTGCTAGTTTTGCTGTTTCTAACGCCTTTGTTTGAATTCCAGCACTAAATACTTCCACCTGGATGGAAGCACCAAGGGTTTGTAATTGTTCAATGGCAGCAGGTCGTACGATATCACAGGCAACTAGTAAAGGCTTACGACTTTGTTTTTTCGCAATCACATTCGCAATCTTTGCCGCAGCCGTTGTTTTACCAGTACCTTGTAAACCAACCATCATAATACTTGTAATGCCTTCTTCTTTATACTGAATACTAGCTTCTTGGGTTCCTAAAAGTTCAACAATCTCATCATGGACGATTTTGACAACCATCTGTCCAGGATTTAAAGATTGCATGACTTCAACCCCTTCTGCTTGAAGTTTGATTTTATCAATGAAATCTTTCACAACTTTGTAATTTACATCTGCTTCTAATAAAGACATTCGTACTTCACGAAGCATATCATTCATATTTTTCTCGGATAATTTACCTTTTCCAGTAATATTTTTTAATGCTTGATTCATCCGACTTGTTAAGGATTCAAAAGCCATAATAACACACCTTCCTTGTCTAATCTTTCCTAATTATAACAAACAACCTGTTTGAATAAAAGTTATTTTGTTTTTTTTCGATAAATCGAAAGAATAAAGCTAATTTCCGTATCTAAAGTTTCATAATTCATTAATTTATCTTTATCTTTTTTCGTTGTTTTCCATGAATAAGGAGTCATAGAAAACAAATGATTGATATCTTCTTTTGTCGATAAATGAATTTGATCTTTGATTATAATTTCTTCTTTTATAAAGCCTTCATAATCTTTTGTTTCTCCATCATTTTCATAAATTTGATCATATAATATATGTTTTAATTGAATTAAATGTCTTGGTGCTGGTGTTACTTGAATTAGGATTCCATCCGTTTTTAATAAACGGTTGAATTCATCCATTGCACAAGGGGCAAATACATTAAAAATAAGATCAACGCTTTGATCTTGAAGCGGTAAATGAAATAAAGAAGCAATCGCATATTGAACTTGTTTATTTTGTTTGGAAGCATGTGTTAAAGCAGCTTTTGATAAGTCAAAGCCATACATCGTAGCCGTTGGATAAGCATCACTGATATGATTTGTATAATAGCCTTCCCCACAGCCTGCATCCACCATTACTTGATGTGGATATTGTTTCACTATTTTTATTAATTCATCTCGTAATATATGATAATAATTCTTATTTAAGAAATCGCTGCGGCATTTCACCATTTCTTTATCATCTCCGCTTTGTTGGGTATTTCCTAAAACTAAGTTAACATAGCCAGATTTTGCGACATCGTAAGTATGGTGATGTGAGCAGATAAATTGATTGTTTTGTTTTACTAATAAGGCTTTACATTTAGGACATACGAACATGTTTCTCACCACCTTTGAAAGATTATACCATGTTTTTAACTAAAAAGAAAAAGTGTACAAAGTACACTTTCACAATCCTATTACTTTTCCTGTTTTTCTTTTTGTTCGATTTGATAATCTTTTTCATGTTCCTTTATATCAGCTTCTACATCCGCACCTAATTCGATTCCCATTTCACTTTGATATAAATCTTGTTGGGTTTGTTGTTTAAACTGTTTTTGATTCGCTTGCATGTTTTGTTGATGTTGTTTTCGAATATCCATTGTACTCACCTCAATGTTAGTATGGATATCCAGAATTGTTTTATTCAGATGATTTAAAATAAATCCTTTACTTCATCATCCAACACTTTGGTTGGATAAACATTCATGCTTTCACATGCTTCTACGCATTCATTTACAAGTGTTTCAAAATCAAAACGTTTCTCTAACATTTCAACTTTTCTAATCGTTGGCTTGGTCACTGGGTTTTTCGGAGTGAATATCGTACAACAATCTTCAAATGGTTGAATGCTTGTTTCATACGTATTAATTTCTCGTGCTAATTCAATAATCTCTAATTTATCCATGGTCGCAACTGGACGAATCACGGGGCATGTTACAACCGCATTAATTGTGGCCATACTTTCCAAAGTTTGTGAGGCCACCTGACCGATACTTTCACCATTCACAATTGCCAAACAATTGCTTTTTTCACAGATTGCTTGCGCGATTCGATACATCATTCTTCGCATGATCGTAATCGCATAGCTTTCATCACAGTTTTCATAGATTGCTAATTGTAATTTAGTAAAAGGCACAATATGCATCCGAATATGACCTTGATAACCAGCTAACTGCGTTGCCAATTGCATGACTTTCTCTTGTGCTTGGGCGCTTGTATAAGGAGGAGAAGCATAATGGATGCATTCAATGCCAACGCCTCGTTTCATCGTTAAGTAAGAAGCAACTGGTGAATCAATTCCCCCACTTAACATAACCAATGCCTTACCACCAACACCGACCGGATAACCACCGGAGCCTAAAATGACATTGCTCATAATATAGGTATCTTCACGATGTACTTCAATTTGAATTTTTAAATCTGGTGTTTTAACATTTACTTTTAAATTCGTTTCTCTTAAAATATCACCCGCTACACTGCGATTGATATCATCGGACATCATTGGGAAATTCTTATCTGAGCGACGAGCGACAATTTTAAAGGTTTCACCATCAAACTCCTTCGCCATATGTAAAGCCATTGCCTTAATTTCATCGATATCACTCGCTACTTTTAAAGCATAAGAAAAGGAGCGAATACCAAATACTTTTTTTAAAGGAACCGAAACTAAATCAGGATTTTCATCATTTAACATAATATACAAACGATCATGAGTCTTTTGATACGTTAAAGCAGGAAACCCTCTTAAAGCATTTTTCACATTATGTAACAATTTATTAATAAAATCTTTTTTATTCTTCCCTTTTGTTGATAATTCACCATATCGAACTAAGATATGATCATAAACAAAATGGTTATCTTGTTTGATAGTCATTTAATATCTCCTTCATTGCTTTGATCAATTGATCAATATCAGCTTTACTTGTTAAATGAGAAAGTGAAATACGAATGGCATGAGTTGCTCTTAATTCCCCTAATCCCATCGCTTTTAATACATAAGAATGAGCCTTGCTTTTCGATGCGCAAGTACTCTGTGCAGAAACACAAATTCCACAAGCATCTAGTGCATTCAACATAATTTGTGAACCGATGCTTAAGATTGAAATATTTAAGATATAAGGTGAACCACTGATATCACTGTTTATAACAACTGGTTTGAATGTTTTCAATGCATCTCTTAGATAATGATTTAATTCTTCGACATAGGCATAATGTTCTTGTAAATTGTCCATAACCAATCTTAAGGTTTTAGCAAACACAATATTGGCAGGTGCATTGCTCGTGCCTCCACGTAAGCCTTGTTCCTGTTGACCAGCGCTAATAAGTGAAAGTAGTTCGATTTTCCGTTTCTTAAATAATACGCCACTTCCTTTGACACCATAAATTTTATGAGCCGAGAACGTTGCCATATCAACATTAGCTAAAGAAAATGCAATCTTACCAAGCGCTTGCACACAATCGCAATGAAAACGTGCTTGCGAAAAGGTATGCGTTATATTAGCTAAAGTATCAATATCATTAATCGCACCACTTTCATTATTCACTAACATACAAGAAACTAAAATGGTATCGCTTCTTAATGCTTTCTTTAATTCCTCAGGATCTACCTGGCCTAAATCATTCACATTCAAATAAGTAACTTCAAAGCCAAAAACATCTTCTAATTGCTTCATCGTATGAAGGATACTTGAATGTTCGACACAACTAGTAATCAAATGCTTTCCTCTTCTTTGATGAGCAAAAGCATAGCCTTTAAGTGCTAAGTTGTTTGCTTCACTCGCACCGGAAGTAAAGATAATCTCATCGCAAGAAACATGGAACAAATCCGCAATTTGAGTACGGCTTTGTTCCATGAGTTCTGCGACTTTCATTCCCGCTTGATGTAATGAATCACTATTTGCGTAATAATCGATACAACATTTTTGATAAGCTTTTGCTACTTCAGGATCGATTGGTGTCGTTGCCGCATAATCTAAATAAATCATCCTTGTTTTACCTGTTCTAATATTTCTTGATCTTTCTTACCAATTAATTTTTCATAAGCACCTGGATGCATCTTTTCAATTACTTGAATTGCCGTTCGTAGTGCTTTGGTATATTGGCCATTTCTAAAACATAACTCTGCTCTTGTTAGTTCAGAATCAAGTTCAGGGAAAGTAGAACGATAACGATTACCAAAGACAATCGCGTTTTCAACCATCACTGCCATACCAATTAAATTATTAACATTATTATATAAAGTATAAATATAATCGATTGAAATTCTTAGTTCTTCATTTAGCTTTGAAACATTTAATGGTGATTGAGCTAAAATCGTTTCAATCATATTAATTTTCTGTTTTGCTTCAATTAAATCTTCATCAAACTTTTCATTGACGGCTGGTAAACGATTTCGAGATATTTTAACTCCGATTTCATTTACGATCAATTGTAATTTAACTAATTGTTTCTTAGCTCTTTCTTCATCACTACAAGCATTAATCAGTTTGTTTTTCATCGCTGTTACTTCTTCACAAAATGCATTTGTGGTATGAAGTAATTCCGTATAAGAAATTAAAATGGTTGTATAAGGTACACTATCTTGTGTGATAATTAATTCTAATTTACGTTTTGCTTCATTGATTGTCGTTAATTGATTTGCTGTTGCTTTTAATTTTTCATTCCAATTTTCAAATCCAAAACGTTCATATACTTTATTATATAACGTTTCAATTTCACTTACTTCTTTGTTTATATTCTTGATTGCTTCAAATAATGTAGGTGCATTACCTTTTACCTCATCATAAGCTTTTTCTTCTTTTACTAATTGTTCTTGAAGTTGAATCAATCGTTTTTCACTCTGTAATAGATTTTCACCAACTTGATTAAAATTACCATTTCTTAATTTATTCAAATCATCTTTTAACATATCACTAACAATTTCTAAGTTCTTTTTCGTTTCTAAATGATCTAAATAAACGCCTTTATTCTTAATCTGTGCATAATTATAAGAAACTTCATCAATTGCTCTAGGCAAAACACCCTTTGCTTTTTCATATAAGGTTGGTAATTCTATAATTAATGAACTTAATTTTTTTATACTTTCCGCTATTTCATCTTGTTGTGCGCTGGCTTTATCAAATTCAGATGCAAACATCCATTCTTCAAACAATGAAAACATTTTTTCAATGCTTGTAATTTCACGATCTAAATATTCACTACTTTGATGGTAATCCATACGATTCTCAGAAATTTTCTTTTTTAGAGCACGGAAATTTTCTTTTAAGGTATTAATCTGTTCTCTTTGTTCACTTTCTTGTTCTAATACTTCATCTAATTGTGAATTAACATGATCAACATTATTTTGGCATTGATCCATTAAATCAATTAAACTTTCCATTTTCTCATTTGCTGATTTAACTTTTCTAACATAAACCAAATCATCAATTTCAGCTAATAAAACCGAGCACTCTTTTAATTGGTCTTGTACTTCATCAAAGCTATTCTTACAGTTCTCGACTCTTTGGGCAACATTATTGTTCACTCTTGATAAAGCAACCGCTTTATTAACTTTAAATGCCAAAGGAACCGACTTTAAAGAATTATAA
Organism: Erysipelotrichaceae bacterium; assembly: GCA_036642795.1. GTDB lineage: Bacteria > Bacillota_I > Bacilli_A > Erysipelotrichales > Erysipelotrichaceae > JAVXTH01. The sequence goes on from JAVXTH010000014.1 coordinate 10,092, forward strand.
CGTAGTTCTAATTCTTCAAATGTTTTCTTAGCTTTTTTAGATCTTAACATCATCATAATCATCGTAATGATTATGATGGCAACTAGACCAATGCCAATATAGATTAGCACATTCATTGAAACTATGTTTTTTAGGCTCGAAAAGAATTTTTCCATAAACACACCTCGCTGATAAGATTATAACATAATCCGCCTTTTTAAACTATGCGTTTTTTATACTTTTTAAGGGTAAAGATAGAAGAAAGATGTCCTATAGCATATCTTTCTTCTTTAAGATTAAGGCAATGATCGCACATATGAATAAAGTTGCGATTGTGATATAGATAAAAGCATTGGGAGTTGATGCGAAAGGAATTCCTTTGCCGTTCACATTCATTCCATAAAATCCAGAAATAACCGTTGGAATTGACATGATTAAAGTAATGGATGTCATTAACTTCATCACGGTATTTAAATTATTATCTAAGATTGATGCGAATAATTCTCTAGTACCACTCAATACACTACGATATATATTTGTCATTTCAATCGCTTGTCGATTTTCAATCATCGTATCGTTTAAAAGCTCCAAATCATCATTGTAACGCTCCATTTTATCGGATGACTGTAATTTATGCAAGACAATATCATTCGCTCTTAAAGACATCGCAAAGTACACTAGATTCGATTCTAGCTCATGAAGTTGAATCAAATCTGACTTCTTTGTACGATTATTAAGCTCTGCTTCCATTTCTCTTCGTTTATGATCAATTAAACGTAAGTATGTTTGATAAACAACCGCAATTCGATAAAGAATTTGATAAATAAAGCGCATTCGCTTTGCGGTATTATAATAACCACTTCCTTCAAAGAAAGGATTTAATATTCCCGTATCTTTTAATGAAGTTGTGATAATACAATTATCATTAAAAATAATTGACAAAGGCAAGGTAGTATAAGCATTATTCTCATGACGAATTTCTTTTAAAGGAACATCGACTAAGATTAAAGAATAGTCTTTAAAAGATTCAACACGTGAATATTCCTCATTATCTAAAGAAGCTTTAATATCTTCAGCATCAATTTTATAGCGACTGGTAATCATCGCTATTTCGTCTTCACTTGGATTCACTAAATTAATCCAGATATCACTTCCTAATTCAGATACTTCCCTAATCTTTCCCTTTTCCGATTTATAGATTTTCATCATAATCTTCCACTCCTTTAAATGATGCATAAATATAATATGTGATCTTTATGAAACATTATCACTATCATAACTTAATCTACTTGATTTTCCTAATCTTTTTTACTTAAGTAATCATGAACTCGGCTTAAAGATTTTGAGAACAATTGTTCATAATTAGGATGGTAGTTTCACAATAGAGCAAACAAACAATGTTTTTGGTCGTTGTATATTATTAAATAAAGAAAAGAAAAGTGAGAATCATCTCACTTTTACTTTATTGTTTAAAAGATAACAAATTATAAACTATTTATAAAATTTAAGACATGTACCAAAGAAATGTCGAAACGAAATCAATCATTGCAATAACGAATAAAACTCTTGCAATCGTCATATGTTTTTCCTTATATTGTTGCCAAGACAACAATATAAATGTTACAAACCATGCGAAACTTTCAAGAGCTAAAAATAAATTGAAACTTATTGTTCGATAAAAATAGGCAATATTTACAATTAAACTGATGATAACAAAAATAAGCATGGGATAATACTTTTTACAAAAAGACATAATTTTTAACTTCATTTTAAATACCTTACCTTTCTATTTAAAAGTTGCTTATTGTGAATCATTTACTTTCCAAATTAATTGTTTGTTCGACTCCCCAGACCACCCTTTCGTTAACACTTTATTCAAGCACCATAATTATACATAAAATATAACAGATTTAATAGATAAAAACTCAAATTTGGTATGAAGTGTCATTTTTATGTATGAAATGCACTTTTATCATTGTTCTTATAATCAATATCCATAGTTTACTTAATATATTATCAATTTCACGGTTACTTTTCTTAATAATCGCAACTAATTATTGACTTTGTTTTATGGCTTTGGTATAGTAGATTAGCGTCTAAATGATAGCAGCACACAAAGTCTTACAGACAAGCGTTAATAACGTGCTTAACGGGATATCGCGTAACTTAGCTGTACAAGCGAGGATATCGTAGGTATTAACACCCTGTAATGATAATTTGTATCTGTTGTTGTTTTATGCAAATAAAACAATAGGAGGACTTTATGTCAAGAATGAACGGACCCGTTTGGAAGGTATCACGTCGTCTTAGTTTCTCAATCTTAGAAACTGGACAAGAACTTCAAAAACGCCAGTATGCACCAGGTCAACACGGACCTACAAAACGTATTAAACTTACCAACTACGGTTTACAATTACGTGAGAAACAACGTATTCGTAACATGTACGGAGTAAACGAACGTCAATTCTATAACACGTTTGAAAAAGCGGTTAAAATGAGAGGCGTTACCGGTGAAAATTTCTTATCACTATTAGAATCAAGATTAGACAATGTTGTTTACCGTATGGGCTTTGCACGCACTCGTCGTGGCGCTCGTCAGTTAGTAAACCATGGTCATATCTTAGTTAACGGAAAGAAACTAGATATTCCTAGTGCTCAAGTTAAAGTAGGATCTATTATTGAAGTAAAAGAAAAAGCTAAAACAATGGCTTGTATCAATGAAGCTTTAGAAGCAACATTAAATGCACCTGCTTATGTAAATGTTGATAAAGAAGCTAAAAAAGGTACTTACTTACGTTTACCTGAACGCAGTGAATTAAATCAAGAAATCAATGAACTATTAGTCGTAGAATTCTACAACCGTTAGTTTAATTAGGACATCAAAGGATGTCCTTTTTTATTGTTAATAGAATAAAGCACTTATCAAATGATAAGTGCTTATTCATATATTTTAATTTCAGTGATTATTTTATCTAATTTTTTATCAAATGGATCTGGATCAATTTGTTCTACTCGTTGAAAATCATAAGCAACACCGATTGTTTTAAACGCATGGGTTTGTAAATAACGATCATAATAACCTTTTCCATAACCAATTCGATTCTTATTGGAATCAAATGCAACAAGTGGAACAATCATGCAATCAATTTGTTCTTTCTTGATTTTTATAGTATTCGTTGGCTCTAAGATATGAAACGATGATTCAACTAATTGATCTTGGTGATACTCATAAAAATTCATTTCAGTTTTTTCTACTTTAGGAATATAAAATTTATAGTCTAAAGTTAAAAGTGGCGATAGATCAACTTCCCCATTGCATGCCATATAAATAGCAATGTATTTGCAGTCTTTTAAATAAGGGATTAATTGTTTCATAATTTGATTGCTTTTCGTTTCAATCGCAGTCTTTGATAACATTTTACGTTGTTGAATCAACGTCGTTCGAGTCGTTTGCTTATCCAATCGAATCACTCATATCTAATTTCAATAATTGATTCAATTCGACTGCATATTCCATTGGTAATTCACGCGTAAATGGTTCTAAGAAACCCATAATAATCATTTCCGTTGCTTGGTTTTCGCTTAAGCCTCGTGACATTAAATAAAATAATTGTTCTTCGGATATTTTAGACACTGTTGCTTCATGTTCAATTCGTGAATCATCATTGCGTGATATATTCGTTGGAATCGTATCACTGCGACTTTGTTTATCAAGAATCAAGGTATCACATTCTACTTTACTAATTGAATGAAGCGCTTTGGGTGCATGATGAATTAAACCTCGATAGTTTACTTCGCCACCATTTCGTGAAAGTGATTTTGAAATAATATTAGAATAAGTATTGGGCGCTAAATGAATCATTTTAGCTCCTGCATCTTGAATCTGTCCCTTACCGGCAACGGCAATCGAAATTGTCATTCCGCGTGCTCCTTCTTCCGCTAATACACAGGCAGGATATTTCATTGTAATACCACTACCGATATTACCATCAATCCATTCCATGCTTCCCTTTTCCATTACTTTGGCTCTTTTAGTAACTAGATTTAATATATTAGAGGACCAGTTTTGAACCGTTGAATAACGACATTTCGCATTTTTATGAACAAAGATTTCAACCACTGCCGCATGAAGTGAGTCTTTTGAATAAGTAGGAGCAGTACAACCCTCAACATAATGTACATCGGCACCTTCATCAACTATAATTAAGGTTCTTTCAAATTGTCCCATTTGTTCACTATTGATTCGGAAGTAAGATTGTAATGGTTTATCGAGTTTCACATGCTTTGGCACGTAAATAAAACTTCCTCCTGACCAAACTGCACTATTTAAGGCCGCAAACTTATTATCACTATAAGGTACGATCGATGCGAAATATTTACGAAATAAATCTGGATACTTTCTTAACGCACTATCGGTATCTAAAAAGATGACGCCTTTTTCTTCAACTTCAGCCAACATATTATGATAAACTACTTCACTTTCATACTGCGTTGAGACTCCTGATAAAAACTTTGCTTCTGCCTCTGGTATGCCCAAACGATCAAATGTTTTTTTAATCGTTTCCGGTACTTCATTCCAATCTTTTTCTTGTCCTGAACTAGGCCGAATATAATAGGTATATTCATCAAAATTAAGTTGATCTAAATTAGGTCCCCAATCTTGCATTGGCATTTTAATAAAAGCATCGTAAGCTTTTAAACGGAAATCTAGCATCCATTGTGGTTCTTTCTTTATCTTTGATATTTCTTCTACAATTTCTTTACTGATTCCTTTTTTTGTCTTATAAAGACTAACATCTTCATCATGAAAGCCATATTTATATTCGCCATTCGCGAATTCATCTTGCGCTTTCATTATTTTTCATCCATCAATTCAACGATTGCATTCCAACCGATGGTTGCACATTTAATGCGATTTGCTTGAGCACCAACGCCATGAAAAGCGATTGCTTCTTTTAAAACCTCTGCATCATAGGGTTCTTGATTAATCATTGCATAATATTGATCCACGATGCTTTTTGCTTCTTGTTTGCTTTTCCCAACTAATAATTCACTCATAATTGAAGTGGATGCCGTTGAAATGGTACATGCAACACCATCAAAACGAATGTCTTGAATGACATCCCCATCAAACTTTGCTTGGACATAAATATCATCAATACAAGAATCACTCGCCATGTGAATTTCATGATAAGCTTTTTCTTTTGATAATTCATGATTTCGTGGAAATTCATAATGATCCATAATGATTTGTCTTAAAATCATTGGATCTTTCAACATATCAGACATTTTATTTACCTCCTTTAAAAAAAGACATTCAGACAATTTTCAATTGTTGCGCTTTTTAATACTTTAATAAATTCATCGATTTCTTCTTTCGTGTTATAAAAATATAACGAAGCACGAATCGTTGCGGAAGTAGCTAGGCGCTCCATCAACAGCTTTGCACAATGCTGGCCACTACGTACCGCAATCCCTTTTGAATTAAAATAAGTAGCGGCATCTTGCGCAAAAATATCTTTCACGTTAAAAGTAATAATGGCAGCATCTCCATGTTCATTATAAATAATTGTATTGTTAAGTTTCTTCATTTCTTGAATCATATAAGTTCTTAATTCATGTTCATAGTTTTGAATGTTTTCCATGCCAATTTCATTTAAATAAAGACAGGCTGCTTTCATTCCTAAAACTGCTTCAATTGCTGGTGTTCCTGCTTCAAATTTATAGGGTGGATTCTTTAATAATATATTTCCACACATATCAAAACGTGCATTGCTGCCGCCCCCTAGCATAAAGGGATCCATATTACATAATAAATCATATTTACCATATAAAACCCCTACTCCGGTCGGGCCACACATTTTATGCGCACTGAAGGCAAAGAAATCACAATCAAGATCTTTCACATCAACTGGCATATGTGGTAAAGATTGAGCACCATCCACAATTACTTTGGCACCATATTCATGCGCAATCGCACAAATTTCTTTTATCGGTACAATAAACCCAAGTACATTCGTCACATGAGCAATCGCCACTACTTTAACCTTGTCATGCATTACTTTTCTAAAATTTTCGATACTTAAACGCCCTTCATCATCCAAAGGTATATATTCAATGATTGCCCCTGTTTCTTCACAAGCTTTCATCCAAGGTAATATATTAGAGGCATGTTCCGCTTCCGTTGATAATACAACATCGCCTTCTTTAAGGTATTTTCTACCATAACCATAAGCGACTAGATTCAAAGAACCACTCGCTCCTGATGTGAAAATAATTTCACGGGCTTCTGCCTTAATAAACTCTGCGATAACTTTTCTTGCATCTTCATATTCCGTGTCAACCATAAAAGATAATTCATAATCACCACGATGCGCATTTACACTGATATCTTCATAATAATGAACCACGGCATCAATTACTTTTTTTGGTTTAAATGTAGTTGCCGCATTATCAAAATAAATAAGTGGACTACCTTGCATTTCTTTATGATTCAACATTGGAAAATCTTTACGTATTTTAGTTGTATTCATCGCTAACGCCTACCTTTTCTTGAACAATCTTTCTTAAAACTGCTTGTAATTCTTGATCTTGAACAACTTCTACAATTGGCATAAAGTAACCAACCGTTAATAACCCAATCGCTTGCATCCGTGTAAGACCACGACTCTGTAAATAATAAGCTTGCATTTCATCAATCTGACCAAGACTCATTGCATGACTTGCTTCAACATCATTTTCATCAATGGTAAGGATTGGAATCACTTCGCTTTTCTGTTTATCACTCATTGTTAAGACACGTGTACTTTGATGTGATTTAGCGCCAACTGCACCCTTATCAATATGACCATCCGCTACCATACGATAGTTTCCCTGTTCATATACAACCGCATAATGATTCATGATGCCACTTGTATAAGCGCCATGATGAGCCATCAATACATCAAAATGATGATGACTTTTTGCCATGCAACTGCTCGTTAACCTAACTTGGGCATATTCACCATCTAAATCAATTTGTTCTTTTAGATTCAGTACATGATCTTGTAAATCAACATGGCCTAAATTTAAATTTGCATTTGCTTTTAAATGGACGTTAAGACAACATTCACAATCCATACTTCCATGAACCATTACGAAGCCTACATTTGCATTTTCTTCAACAATAAGTTCAATTGTTACCTTACTTCCTTCATGAAATAAAATAACTTCACTTTTAGCGAAAGGAGTAGCGACAATGGTAATTTGTTGAACCATGCTTTCAACCTTTATTTGTTCGATTTCTGTATTTAATTGAATTGATTCTTTTTCTTTTTTTAATCTTATCATGCTTATTGCCCTTTTCTTGCTGCACAGGCACCTAAGGTAATTTTATTTAAATTGGTCGTTGATAATTGAATTCCTAATTCTTCCAGTAATGGATCATAACCATTTTTATTGATATCTTCAATTAATTCATAGCCTCCGCTTTTAACAATCTTACCATCGATTAAAACATGGGCATGAGTTGGTTTAATCCGTTCATAAAACTTCTCGTAATGAGAAACAATTATCAATCCTAAAGCTTCTTCTTGATGCATTTTCACAATTGCTTCACCAACTATTTTAAGTGCATCGACATCTAAACCAGAATCAATTTCATCTAACATCGCTACTTTCGGATGTAATAATTTCATTTGAACAATTTCATTTCGTTTCTTTTCACCACCGGAAAAGCCTTCATTTAAGAAGCGATGAGCTAAATCACTTTTCATTTGCATCGATGCGATTGTATCTTCCATCTCTTTAATAAAAGTAAACAATGGTATCGGTTTTTCTCTACGTGCATTGATCGCTGCTCGCATAAAATCTGAATTAGTGACACCAGGCACTTCACTTGGATATTGCATGCCTAGAAATAATCCAGCTTTTGAGCGTTCATCAACGCGCATGGAGCCAACATCTTGGCCATTAAAAATGATTTTACCTTGGTCGATAACATATTTAGGATTTCCCATAATTGCCGCTAACAAAGTTGATTTTCCGTTTCCATTTGGTCCCATCAAAGCATGAATTTCTTTTTCTTTGATGGTTAAATTTAAGCCTTTTAATATTTCTTTACCATCTACACTCACATGTAGATTGGTGATTATAAGTTCATTCACTTGCATTCATCCTTTCATTACTCGACAATCATACCAGATTTTATAGTTAAGAACAATTATAACGATTGTTATTTTTACCTGATTTATGATAAAAATACCTCTACCTTAACGTTTTATGGGAAATTACGTGAATGAACTATATAAATTGCTTTTTGGTTCATAATATCATATAATAAACAAGGATTTGAGCGATTGCTCATTTTTTATAAGATTAACAAAATAGAGGAATCGATAACCTTTAAGGAGGAAACTATGGTTGAAATTTTAAAAAAACAATGGTTTGTTGTTTTAATTGCTTTAATCTTTATTTGTTTTTCATTTTATTATATTTATGATACAAATAAAGGTAAATTGCCAGGCAAAAGTGAAAACGGTAAAGATGTAATTGCGGAAGTAAATAAAAAGAATATTACCGCGGATGACATTTACAACAATTTAAACGAAAGTATGTCCGGTTCAATTGCTTATTTATATTTTGAACGTTTGGTTGCTGATCAAGCCATTAAAACAAGCGATGCCATGGAAAAAGATGCGGCTGCTCAAGCAGAGAGTTACAAACAACAAGTTACGCAACAATATGGTGAATTAGAAGGTGCTAATTTTCTAAAAGAAGGTTTAAAAAGTGTCGGTTATGGTGAAGATGAACTAGATCAATACTTTCTACATTTCATTAAAGTTGAAAAGCTTCAAAACAACTATATTGAAAAACATTTAAAAGAATTATTCCCACCTGTATATGAAGCAAAACACAGTCGGGTTGTTTCTCACATTTTAATTAAAATGGCCGATGCGAATAATCCAACAACGGAAGAATTACAAAAAGTTGCTGCTGTTCAAAAAGCCTTAAGTGAAAAACAAGACTTTGCGAAAATCGCCAAGAAATATAGCGATGATACTGGTAGTAAAGCAAAAGGTGGTAACTTAGGTTACGCAGATAGTGATACTAATTTTGTCGCTCCCTTTAAAGAAAAAGCCTTTGCGATGAGCCAAGGTGAAGTTAGTGATTGGGTTAAAGTAAGTGATGCTAGTTATAATGGTTGGCATATTATTAAATGTGATACAACCGATATGAATAGCTTAATGAAAGATAAAAATGCGAAAACAGGTTTATACAAAGCAATTTCAGATGCAAATCCACAATTAAAATCACAGATTATTTGGAATACATCAAAAGATTTAAAAGTTGAATTCAAAGATAAAAAACTTAAACAAGCTCTCATGGATAACATGGGCATTAAAGAATAGGGGTACATAAAATGAAGAAAATATCAGTTTTAGTAATTGTTATGTCACTTATCTTATTGACTGGTTGTAGTGATGCAACAGCTGACATAAGTGATGGAGGTAAAACATTATTCACGGTCGGTGGAGAATCGATCACCCGCGATGATTTATTTAAACCAATGAAAGCGAATGCCGCTAATACGGTTTTAGAAGAAGCAACAAAAGTAATCGTTAAAAAAGAAATCGAAACAACCGATGCAATGCGTTCCGCTGCTACTAGTGAACTTGAAAAAGCAAAGGCAACAACAAGTGGAACTTTTAAAGAGTATATCAATGGTATGGGCTTTAAAGATGAAGACGAATACTACAATAAGTACTTATTATTAGCTCAGCAACAACAAGGTTTATATCGTAAATATGTCGATGAAAACTTCGATAAGATTGCGAAGAAGTTACATCCAGTAAAAGCTCAAATTATCTATACAACGGATAAAGATAAAGCGGTTGCTGCTTTAGCGGATGTCATTGCTGGCAAAGGCTTTGTGGAAACAGCTAAAGCTTATGGAGATACAACAAATTTTAATGGTAATGTTCAATTGATTCATGCTTCATCAACTGGAATTGTCGATGTATTGATGAATCGTATTAAAACCGTTAAGAAAGATAATACGTTAATTAAAGATTTAATTGTAGATGCGACTGGAAATGGTTATTATATTTTGAATGTTGTTAATACAAATGCAAAAGATTTTAAAAATGAAGCAATTGATGCTTTCTTAGCTTTAACAAATACAAAAGATGATGCCATGGCTTATTTCTTAAAGAAATATAATTTTGCGGTTTATGACATTAATGTTTATAACACAATTAAAAAGAATAATCCTGCTTATTTAGTTCAAGATCAAGATTAATTCGTTAAGAGATAATCACAATCGATTATCTCTTTTTTTATGTTATAATACTTTCAAAGGAGTGATTTTATGTGCATATTTTGTAAGATAATCAATCATGAAATACCAAGTAATATTCTATATGAGGATGAGGATGTCATCGCCTTTCTTGATATTTCACAGGTAACAAAAGGACACACGCTCGTGCTTCCTAAAAAGCATACAGAGAACTTTAATAGTGTTGACAGTGAAACACTAGCAAAGATGATTCAAGTAGCTCAAACCCTCTCAATTCACCTAGTGAAGACACTGGATGCAGCCGGAATGAATATCTTAAGTAATATGAATGAAGTTGCGGGTCAAAGTGTTCCACATTTTCATATTCATCTAATTCCTCGCTATCAAGAAGATGATTCGATTCAAATTGTCTTTCATGAAAGTGAAAGCCAAGATTTACTTGCTCTACAAAAACAATTAAAGATATAGGAAAAGGAAAGTGAACAGTTAACTGCTCACTTCCCTTTTTTCTCATCATTTTGTATAAAGGTAAACTTACTTTATACGTTCATGTTAATAAAACAATGATTATTATAGTAAACCAATCGCTGAACAAATAATCGCAATGATAATTGTTCCTAAGATTAAGACAACTGGACTCACTTGTTTTTTCTTTAATAAATAGAACATTCCAAGTGTCCATAACATTGGTAAGAAGTTAGGAATAATCTTATCAAAGAATTCAGTTTGTACTGGAACTTTAATTCCACCATCGACCGCAATAACTGGTAATAAAGTAATATGAACATAAGATGCAATTAACGCACCAATTACTGTAATACCTAAGATAGTTGCAGAGTTTGCGATGATTTCAGAGTTTTCTTTGATCATGTCAATTGATTTTGTACCTAAACGATATCCAAGTTTAGTCCAAACAATTCTTAGTAACCAAATTACGACATAAACACTTACGAAGATAATTGGTCCAAGAATCGATCCTTGTGATGCGAAGGAACAAGAAATACCAGCTGTAATTGGTAAAATAGTAAACCAGAAAATCGCATCACCAATACCGGCAATTGGTCCAAATAAAGCAACTTTTAAACCTTTAATAAGATCACGAGATTCTCCACTTTCTTCAAGTGAAAGTAATAATCCCATTAAGAATCCAACAAAGTTGGGATGTGTATTAATAAATTCTAGATTATCATTCATCGCTGCCGATAATCCTTCTGGATTGTCTTTATAAATCTTTTTTAAGATCGGTAACATTGCCCAAGTCCAACCACCAGCTTGCATACGTTCATAGTTAAACGATGCCTGAAGTAGACTGGAACGAATTCCTAAATTGGTAATATCTTTGTCACTAATAACTTTCTTATATTCCGCCATGAGTGTTACCTCCTTGTCCTGCTGCGCTTAAAGCTTCATCAATATCTTCTTTACGTTGTTTTGCGCCATAGTAGTCAATCAAAGCAAATACGGTTCCAAGTAATGCGACTGGAAGTAAATTTGACATAGCACAGAAAGTTGCCATTAAGAAACCGGCTAAGAAATAAGGAATATATTTTGTTTTCATCATAACTCTTAATAACATACCGAATCCAACCGCAGGTAGAATACCACCGGCAACTTCTAAACCATGTGTAACAAATGCTGGTAAACTATTAACGAATTGTGCCATTGCATCTTGAGCAACATAAGTACATAAGAATACAATTACACCATACGTAAGTGCTACAATTCCCATCATCAATATGTTTAATTTCCCAAAAGCTTTTGTGTCGCCATTGTCAGCGTATTTATCAGCTTTTGCCATAAAGAATGAGAAAGTTGAATAATAGAATAAAATAACATATTGCATTAAGAATGAGAATGGTAAACATAAGCCTAAAGCGATTTCAGGACTTGATCCTGTCGTATAAGCTAATACAGTACCCATAAATCCAGCTAATACAGGGTTAGGAGGTTGCGTTCCTCCAGCTGGTGTTAAACCTGCGAAAGCAAGTTCAATTAAAGCTCCACATTTTAATCCTAGTGTTACATCACCTAAAATAACACCAGTAATCGTTGATACAATTAATGGTCGGAAAATAAAGAATGCTTCTAACCAATAATCAATTCCGATGACAATTGCCGCAACTGCTAGCAATAATCCTTGAATTAAAGTAATCTCCATGATGTTTCATCTCCTTTTCATAATTGAATTAAATTTTTAAGATTGAATCTCCAGGTATATCTTGCGCATATACTTTTATGCCTTTGTTTGATATGAATTTTAAATCTTCCATATCTTGATCACTGACATAAACTTTTTTAGTAATCGGTTTTTTACCTTCACTAAAATGCATATTGCCAACATTTACCTCTTTTAAATCCACGCCTAATTCCACTAGTTGTCTCACTTCTTTTGGTGTTCGACAAATAATAAAAATCTTTTGTTCCGGCGCTGCATTGCCAATAATCTCAGCGGTATGTTTCACCGTAAAGAAACGAATACCAGCACCCGAAGATTTCGCGGTCACCTGCATCAATGATTGTTGTAAAGGTTCACTTGCGACAATGTCGTCCGCTACAATAATCAAATTTGCTCCTAGTGTTTTTGTCCAAGTAACCCCTACTTGTCCATGAACTAAACGATTATCGATTCTTGTCAATAGAATATTTGGTCCAGCCATCATTCCACCTCCATTCTCACTCATACAGTAGCAAATAGCGTGCCAACTATTGTCGACACGCCATTTTCATCCTAAATTACACATTTTGGAAGTAATTTAAGATATAAATAATCTCTGCATCTGGTACTTCGACACTATAACGCATTTCTACCCCACTAAAAGCAAGCTTTGCGATTGTGATAAAATCTTGATGTTTTTTGATTTCTTCATCCATGCCTTCCACTTCACTAATTTCATTCTTTAAGATCAATCGTTCAATTAAGCAACTGATATGAACAAACAAACCAGTTTTTCGCGTCGCATCTAATACAATTTTACTTTCTTCTTCTAAAATATCGACAATTTCTTCAACATCATCAATGATCTTTTCGGCATTTAGAATTGTTAAATGATTTACAATATTTGATAAAGTAAAGTTCTTCATAATATTTTGACGAAACTTCTCGACTTCATTTGGTTTCAAATAGTCAGCGATGATTTGTTCTAACTTACCAACCCCTTTATAAATAATTAATTCTTCAACTGGGATAAAGTCTAAACCATTAACTTCCGGATCTAAGGTTCCAATTGCCAAATCAACTTGATAACGATTAAAGATAGTATCTTGAATTCCATTCTCGACTAAAGATTGGTATTCATAAGGGATGATTTCTAAAGGAATTTTATAAGGTAAACTATTCAATAACAACTCTGATATTTTTTGCGCAGCTCCAAAACCGGTTGCACAGATTGTTAAAATCGCATTCTTTAGAATCTTACCTTCAATATAATGCGTTGATAACGTATATTCTTTTTGAATATGTTCCATAATTTCTAAGATGCATTTACCTTGTTTGATACTAGATCCTACTTCCAATGCCATCTTAGTTGAAACATTATTCATTAAACCTATATTACAGTTAGCAATCGGTTTAATCCGTTTGTAAATAGCCTCTAAACTACCCATATCAACCAATAGCATTAATTCTTCTATGCTATTTTTACGTTTTAAATACTCATCAACTAACATCACCAGTTTATCGATACTTAAATCAATTTGCATATCAATTCCATCAAAGATATATTCGCCCAATAAACGATTCGCGGTATCGGCGATGCTACTAGCAGTTGAATAGCCATGACATAGAATTACCCCAACACTCGATGAACTACATTGTCTTTCATAGGATATAAAAGCAAATACGATAATTGAAAACATTAAATCATCTAATTCTAAATCAAGGTTTAAAGCAACGTTGTTTGCTACTTCTTTCGCAATATTAAATTCTCTAGGTGCTTTATCTTGAAGCATTAAGATTAAGTTATCAATGCTATCTTTATGAGATGAATTCCAAACTTTCGCATCCATTGCATATTTTGTATATTCACTTAATATTTTCGCATATACTTGAATTTCATTATTCGGTACATTTAAACTATATTTATTCATCACAATCGAATAGATTTTATCTAATATTTTTAATAAAAAATCATCATTGGCATTTTTACGATAACGATTTTTAAAAATGACATAATCAATATAGCTTTGCATTATTTTTTTAAATGCTTCAACAAATTCATCAAATGATTCATTGGTTAAGACATAATTATCATAAAGATGAATTACTTTATCATACAAATGAAGAAGTGGAGCCGATGCTGAAGTTGATTTTTCTAAATGGTTTAAAGGTATCATCGTTTCTTGAATGCCTTCACCAACCTTTACTTGTAAGGTTGTAATCGGTTTAAATACATAATCAGGTAAATCAAAAATATGAATGTTTAATTTATCATCCTGATCACTTTTAGAAAGAAAAGCATTTGCACAGGTTGCTTTAATAGCATTTTTTAATGAACCTACATTACCGATGAATTCAAAATCCATTAACGTTTGATAAGCCATATTACTTAATAATATTTCAATTCCTAATCTTAATTCTTCGCGTTCAAAAATTGAAAATATCAATAATCTCTTCTCAATTAAAGGTCGATCCTTTAAAGAAGGAACACTTACGGTAATTGGAATTCTTCTAAGTAAGGTCTTTAATAATACATTTTGGGGATCTTCGGTAGTCGCAAAAATTAAACGTGATTTTGATTTATACCAATTCGCATTATCTCCGACTTTATGATACATTCCTTTATCCATAAAGAAGAATAGCTTTTCTTGACACTCCGCTTTTAAACAATGAACTTCATCAAGAAATAACATTCCACCATCGGCAAGCGCAATCAAACCAGAACTATCTTCATCGGCACCGGTATAGGCACCTTTCACATGACCAAATAAATTAGCTGTTAATAATTCAGGATTATTCGCATATTCACTACAATTCACTGAAATCAAGGTTTTCTTATCACTGATGATCTTTTGATGAACTGCATATTCAAATAATAGATTCGCAATCATACTTTTACCGGTACCGGTTGGTCCATTGATTAAGATTGGTAATCCACTTCCTGGATAAGATACAGCGGCTTTACAATGCTCAACAACTGTCTTTAAACTATTATCGTAACCAATTAACTTCTCAAAGTCTTTCTTATCGGATACAAAATAATGATATAATTCATCAATTGAATCAAAGTTATCAATATCACAATGCTTATTATAATTACTTTCAAGTTCCTGCCTTGTGAAAAAATATACTGGTCTTGTATTAATCTTAATCACTTGTTTTGCTTTTACATAATCGTTTAAATATTGACTGACTGTATTTCTACTCGTCTTTAAAAAAGTCGCAAGATCGACGGCTGTAAATATATCTGATTTCACTATCCCATGTTCTTTGGTTCTCTTTTGTAATTCTTGGTAAATTTTATCTTTCATTTCATACCACATCCCTTATCGTTAATTGCCCCATCCATTTTAAAACGTCGTGTTAGCGACGCTTCTTTAATGTTTCATAATCTAAATGAGATATTGTTTCAATTGCAGTACCTGGTACATCTTGATAATAGACATTGATCTTTTTTGATAATAGATAATTAATTGAATCAATATCTTCTTCATCTAAATATGCTTTTCGACTAATCGCTACCTTGCCCCTACTATAATGTAGATTACCTAAATTTACATCTTTTAAGACAATTCCCTTTTCAACAATTTTTCTAGCTACATTTGGATTTTCAACGACTAGAAATAACTTTTGATGACTTGAGGTCGTATTAAAAACATGTACAAAATCATCAATACTATAAAACCTTATTTTAACACTTGCGGCATGAGCAATCGTGATCATTAACTTCTGTTGTAAGACATTGATTGCCACATCATCATCCACGACAACGATCGTATCCACTCCAATAGAATTAGTCCAAGTGGAGCCAACTTGTCCATGAACCAATCGATTATCAACTCTTGTCAGCACTATTTTAGCTTGTTCCATCGATATCACCTGGTTCTATTTTACTCTATATTTATTTTTTTTGTTAGATAATTTTAAGTTTTTCTAAAATTCTTAAATTTGTTTCCATTCCATATAAAAGAATCTCTTCTTTAAAATTAAAATTACCTTCATGAAGATTTGCTTGGTGTTGTTCATCTTTTGTACCAATAAAATAATATAAAGCCGGAATTTTTTCTTGAAAGAAACTAAAATCTTCACACATCATCATCGCTTTTGATTCAACATAAGCATCTTTACTGACTTCTTGTAACATTGTATTTAAATCTTCTGGATTATTAACTACATGATATAAGTCAAGCAAGCTACAATCAATTTCACAATCATAAGCCTGTTTTATCCCTTTACAAAGGGTTTGTAAGCGCGTTTTAATTAATTCATAGCTTAGATCATCAAGAGATCGAATCGTGCCTTGAAGTGTCACCAAGTCGGCGATTTGATTGATTGCTTCCCCTCCATGAATCGTACCAATGGATAAAACTGCTTGTTTGAATGGATCAATATTTTTACTTATAATACTTTGCATTTGATTGATTAAGGTTGCTGCGATATAGATGGCATCTTTACCTAAACATGGAAAACCAGCATGCGCACTTTTTCCTTTAACATGAATGGTGACTTCGCCATTTCTTGCCATGATTGGACCTGCTTTTGAAGCAATTCTTCCATACGCCAAACTACCTAATAAATGTAGACCAATTAATAAGTGAATGGGATAATCTTTTAATAAACCATTTTCTATCATTAATTTAGCGCCGCCTTGCGCTTCTTCCCCTGGTTGAAAGATACAGACAACATCTTGCTTTAATGATTTTTTATGAAGACATAGATAATGAATGAGACCTAACATCATCGCCATATGTCCATCATGACCACAACTATGAGAGTTATGCTCATGAATGCTTTGATAAGTACAATTAGTCTCATCCTTAATTGGTAAGCCATCCATTTCACAACGAAAGCCAATCATCTTAGTTGAATCTTTTCCTTTAATTCGCACAACCATTCCCTGTAAAGCATACCCTTGTTTAATTTCATCCACGCCAAATTTACTCAGTTGTTGAATTAAATATTCTTTTGTTTGAATCGTATTTAATCCTAATTCTGGTATTTTATGCAATTGACGGCGATAATTACGTATTTCATTCTCTAGTTTTTTGAGTTCTTTTCGAATCATAACAAATACCTCCCTCACTATTGTAATGAGGAAGGTATCAATGTATTCAAAAAATGATTATTTATTTTTTCTGTAATTTTTCTTTCATCTTTAAAGCGACATAACTTGGAACAAATTGTTCTAAATTATCTTTATATAAAGCGATTTCTTTTACTGCACTTGAAGAAATAAAAGAATATTTCGCATCGCTTAATAAAAACAAAGTTTCAATCGATGAATCAAGAAAAGCATTGGTAGCTGCAATTCTTACTTCATATTCATAATCAGCAACCTCACGAATCCCTCGAATGATCAAAGAAGCACCATGAGCAACCGCACAATCAACTGCCAATCCATCATCAATCACACAGGATACATGATCAATATCTTTAATTATTTCTTGAATCATCGCAAGTCGTTCATTTTCACTAAACATACAAGCTTTATTCGCATTGCGCATAATGACAACGATGACTTCATCAAATATCTTTGCGCTTCGTTCAATAATGTCTAAATGACCCTTGGTAATAGGATCAAAAGTTCCAGGATAAATAGCTTTTTTCATATTTTTTGCCCTCGATAGTAAGTAATTTTACTAATTCCATACGTTGCTTCTTTTAAAAACAATAAAGTTTGGTATTGATTTGTAAGTTCTTCATTTTTTAAAGTTTCACAAATAAGATTCCCATCTTCTTTTAATAATTGATGTTCATCAATAAAATCAAGAATTGTTTTAATCACGCCTAAATCATAAGGAGGATCCAAATAGATAAGATCAAATTGTTTCTTTTCGATTGCACATCTTTTTAAAGCATTCATGTAATCACTTTTCCATAGCTCATAATCAGCCATTTTTAATGTATTTATATTTGCTTGAATCGTTTTAATAGCCAAAGTGGCAGCATCACAAAAGATAATATGTTTCATTCCTCTTGATTGGGCTTCGATTCCCATATTTCCACTGCCCGCAAATAGATCTAACATATCACCACCATTAAAATATGGACCAATGCGAGAAAAAATTGCTTCTTTTACTTTATCTAAAGTCGGCCGAGTATTTTCCCCGGGTACCGCTTTTATAATTCTAGAACGATAGTTCCCTGCCACAATTCTCATATTTTATAACTCCTTATGTATAAACAAATAAATCTTGGGTATCTTATAACTAGCATCCATTAAGTGATGCACCCCCCAATCTACAAGTTTCTCCTCTTCCCTTTCGTTAAAGAACCCTATCCCCTTGGGGTTCTTTTACGTTTCTCCTTGATGCCGAATTCTTGAAATAACCCCTTGGCATATACCAATCGCAACCATGATCGATAATAAGGCAGAACCACCACTTGATATGAAAAGCAAAGGCACACCAGTCAACGGAATTAAACCACTAATTCCACCAACATTAATCACAAAGTGAATAAAGATATACATCGAAGTTCCCACTAGAATCACTTTATAGCTCTCATTCTTGGTCAAGAAAGCATAATGAAGCAAGCGTTGAATGATTACAATATAACCTATTAATACGACCATGAAACCAAATAAACCAAGTTCTTCAATTACAATCGCTAAGATGTAATCACTGCTTGCTTGTGTTAGAAAACCAAATTTTTGAATGGAATTACCTAAACCAACCCCAAAGAAACCACCTAAAGCAATGGCATATAGACCATGTAAGAGCTGATAACTTGTATTATAAGGATCACTTAAAGGATTTACACTTGCCTCAAATCGTTTGATTTGATAACCAAAAAGTGGTAGTTTTTCTAATAGATGCATTCCTTGTGGGGTCATAACAAAGATTAAAACAACCGCCAAAATACCAATAATGATCAGTGCTTTATGTTGATACTTACGCAAATTAACATGCGAAGGAATTAAGAAGCAAACTCCACAGATCATGATGATAATAACCAAAGTACCAAAATCTGGTTGTAGCATGATAATGATTGAATACATAACTAAAAACATCACCGGTGTCTTTACAATCGTCCAGAAATCAAAGTTTCTACGCCCTGCAATGCCAACCGATACTGCCATCATGATAACCATATATACTTTCACAAATTCGGATGGTTGAAGACTAAAACTACCTAAGCGAATCCATGATTTTGAACCGGTATTCATATCATCGAAAAATAATGTAGCAATCAATAAAGCTAAAATGATAATGCCAATAATTTTCCCATAATCGCGAGCTCTTTGTAGCGTAAAACATTTTGCGAAGAAAATCATCATCGCATACGATACAAAAACAAAAGCAGCTTGTTTCATTAACGTTTTATAAACAACCACCGAACCACTTGTGTTAGCCGTTGCTCCCATCGATGCGGATGTTATCATGATTGTTCCAAATACCAACAACACCAAAACAGCAAAATGAAGCCATAAGTCATACTTTGATGGTAATCGGAAATCTATTTTTCTCTTATGCTTTTTCATCCACTCACTCATTTCTATCTTCTATTTTACTTTATTTTTAAATATTTTCAAACTATAACTGCAAAATACTTCCATTATTGTTCGTTTTTGTATAAAATAGAGTAGGTAGTGAAACAATGTGCCTAATATTTGTTAAAAAGGAGCGTATAAAATGCTTATAAATAATAAAACGATTATAAAAGATACCAATCCTATTTTACGTAGTAAATCAAAACCAGTTGATTTACCGTTAAATAAAAAAGATAAAACTTTATTATTAAAAATGCTTCAATATGTAAGAGAATCTCATGATCCTGATTTATGTGAGAAAAAAGATTTAAGACCTGCGGTTGGCATTGCTGCCATTCAAATGGGAATTGAAAAACAAATGCTTGCCATTTGTATCGAAGATGAAGATAAAATAACCGAGTATGCGTTAGTGAATGCAAAGATTGTATCTTATTCAGTCCAAAATGCTTATTTAGAAAATGGTGAAGGTTGTCTATCAGCTAAAGTAGAACATGTTGGTCATGTCTTTCGTCATGCCCGCGTTAGCATTAAGGCTTATGACTTACTACAAGACAAAGAAATTACGATTCGTGCTAAAGGCTATGAAGCGATTGTTCTTCAACATGAAATCGATCATTTTTCAGGTATTATGTACTATGATTCCATTGATTTAGAAAATCCATGGAAAGAAGATTCAAATGCAATGATCATTTAGTAAAATCTATGTTTTTATAAAAGAATGTGTTATAATACACAAAGCGATGTATGGTGCATTGAATTGAAAGGAGTTAAAAATGAATACGAATAAAAAAGCAATGATGTCGGCACCGAATACAGATCAAAACATTTTAAAAGAGGAAAACAATAATCGGATAATTCATAAAAAAACTGATACTTTAGTCTATGCTTTAGGTGGACTAGGTGAAATTGGTAAAAATATGTACTGTTTCGAACATGAGAATGAAATTCTTATTGTTGATGCAGGTGTGCATTTCCCGGAGGAAAATCTTTTAGGTGTGGATTATGTAATCCCCGACTTTGGTTATTTAGTAAAGAATAATCATAAAAGAAAAATATTAGTTATTACCCATGGACATGAAGATCATATTGGAGGAATTCCTTTTCTCTTAAAAAGTGTCGATATTGAAGCAATCTATGCTCCGCGTTTTGCCGTAGCATTAATTAATAAAAAACTAGAAGAACGCAGAATGTTACGTGGCGTTAAAATAATTGAAATCAATGAAGGAAGCCGAATTAAAATGGAACACTTTACCGTTGGTTTCTTCAATACCGTTCACTCCATTCCAGATTCATTAGGTTTGTTAATTACAACACCAAATGGAAGAGTTGTTGAGACAGGTGATTTTAAATTTGATTTAACCCCAGTTGGAACCAATGCGGATTATCAAATTATGGCCTATATTGGACAAATTGGAGTTACTTTATTAATGAGTGATTCGACCAATTCGGGTGTTGAAGACTTTTCAATTTCGGAAAAGAAAGTAGCAAATGCAATTTTAGAAATCACTAAAAAAGCAACGGGGCGTTTAATTGTAGCTACGTTTGCTAGTAACGTTCATCGTGTGCAACAGATTTTAGAGTCTGCCGTTGCTTCTGGACGTAAAGTAATCGTCTTTGGTCGCAGTATGGAAAATGTCGTTCAAATCGGTCGTAAATTAGGTAATATTAAAATCGGTGAAGAACACTTTATTACAGCCGATCAATTAGCTCATACCCCAGCAAATAAAGTATGTATCGTATGTACTGGATCACAGGGAGAACCACTTGCCGCTTTATCAAGAATTGCTTCAGGTACCCACCGTTTTATTAAATTAATTCCAGGTGATACGGTTGTCTTCTCATCTTCGCCCATTCCTGGTAATGGACAAAGTGTAAATCAAGTAGTTAATAAATTATTTAAAGCTGGTGCTAATGTTCTTACAAAATCAATTTTAAATAATCTTCATACAACGGGTCATGCTTCTCAGGAAGAACAAAAATTGATGTTACAGTTAATTAAACCTAAATACTTTATGCCGGTTCATGGTGAATATAAAATGTTGGTTCAACATCGTGATACTGCTATTGAAACAGGGGTTGCTCCTGAAAACATCTTTACCTGTGCCAATGGGGATGTATTATTGATGCGTGATGAAAAAGTTTATCAATCGAGCATGAGAATTCCTGCCGATGATATATATGTTGATGGAAATGATATTAGTGGTGTTTCAACGGCCGTATTAAAAGATCGTAAGATCTTATCGGATAATGGCTTAGTTTCAGTCATTATTTCAATTGATTCTCGTGAAAGTAAAATTTTATGTAAACCCGTTATTGTATCTCGTGGTTTTGTCTTTATTAAAGATTCACAGTCTTTATTAAAAGAAGCGGAATTGATTGTTTACAATGCGTTAAAAGAGAGAATGAAAACAAGAACAACGTTCTCTGAGATTAAGAATACCATTCGATCTACTTTGGAACCCTTCTTATATAATAAGACCCATCGTAATCCAATTGTCATTCCGGTTATTTTAAATTCAAAAGCCGCAATGTTACAAATGCAACAACAACGAGCTTTAAAAAATTCAAATCATAAGGCCGCTAGTGAATAGCGACCTTTTTTTAACGCAATTGTTCATTGATGTTTAATTCTTTATCACATTGATTTCGCAGCTTAACACATTTTGCTGGTACACCCATCATCACTTGACTTTCAAGTACATCTTTTGTCACGATTGCTCCTGCGCCAATGATGGCTCCCTTAGCAATATGAAGACCTTCTAATATGACTGCATTTGCGCCCACCAGCACGTCATCTTCAATTACAACCCCTTTATGACAGATTGGCTCTAGTGTGCCTGCAATCACTGCTCCTGCCCCGATATGAACCCGTTTTCCAATATAAGCACCACTTCCTATCACTGCATTCATATCAATCATACTATCTTCCTCAATGGTGACATTGATATTGATGATTGCTCCCATTAAAACAACGACCCCTGTTTCAAGTTTTACCCCTTCGCGAATGATCGCTCCTCGCTCAATTCTAGCCACACTGTTAGCAATATCTTTTAATCGAATAAATGAATTCATTGAATCAACATAGTGAAACAGTATTACAATTGAATGTTGTTTTAAATAAGTTTGGATGATGCTTGGATCACCAATCAAAATAGTGAAATTTGATCCTTGTAAACACACACCTACCTTTGTTTCAATCTTACCTCTAACAATATAAATTCCACTACTTTTTCGCTGTTTATTTTTTAGTTGGTCATTCAGATTAAAATCTACCATATTATCAATTCCTTTCTATCCTAGAATATGATAAAATAGTAAAGAATATGAGGTGATGAAGTGCTTAAAAAAATCGGAAAAATAATCCTTTTCTTATTGATTATGATTGCCATCTTAATCGGTGTCGTTTTCTATGGTACTTATGTATCCGTTGAACGAGTTTCACTTAATTATCAAAGTATAACATCATCTAAAATTGCCCCTGATTTAAATAATTTACAAATAGCTTTTGTCAGTGATATTCATTATAATCATTTTATGAATCAAGAACGTTTAAAACCAATGATTGATAAATTAAATAAAGCAAATCCAGATTTAATCATTTTTGGTGGTGATTTATTTGATCATCCAGAATTAAATATGCCAACTCCTGAAATTCAAAGTGAAATCACGAATTTATTAGCTTCTTTAAAAGCTCCACTTGGGAAATTTGCCATCTTAGGTGAACAAGATTTAATGAATGAAAATGTTAAACTAATGTGTGAACAAATATTATACAACAGTGATTTTGAAGTCATAAGTAATCGTAACATTCGCATTCATCGTAAAAGTAGTGCTTCTCTATCTTTAGTTGGAATCGATTCATTGCTTGGTGGTGCACCGAATGTTGAAGCAGCCTTTACCAATGTATCCGACCAAGATTTTGTTTTATGTGTAAGTCATGCCCCCGATATTATTTCACAATTACCGATGAATACAATTTCTTTATTCTTAGCCGGTCACTCACATGGTGGCCAAATAAGAATTCCACTGATTGGTCCACTTAATAAAATCGAAGGAGCTAAGGATTATGTTAGTGGTAGCTACCAAAGCAAATCTGCTAAGATACATATTTCAAATGGAATTGGAACTACCAATAGTGATATTCGAATCTTTGCCCCAGCTGAAATATTAATTTATCGACTTGTATCAAAATAAGGACAAAAAAATACCGACAAATGCCGGTATTTCTTTTTATTCTTGAATGCCTAATTCTTTTTCTAAATACTCATCGTAGCTCATGCGACGATCGATAATACCATGCTCATTAATCTCGATGATGCGATTTGCAATTGTCGATAAGAATTGATGATCATGAGAGGTAAAGATTAATTCTGATTTATAAGCAATTAATCCATTATTTAAGGCTTGGATTGATTCTAAATCTAAATGATTGGTAGGATCATCCATCAATAATAAATTAGGTGCTTCTAACATACTTTTACTTAACATACAGCGAGCTTTTTCACCACCACTTAGTACGTTCACTGATTTTAATGGTTCTTCCCCACTAAATAACATTCTTCCTAAGAAACCACGAATAAAGGAAATATCATCAATTTTAGTATATTTAGATAACCAATCACAAATACTTTCTTTTCCCGTAAAATAATTATTATTATCTCGAGGAATGTAGGAAGTTGTGATTGTTTGACCATAAGTAATACTACCAGCATCGGGTTCAATTTCTTTTGCCAATAATTTAATTAATAAAGTCGTTAATAATGGATCACCAATTAAGGCAATCTTATCACCTTTCATTAAGGAAAAGTCAATTTTGTCAAAGACTAAATTGCCATCGATTGATTTACATAAATTTTCCACAAATAGAATTGATTTTCCGCTTTCGCGTTCTGCTTTAAAATCAACAAATGGATATTTACGAGTAGAAGGTTGTAAATCATCCAAGGTGATTTTATCTAATATTTTCTTACGTGAAGTTGCTTGTTTTGATTTTGAGGCATTGGCCGAGAAACGTGCAATGAAATCCTCTAATTCTTTTATCTTATCTTCTTTTTTCTTATTACCATCTTTTAATTGACGAGATATTAATTGTGAAGATTCATACCAGAAATCATAGTTTCCGGCAAAGACTTGGATTTTCCCATAATCAACATCGGCAATATGCGTACATACTTTATTTAAAAAGTGACGATCATGAGATACGACAATAATCGTACTATCATAATTGATTAAGAAATTCTCTAACCAAGCAATTGCTTTAATATCTAAGTTATTCGTCGGCTCATCTAATAATAAAGTGTTAGGTTTACCAAATAAAGCTTGGGCTAAAAGTACTTTAACTTTTTCACTACCACTTAATTCTTTCATAAGTTTATCATGTTCGCTACATTCAACCCCTAAGCCAGTTAATAAAATAGCGGCATTACTCTCTGCGTTCCAACCATCTAGATGAGCAAACTCACCTTCTAATTCACCGGCTTTAATACCATCTGCTTCACTAAAATCAGCTTTGGCATAAAGCTCATCTTTTTCTTTCATTATTTTATAAAGCAATTCATTTCCCATCATAACCGTTTCAATTACATTGACTTCATCATAGGCAAATTGATCCTGTTTTAACGTAAAAATAGTCTCTCCTGGATTGGTTGAGATGCTACCGGTATCCGGTTCTAAATCACCACTTAACACATTAAGAAAGGTTGATTTCCCTGCTCCGTTTGCACCGATTAAACCATAACAATTTCCATCTACAAATTTAATATTTACATCTTTATATAAAGTTCTTGAACCAAATCGAACTGAGATATTATTTGCCTGTATCATATACGTCCTCCTATTTTTTACACATTTGCCATTATAACATAGCTTTCTGATTAAAGCCAATTTATAAAAACACTCAAGGCTAATGCCTTGAGTGCTAACTAACCTCTTAAGGTAACGTTAAGTTTTGTTTCTAAGTTACTAATAATTAATTTTGTAACTTCATTAATTTCCTCATCGCGTAAAGTTTTATCATTTGCTTGAAAACTAATACTTAAAGCAACTGATTTATAACCTTCTTCAATGTGTTCCCCTTCATAGATATCAAAGACATTCACGCTGCTGACAACATGTTTGCCACTCTTCTTAATCACATCAATGATGTCACCTGCTTTTGTTTCAATGCTAGCTAATAAGGCAAGATCACGAGTGATTGATGGATATTTTGATATCGGTGTAAATTTGATTTTATTTCCTTGATTCTTAAGTAATACTTCCATATTTAATTCAGCCATTACGACATGATTTAAATCATAGTTCTTTGCCATCAAAGGATGAATCTCACCAACAATTCCAAATAATGATTTCCCTACATAAATGCAGGCACTCTTATAAGGATGGAAGGCTTTGGTATCAACCGTATTTTCTTTTATGACAATTCTAGTACCTTCAAAACCAAAGTGCGTTAAAATATTCATTGCCATTCCTTTTGCTGTGTAATAATCATTTGGAATTGAAATATTCTGCCAACGACTTTGTTGAAGCGGCCCACTCATTACAAATGCAATTCGTTCTTCTTCGATATTTTGTGCATAAACACTACTGATTTCAAAGAAAGCATTGCCTTTTTGTGAACGATTTTCATTATAAGCTAAGCTATCTAATAAACTTGGTAAGATTGAATTACGTACATATTTACGATCTTCACTCATTGGTGAAGCAAGTGAAACTACGTCTCCTGCAAGTGGCATTACGGCATCGTTTAAATGTCTTTGTGAAACTAAAGTATAAGTTCTAGCTTCATATAAACCTAAATCAGCAAGCGTGTTACGAATCCAACGACGCATATTTTGACGAGCATCCAATGCTCCCATCGTAGCACTCATCGTTGGTAAGGTACTAGTTAAACGATCGTAACCAATCAAACGAATGATTTCTTCCGCAATATCATTTTCAATAGCTAAATCTTGACGATAACTTGGAATGCTTACTTCCATCTGATGATCATGAATACGTGGTGATAAACATAAACGTTGCATCACATCACTCATCTCATCGATTGTAAAATGAGTTCCTAACAAGGTATTAATATGTTCTGGTATTACATTAATGATGGTTGGCTGATACGTATTTTCACCGTATTGAACGGTTGCTTCAATCATTTTCGCATCGGCATATTTAATTAATAATTCAACAGCACGATCAATTGCTTTAAAAGGTGCTAATGGTTCAATTCCCTTTTGATATCGAATCGATGCATCACTTGTGATATTTAAACGACGTGATGTATTACGTATCGCTACATGATGAAACGATGCTGCTTCAATAATGATTCCTTTGGTTGAAGTTTCAATCTTAGAATCATTACCACCCATAATACCGGCAATCCCGATTGGTTTGTTTTGTGAAGTGATTACAATATCATCTTTCTCGAGTTGATATTCAACTTCATCTAATGCCGTATAAATTTCTTCAATGTTATCCTTAACGGTAATTTCAAGAGCAGGAATTGCCGCTAAATCATAGAAATGAAGAGGTTGACCGGTTTCTAACATAACTAAATTAGAAATATCCACGACGTTATTAATTGATTTCATTCCACTTGCAACTAATAATTCACTCATCCATTTTGGTGATTCTTTAATCGTTATCTGATTGATTACTTTGCCTAAGAAAAGTTTACACTTATCGCTTGTTGAACTTACCTTTAGCTTTGTTGGTGTACCTATTTCACTTGCATGTTCACAGTTTGGTAACGTAACTTTACGATTTAATACCGCACCTGTTTCAATCGCCATACTCCATGCTGCCATACAATCATTACGATTGGGTGTAAGTGAAACATCTAATAAAGCATCATCTAATCCTAAATAAGTAAGTGGATCACTACCGATGATTGCATCGTCCCCTAATACTTCAATCCCATTTTTTTGATCATCGCGTAAGCTTTTAGGATCTACTCCCAATTCTAATAAGGAACAGATCATTCCATTGGATTCTATCCCACGAATTTTACCTTTTTGAATCGTAAGTTGAGGTAAAATGGAGCCAACTTGTGCCACGATTACTTTAATACCTGCTTTGATATTAGGTGCTCCACAAACAATTTGTAGTGTTTGAGAAGCAATATCGACGCTACAAACATGTAAATGATCACTATCTGGATGCATCTCACATGTTTTTACTAGACCAATTGTTAACATCGTTCCTTGTGCCTGTTTTTCAATACCTTCAACTTCTAAGCCTGCATTGGTAATGCGATCCGCAATTTCTTCAATGGAAACATCTTCAATATCCATGTATTGGGATAACCATTTTTTAGATATATTCATATAAACCTCCTATTCAAAACGCGTGAACGTTTTTAAGAAACGAACATCGTTTGTGTAGAAATGACGAATATCATCAATTCCATATTTCAACATGGCAATACGTTCAACCCCAACACCAAAAGCAAAACCGGTGCATTTGCTTGAATCATATCCTGCCATTTCTAATACATTGGGATGTACCATACCAGCACCTAGTATTTCAATCCAACCGGTTCCCTTACAAACATTACAGCCTTTTCCTCCACAAATATGGCAAGAAACGTCAACTTCAACACTTGGCTCCGTAAATTGGAAATAACTTGGACGGAAACGAATTACTCGGCTTTCTCCAAACATCCGTTTCGCAATGAATTCAAGAGTCCCTTTTAAATCCGCCATTGTAATATGTTCATCTACAACAAGTCCCTCACATTGCGTAAATTGATGAGAATGAGTCGCATCATCATCATCACGACGATAGACCTTACCTGGACAAATTACTTTAATTGGTAATTTAGGTGCGAATTTCTCTAATTGACGTGTTTGAATCGCAGTCGTATGGGTTCTAAGCAAGATTTCAGGATTAATATAGAACGTATCTTGCATATCTCGAGCTGGATGATCTTGAGGAATATTAGCACGTTCAAAATTATAAAGATCCATTTCTACTTCAGGACCTTCCGCAACACTGTAACCTAAGCCAATAAACAAATCTTCTAATTCTTGTTGGACAACAACCAAAGGATGAAGTGTTCCTAATTCTTGTTGGTAACCATCCAGAGTTATATCAATTTTATCCTTTTCTAATTTTTCATTTAATTCTTTGCTCTCTAAGATAACCTTACGATCATCAATTGCTTCACTGATTGCTTTTTTAATATCATTAACTTTTTGACCAAA
>JAVXTH010000015.1:0-37340 GCA_036642795.1 Erysipelotrichaceae bacterium
AAAAAAGTCATTTAATTTTCATGACTTTCTTTAAAATAACTAATTGTTTTCATAATGCCATAGGTTGCGGCTTCTAATTTGGCTGGTGCTTGACTTAGCGCCTGTTCAAATGTCATAGCGCGATCTGCGATACTATAAATACCTACAAAGCCAAGTTCATATAAATCCATATATTCAAGTCCTAGAGCACCACTGATACAAATGGTTGGTTTATGATAACGATTTGCTATTTCAATGATACCAGCTGGTACTTTACCATATTTTGTTTGACGATCACTTTGTCCTTCGCCTGTGATTAGTAAATCACATTCTTTTATCTTTTCTTCCATATCACTATAACGAAGTAATAATTCAATTCCAGGGATCATTTGGGCATGGAGTAAGCCAATTAATACCGAACCAATTCCCCCCGCTGCGCCTCCACCTTCAAAGCCATCAATATCAATGTTTGTATAACGTAATAATTGATAGCGATAATTGGCCATGCCGCGTTCAATTTTTTTGATTTGATTGGGAAACAAGCCTTTTTGTTTTCCAAAGATGGTTGTTGCTCCCTGCTCACCTAATAAATGATTTTTAACATCGCATGCGGCAATCAATTCAACCCCATCAAAGGGATGCATACGTTTAAGATCTATGTACTTAATCTTTTCTAAGGATAGTGCTTGTGACAACAATGGTTTATGATTTTCATCATAGAAACGAGCTCCCAGTGCCATTAAAACACCCATCCCACCATCGTTGGTAGAGCTACCACCTAAGCCGATGATAATCTTCTTACAGCCACGCTCAACCACTGCTTTGATCATCATTCCAACCCCATAACTACTAGTGAATAAAGGGGCCCGCTTGCTTCGCTCACACATGCTTAATCCGATGATATTCGCAACTTCAATGACTGCCGTTTGACCATCCTCAATTAATGTAATTGGTGCTTTTATTCGATGCATATAAGCATCCAAGCAATCCACTTCCAGCATCGTCCCATGACACGTCTCATGAAAAGCCGCTACGGTGCCCTCACCACCATCGCCAATCACATATGAAATAACGTTATGATTTATGTCTTGGTTATGGATTCCTTTTTCAATACAGGAAGCAACTTCTTTCGAGGTTAAACATCCTTTGAATGAATCACAAGCAATTACTATTTTCATATATGACCTCACTATTCTTACCATTTCTTATATTATAACAAAAATTAAGTGGAATCGTACATTTTTCGTGTATTTAAAAAATGATACCCTTTCAAGATAAAAACAATTGCAGTTCGCTAACAATTGCGTTATTCTTTATAAGATAGAAAGAAGGCCTTGCATTGATAATAAAAGATGAAGTAATAATAACACCTTGGAATGATAAACGTACCTTACATATTTATCTTCCAAATGATTACGAAACAAGTAAGCAAGCCTATCCTGTTTTGTATATGTACGATGGTCATAATCTTTTTAATGATGAAGATGCTACGTATGGAAAAGCTTGGGGACTCAGTGATTATTTAGATGAACAAAAACTTGCTTTGATTGTTGTTGGCATTGAATGTGATCATGAAGGAAATAATCGTATTTGTGAGTTTTCTCCTTATTCTTTTCAAACCAAGCAACTTGGCAACATCAAAGGCTATGGAGCCACCTTTATGGATTGGCTTGTCAAGGAATTAAAGCCTTATATTGATCAACACTTTCGCACGTTAAAAGGGCGCGAACATTGTGGGATTGGTGGCAGTTCAATGGGTGGATTAATGGCCCTTTATTCAATCTCAAACTACAATGAAACTTTTTCTAAAGCAGCTTGTTTATCCTCTTTTCTAGGTGATGTAATTGATCAACTCTTACCTGATCTTCAACAAGATTTAAACTTGAACACCCGCATTTATTTAAGTTGGGGTAGTGATGAATTTAAAAACAAAGCAAGATTAGTGAATGGCACCTCTCATAATATAAAGGTAGCCAATCAATTGATGCTTCATCATGGTCAAGTATATTTAAATTTAATTAAACATGGTGAACACAGTGAAGCTTGTTGGGAAAAAGAGATTCCAACGTTTATGAACTTTTTATACAATGAATTAAGATAATCTTATTCATTGTATTTTTTTAGATAGTTTAAGAATTCATCCATCGTGAGTGCTTTGGCATAATAAAAACCTTGAATCCGATCACAGCCACTTTGTTCAAGGAATGAAACTTGTTCTTTTGTTTCTACTCCTTCCATGATTGATACCATATTCAATTGTTTACACATTTGAAGAATTGCTTGAATAATCTTATGTGCTTTTTCTTGATCATGATCAAGAAAAGCTTTATCTAGTTTTAAAAGGTCAAAAGGAAAATCCTTTAATTGATTAAAGGAAGAATATCCACTACCAAAATCATCCATGGCAATCCTGAAACCTTTTTCTTTTAATTGTTTCATTCTTTGATTGAATAAAAGCGGGTGTTGAATGATCATTTGTTCATTTACTTCAATTTCAATTTGTTGAGGCTGAATTTTATATTGTTTCAGGATTGATTCACAATTTAAAACAAAGTCTTTCTTTAATAAACTTGCTGGTGAATAATTAACAGCGAGTTTTATTTTTAAGTTTTCAGCCTTTAAAAAAGCACAAACTTTTTTAAAGACATAATCATCTAAATTACAAATCGTTCCATTCTTTTCAAACAATTCAATAAAATCAACTGGCATTAATAAACCATAAAGTGGATGTTGCCAACGAACTAAAGCTTCTCCGGCGACTACTTTATTTGTTTTGATGTCAATTTGGGGTTGAATATACACAACAAATTGGCCTTCTTTTAAACTAGCATTCATACGATGCTCAAGTTCAATTTGTCGAAGTTGACGTTGCGCCATCGCTTGATTATAAAATTCAATCGAATTAGGTCCTTGCAAGCGCGATTGTTTTAAAGCAAACAACGCCTTTGTTTTACAGTCCAGAATAGTTACATCTGTTTCCTGCATTTGATAGACCCCTATATATAAGGATACCTCATAGCTACTTAATGCTTTAGGATCAACCCAACGTATTGCTTCTTTTAATTCTTCACAGCGTTTACTAAGAACTGCTTTTGTACCTTTCATAAATAAACAATAGTGATGATCTGGAGTTTGATAATAAAATTCATCTGCTTTTAAATGGAGTTCAATTTTTGTTTGAATAAAAGTAACTAAAGCTTTTTCTTCAACTTTTCCATAAAGTTCTTCAATTCCAATTAAATGATGAATTTTAAAAATGATAAAAGCATAGTTCTTATTTTCTAATGTTTTTAGTTTTAAATAAATATTATTTAAATTATTTTCTTCTTGCCCCATTGTTAAGTCGAAAGCTTTTATACTTTGATGATATTGAACCATGGCGTATAAGATAAAACAAATAAATAGGCATAATAATATAATAAGAAGCATAAGTGTAATATTCATTGCTTTCCCTCTTTTCAAATTGTACAATAAAGATTGTGGTTATCCTATTATGTCAATTAAGCTATCGCCTTATACATAATATATTAATAATAGGAAACAATACTTAAAAGGAGAAGTGTGAATTTACGTTCTTTGTGGACAGAAATCTCATACGAGTAAATTAAATGGAACATAAAAAAGAACAAGTTCTTCTCATTTATATAAAAGAAAACAAAGACAATCAACGAGCTGAGTTTATTCAATTAGCTAGAGCTGCCGATATGGAAGTGGTCGACGTAATCGATGTGTCACTACGTACCATCTCTTCTTCTACTTATTTAGGAAAAGGGAAAGTCGAAGAGATTCGCTTGCAGGTTGAAGAGCTTCATCCTGATTTGATTATTATTTCTAAAGAGTTATCGCCACTACAAAGTCGAAATCTAGAAACCGAACTCGGTTGTATTTTAATGGACCGTACGGCATTGATTTTGGAGATATTTTCCTCAAGAGCAACAACAAGAGAAGCAAAGTTACAAATTGAAGCGGCCCAATTACGTTTTTTACTTACTAAGTTAGTTGGTTCTACTGCTTATTTAGGAAGACAGAGTGGTGGACAAAACAAGGGAGCTGGCGAAAAAAAGTTAGAATTAAATCGCCGTGTGATCAAAAAACAAATTGCGGTATGTAGCCAACAACTAAAAGAACTCGAGAAACAAAGAAAAGTTCGTTCTTCAAGACGCCGTGATTCCCAATTACCCTTAGTATCATTAGTTGGTTATACCAATGCAGGAAAATCTACGATTATGAATGCGATGTTATCCGAAAACCATGAAACTCAAAAACAAGTACTTGCGAAAGATATGTTATTTGCGACGTTAGATACTAGCATTCGTAAGATTCATCACAAGCAACATGATTTCTTATTGAGTGATACCGTTGGTTTTGTATCGCAACTTCCCCATGGCTTAATTCAAGCCTTTCATTCTACCTTAGAAGAAGCAAGAGATGCTGATTTGCTTTTACAAGTCATTGATGTCAGTGATCCTTTCTATGAAGAACAAATGGAAATAGCGAAAAGTACGTTAACCGAAATCAAAGCAGATCATGTTCCAAGTATTGCGGTTTATAATAAAGCGGATCAAAGCAATCAAGTATATCCACGGATTTGTGCCAATGGTATTTATATGAGTGCAAATGAAAAAGAAAGCATGGAACTATTAATGGACCATATTTGTGACTTCTTATTTTCTGAGGTAAAAACTACGTTATTCTTACCTTATGAAGAGACTGACTTAATTAGTGAATGTCAAAATAATCCTTCCTTATATATGCTTTCTTACTTAAATGATGGCGTTAAAGTTAAACTATTATATCGCCATGAATTATCTAAGCGCTTACATTTATTTGTCGTCAATGAGAAATAATTAAAATATTTTAAGATTATATTTTGTATAAAAGTTTGTATAAGGTTGTTCCTATCGGCGATTCTGACTTTTCGCCAATGTGGAAACAGTTCCATACAATGTGTGAAATGATGTTTATCCATTTACAATAGGTAGAAAGTATTATAGAATGACAGAGTTGTAATGCAAAAGGAGGTATTTTATGAACGTTTGCTCAAATCAAAAAACAAACAAAATGTTGATTGTAATCCCCGCAATGTTAATTCAAATATTAATGTCAGGGTTCACAGTCTCAGCAGAGAACACCATCCCAAGCAAGGGAATAACACCAGTTGGTAGTGAAATGGAGTTCTTTAATACAGATGTCATTACGCTTCAAGCAGGTGAAACTAAATTTGCGAATCAATTACTTAATAGTATTTATGAGGAAGGCGTTAGTTTAACGATTAACCCAGTTGCTGAACAAGCAGTTGCCCCTAATACATTACGTTATGGTGTAGGTGACTACGAAGTAACTTTTGAAAACTTTGATCCATCTCGTGCCGGACATCAAGATATCTTCATGTATGTGCAGAGTAAAAGTAAATCAAAAATTTCTGATAACTACAAATTAAATGCAGTCGATACAAAAGATTCAAAAACACCAATTACTGGTGTCATCAGTACATATCGTTTAAATGTTAAAGTTGAAGATACAACAAAACCTATTATTGATTTAACGGAATCCAGTGTTACGTTAGATTATGATGAAGATTTTGATGCTCATGATTATGTACTTAGATGTTATGATGAAATCGATGGCGACTTAGATTACAGTGTTACGAGTGATGTTGATACTAAAACAGCTGGTGACTATACCGCAAAAATTAGTGCTTCTGATAAAAACGGTAATACGACAGAACGATTAATTTATGTAAATGTTAAAGAAAAAGCAAAAGCAGCAAGTAATAACTATTATAACGCAAATGCTAATTTTGGAAGCGTGAATACAGTGGGAGCTTCAGCAAGCTCAGTTGCATCAGCAGCTTTATCCCAACTTGGTCAATATCAAGATTGTACTTCTCTTGTTTCTAGATCCTTAGCTGCAGCTGGAATTCATTTTGGTGGATATCCTGCCGCATACTTAAGCCTTGGACCAATCGTATCTGCTTCACAAGCACAACCTGGAGATGTTATCTACTATGCAAATGGTGGAACTGGATTTGCTCATGTTGCTATTTATGTTGGTAATGGTCAAGCTGTCCATGGTGGTTGGCACGGTGGTTGCACCGTTCTTACTTCCGCATACGTTGGATCTGGACCAGTCTTCATCCATATTGGAGGATAATTAAAATGCGAAACTTTCGGGTTTCGCATTTTTTTTACTTCATTTGTTCTTGAACTACCCTTGATGTGTACATAAACGCTCTATAAGCACAAATAAACACTTTTAGTAGTTTGTAGTAATCAAAGACTTAAACACGTTTAAAACGCTTTTATATGATTCTTATACTAGCTTATTCTTTTATGCTTTCTACAAGCATAAACGCAGCATTTAAACCTTCTATTATATCTTCCATTTGGATGGTATACGCACTTTGCTTTTTAATCAAAAGATCCCCACTTAAACCATGAAGATAAACAGCCAAAGCACTAGCTACCTCCGGCAAACAATGTTGTCCTAAAAAACCCGCTATCATCCCACATAAAATATCGCCACTTCCCCCTTTGCTAAGTGCATGGTTTCCACTTTGACTCACAAAACAATGCGCATGGCTAAATACAATCGTTGTTTCACCTTTTAAAACAAGCGTCAGCTTTGGATATGTTTTAATAAATTGATTTCCATAAT
Organism: Erysipelotrichaceae bacterium; assembly: GCA_036642795.1. Taxonomy (GTDB): domain Bacteria; phylum Bacillota_I; class Bacilli_A; order Erysipelotrichales; family Erysipelotrichaceae; genus JAVXTH01. The sequence continues at coordinate 6,637 of JAVXTH010000015.1, forward strand.
AAAACAAATCTTTCTCAATGACTTCAATCTCTAGCTTCATCAAGGTTGCGAATTCTTTTAAATGCGGCGTTAAAATAATCGTAGCTTCACTCTGATTTAATAAAGGTAACAAAGATACTAATTCATATAAGGCATCCCCATCAATTACAATCTTCTTATTCTGTTTTAAAGCCACTTCTAGCATCGCTTTTGTTGCTTCACTTCTACCTAAACCATTGCCAATAAAACAAACATCATATGGGTCTAGTTTGGTTTTTAATTGCTCACTAGCAAGCATTGAAAATTCCCCATCAATATCATCTAGACCAAGACTCATCGCACTCTTTAAAAACAACGCACTACTTTGAAGTGATTTAGGAAAGGCAAGGGTTAACACACCTACCCCAACATGCAAACAACCTTCTCCTGCTAGCAACAAAGCTCCTCGCATTTGATTGCTTCCACCAATTCCAATCACTTTGCCATAGCTTCCTTTATGGGAATGAGCGCTTCGCTTTGGTAACATTCTAGCTGCTAACTTCGCATCCATATAAGACATATGTTGGTAAGTTTCACAAATACTTGTTGGTATATGAATTTTCTTCACAACAATTTCGCCGCTCAGCTCATTTCCTGGGTACACCAATTGACCTTGAATAAGTGCAGTGAAGGATATCGTTTGACATGCCTTAATCGCACAACCTAATACTTGGCCGCTATTTGCATCCACCCCACTTGCGATATCAATGCTTAAAGTAGGAAGCTTAGCTGCATTAATTTGTTCAATCCAATCTGCATAAACTCCTGTTATCGGACGATTTAATCCAATACCAAAGAGGGCATCAACAATTAAATCAATGTTCTTAAAATCACTCTTCTTTAATTGTTGATGAAGGATGATTGGATGAGAAAGTTGTTTTAATTGAAACTTTGCATCTTTGCTCATTAAGCTTTCATCTTTTAAACAATAGAGTGTAACATTATAAGGATAGGTTAGTAAAAGTCGAGCTAAGGCTAATCCATCTCCCCCATTATTACCAGGACCACATACAATCATAATATTTTTAATGTGTTGCAGCTTTTGTATTTCTTCAAGGATCGCTTTGGCAGCAAAATCCATTAAAGTAGCAGATGATAATCCCATTTCAATTGCTTCATCATCGATCCTTTTACTCTCTTCTTTACTCATAACAAACATCACAATCGCTCCCTTTTTTTTACCTCTTGTATTAATCTATATTTATTATATAATAAGAGTAGCGAAAAGCATATACTTATAAAGAAAGAGGGAATCATCTACTATATGGACATAGACATATTATTCGTTATTGGCATCCTATTAATTTTCAATGTGAAAACCAGCCTTTTAGGAATCTTATTCATAAGCATTGCCTATCTTTTAAAAGTGCGTCCGATAACGAAGAAGAAAAAAAACACCATCAAATAATTTCAATAAGAAGCCAAGTGCTTCTTTTTTTCTATAAAAATATGCATTGTGAATAAATTAATTATTGTTTTGAAAATAAAATTGGTATATAATGTAGCAAGCTCTGGCATCTTCATTTTCCTGCTATTGATCCTTAGGACAGTAAGCATAAAAAGGAAAAGTAAGAAATAAACTAGAACTAAAAAATACGCCACATCCCATTGGGAGTGACAGTGGAGGAAAAAAATGAATCGTAAACAAAAGACCATGAGATTAACTTTAATGGCAATGTTTGTATCAATTGAATTAGTTTTAACGTTTACCCCTTTGGGTTATATCCCCTTAGGCTTTATGAATATGACAACTTTGCATATTCCCGTTATTATTGCTGGCATTATTCTTGGTGTCAAAGAAGGAGCTATCCTAGGCCTAGTCTTTGGCTTATCTTCTTTAACTCGTGCAACTTTAATGCCGATGCCAACCTCTTTTATATTTTCACCCTTTATAACAATTGGTGGTGTCTCTGGAAATTTTTCCAGTTTACTAATTGCGATTGTTCCCCGGGTGTTAATCGGTGTCGTAGCTGCTTTAGTTTATCAATTTTTAATAAAAAAACATGTGAAAGACCTACTTGCAATCATTGTTTCGGCCGTATCCGCAACGATGACAAATACGATTTTAGTCATGAGTGGCATTTATCTTTTCTTTGGGAAAGAATATGCTTTGGCAACTAATACCGCTTATGATCTCTTAATCAAAGCTTTAATGGTTGTCGTTACAACCAATGGTATTGTTGAGGCAATCTTAGGTGCCTTTATTGTATTAGGAGTGGTGAAAGCCATTACTCCATTTATGAAAACAAAGATGAGGTAAAGTCATGAAACAAACAATTGTTTTAGGAATCACTGGTGGTATAGCTGCCTTTAAGAGTATTCAATTAACATCCGATTTAATTAAAAAAGGTTATGATGTGGAAGTCATCATGAGTAAAAATGCTTGTGAATTTGTTCGTCCTTTAAGTTTTGAAGCTTTAAGTAACCATGGTGTTATGGTCGATACCTTTGCCAGTGTTGAACAACATGATGTTCATCATATCAGTATCGCAAAGAAAGCGAGTGCCTTTGTGATTGTACCGGCAACGGCCAACGTCATTGCGAAGGTAGCACATGGTTTAGCGGATGATATGTTAACAACAACTTTTTTAGCCTGCAACGCTCCTAAAATAATATGCCCGGCGATGAATACAGGAATGTATGAAAACCCAATAACTCAACAAAACATTGAAATCTGTAAATCCTTTGGCATGAAAATCATTGAACCCGACACCGGCTTTTTGGCATGTGGTGATCAAGGTAAAGGAAAACTTGCTCCTTTGGATGTCATTATGGAAGCCATTGAAGATGTGCTTTATAGCGATAAAATACTAAGCGGTAAAAAGATCTGCATCAGTGCTGGTCCAACCCATGAAGCGATTGATCCAGTTCGCTATATCACCAATCATTCCAGCGGTAAAATGGGTTATGCTTTAGCTACCATCGCAAAAAGAATGGGAGCAGATGTGACCTTAATCAGTGGGCCTACTTCACTTCCCTTGCCCCAAGGAGTAAAGGTAATACCGGTGATTAGCGCTGAAGAAATGATGAAGGCAATACAGTCTCATTATAAGGATCAAGATATTATTATAAAAGCCGCAGCGGTTGGCGATTATCGAAGTAGTCAGATTGCCAAAGATAAAATTAAAAAGAATACAACAAACTTGAATTTAACTTTAGAAAAAAATGATGATATTCTAAAATGGTTAGGTCAACATATAAGTAAAAAACAAGTATTATGTGGCTTCGCCATGGAAACTTGTGATTTACTAAAAAACGCTCAACAAAAATTAATTGAAAAAAATGCCGATATGATCGTTGCTAACAATTTATTTGTCGAGGGTGCTGGCTTCAAAGGTGATACCAATGTTGCGATGATCATCACGAAAGATCATAGCGAAGAATTAGAAAAAATGAGTAAGTTTGATTTAGCTACTATTATATTAAAACAAGCAAATACAATTCTATTAGGAAGATAGAGGAATTATTATGTTAATTGTAATCGATATTGGCAACACCAACATTTCTATGGGCGTTTATAAACAAGATGAATTATTAGGAAGCTTTCGTTTAACCACAAAAGGTAAACGAACAAGTGATGAATATGGAATGCAGATTTACACCTTCTTAAATGCAAGCAATGTCATTGTCGATGATGTGGAAGATGTCATTATATCAAGTGTTGTTCCTAAAGTTATGCACTCCTTTATGAATGGTGTACGTAAGTACTTAAAAAAAGAACCAATTATTATTGGCCCGGGTATTCGTACTGGCATTTCCATTCAAACCGATTCCCCAAGACAATTAGGTGCTGACCGGATTGTTGATGCCGCTGGTGCTTATTATTGTTATGGTGGACCTGTCTTAGTCATTGATTTTGGAACAGCGACGACGTATGATTTTATCGCAGCGGATACGACCTTTCAATATGGAGTCATTGCCCCAGGAATTGAGATTAGTGCCCAAGCATTATGGACCCAAGCTGCCAAGCTTCAAGAAATTGAAATTAAGAAACCAAATAGTATCTTAACTAAGAATACCGTATCCAGCATGCAGGCAGGTCTAGTATATGGATATATTGGACAATGTGAATATATTATAAAGAAGTTTAAAGAAGCCTTAAAAGTAGATATGAAAGTTGTATCAACGGGTGGGCTAGGTAGGATCTTATATAAAGAGACGGATTTAATCGATATTTATGATCCTGATTTAACTTTTAAGGGATTAAAAGTTATCTATGAAAAATACAAAGGAATTGAACATTAGAAGACTAAGGTCTTCTTTTTTTATATCGTTTCTTGAATGATCCATGCACGTAATATCGACAAAAAAAAGCATGAATTTCATGCTTAAGTTGATAATCGCTTCTCAAAGTTTCCACTAACACTCATTCCTTCATTAAAGATAATAAACGCTTGTGGATCAATTTCATGGACTAATTTCTTAACTCGGTTTACTTCATATTTAGATACTACGGTTACTAAGATATAAGTATCTTCATCTGTGTAAGCTCCATTGCCCTTCCAATACGTTACACCACGTGATAATGTTTTGATAATGGATTGATCGACCCCTTTTACTTTCGTAAAGATCATGGCCGTCATATTAATATTTTGATAGTGAATCTTATCAACGACGAGTGACATACAGAAACTATAAATAATCGAATAAATAGCAATTGGTAATTTGAAAGCAAATGCACAAATAACATAGACAAACAGGTTAACTCCAACCGCTAGTTTCCCGACACTGAAATCTGAAAACTTCATTGTGAAATAGACGCCTAAGATATCAACACCACCACTGCTTCCACCACAGCGAAGGGTTAATCCAACTCCGATACCAGCAATGATTCCACCAATTAAACAGGCTGCCAACATATCACTTAAAATAGGTTGAGCAGGAATTGGAATCAAAGTCAGAAAGAGCGTTTGAAATAAAACATTCACGACTGTTTTTGAGAAGAATTTTCGAGAAATATGTTTATAAGCTAAAATCAATAATGGTACATTTAATAAAAAGTTAATAATACCCGTTATATCAATTCCACTGGTGAAACCACTGGGATTGATATGAATCACGAAAGCACGAATTAATTGTGCGATTCCAATTAATCCTCCATTATATAAATCAAGAGGAATAATGAATAAATTACAAGCTACCGCAAATAATAAAGCACCTAAAATCACTAATAAATAATCCGTAATATCATCAATTGCTTTTAATCGCATCTTATTGCCTCCTTTTACGTTCGTAGGGTATTATAACACGCGTATCGATGGGTTACAATCAGAATATTACGAAAACTTTTTTTAATCATTTAGAAGCATATCTAGCATTAAATAACGCCCTTTTCACTTGATTATAATTGCTTGATATCGTTTGCGATTTCATTTAAAACATCTTCTGCTTGTGGGAAATAACCACAATGATCAAAGAAGGCATGTTTCATTCCACCATAGCGAATCAAGCGACAATCAACGCCAGCTTCTAATAAAGCTTTCGCATACCATTCATCTTGTTTTCGTAAGTAATCAAATTCTGCCGTGATGATTAAAGTTTTAGGCAAGCCAGCCTGCGTTTTTGCCATGTATACACTTGCATAAGGATCTTCCCAACCATTTGTGTTTAATAAATAAACTACTTCTAATGAATAGATAAGAGCCTTAATTTCCATCATCGATTCTAGTATTTCAATTCGATCTTGTTTGATATTATAATATTGTAAATCCCAAGGAAATTCCTTGTTTTCTTTCAACAATACACTTGGATACAATAAAGCTTGATAAGCAATTGGAAATAAAGAATGATCACGATGCCATAAACTACAAGCAGCACCTAAGCCTGCTCCTGCTGAATCCCCAACAATGCCAATCTTTGTTTTATCAATTGGTAAACTATCTTCTTTATAAATCCAATCCAAAGTTGCTAGACAATCTTGCAAGCCATCTGGAAAAGGATGATAAGGCGCTAAACGATAATCAACATTCACAACAACTGCGCCACTCTTATCACAAAGAGCCTTGCATTGTTGATGCATTTTCCAGTGATCTCCACTGACATATCCACCACCATGAATATACAGCATGCAAGGTTGCTTGTTGGTTGTATTTTGATTTACATACACCAAAATATCAATTTCACGATCGCTGCATACAACTTTTCGCTCGCTTACAACTACTGCATTCTTCGCAATATCACGAGCTCCTTCAATCTTGGCAAGGACATCGTAATCAAATGAATCCAAACAACCGCGTTGTTCATCTGCATAGCGACAATCAAAGGTTAAACCATTTTCACTCATCGTTTGTTGATGTTCTTTTAGATAATGCAAGCGTTTTGTATAATCCATTTTATTACCTCCCATCTAGCGTTTCTTTTGTTCCTGTATTTCTTGATTCAATTCATTTAAATACATCCAACGTTCCGTTTTCATATCTAATTCTTGACTTAAAGAATCTCTTGTTTTTGAATATTCATTTATTTTATTGAAATCATCATGACATAGATTCATCTTTTCATCGATTTCTTTTATCTTATTTTCTAATTGCTCCATCACTTGATCAATCTTTTCAAATTCATTTTTCTCAGCTGAAGTAAATTTTAATAAAGTTGTCTTTTTATAATCCTTATGATGACTTTCTTTACTTTCTTTTACTTCTTCTATCTTACTTATATAATCGCTATAACCACCGGTAAAGGCTTTAATCGTTTTATCTTCTTGAAAGACAAACAAAGAATCACAAACTCGATCTAAGAAATAACGATCATGCGATACGCTGATTACAATTCCTAAAAAATCATCTAAGTAATCTTCTAATAAACCTAAAGTTTGAATATCTAAATTATTCGTCGGTTCATCTAGTAATAATACATTCGGTGAACTCATTAATAATCTACATAAATAAAGACGACGACATTCTCCTTTTGATAAACGAGCAATCAATGAATGTTGTAAAGTGCTGGGAAACATAAATCGCTCTAACATAGTTTTCGCACTTACACTACCATTCTTAGTTTCAATTAAATCTGACACTTCTTTTATATAATCAATGACCCGCATCGATGGATCCATATCATCATCGCCTTGTTTAAAGTAGCCTAGATGAACCGTTTCCCCAATCACAATACTTCCTTCATCGATTTTTTCGCCTTGCGCTATGCACTTTAAAAGCGTTGTCTTGCCACACCCATTCTTACCTAAAATACCAATTCGATCTTGTTGTTTAAAGAAATAAGAGAAATCTTTAAATAATAAATGATCACCAAAGCTTTTTTTAATATGTTCTATTTCAATTGTTTTCTTTCCTAAACGGGTACTTAATGAACTTAATTCAAATGTTTCACTTTGAATTTGTTGTCTTTGTGTCCTTAAATCATAAAAGCGATCGATTCGACTTTGACTCTTTGTACCACGGGCTTGTACCCCTGCTCGCATCCAAGATAATTCCTTTAAATACATTTGATTTAATTTCTTATGACGACTTGTTTCATCCGCTAAACGTTTTGCTTTACCTTCTAAATAAGCTTCATAATTCCCTTCATACATATACATATTACCCTGATCTATTTCTAATAAACGATTGGTAATTCGCTCTAAAAAGTATCGATCATGAGTTACCATTAATAAAGCATTGGGTAATTTTCTTAAGAAAGCTTCCAAAAAAGCAATCATATCATTATCCAAATGATTGGTTGGTTCATCTAAGATTAATAAATCACAAGGGGTAACTAAAGCACAAGCCAAAGCGAGTCGCTTTGCTTGTCCTCCGGATAACAACGATATTTTCTTATCAAAATCATCCAAACCAAGTTTGGTTAAGATGCGTTTTACTTCAAATAGTTTAACGTTTTTATCTTTTGCTTGGACTTGATTTAATGTTTGAGTTAATACATCTAAATCCTTTTCAAAGACTGGACTTTGTGGTAAATAATGAATTTTTAAGCCATTCTTTTTTATAATGTTTCCCTCATCATAATGTTCACTGCCAAGTAAGATCTTTAGAAACGTTGTTTTACCCGTTCCATTTACACCAATTATGCCAATTTTATCTTTTTCATCCATAGAAAAAGATACATCGTTTAAGATTAATTTTTCATTGTGATACTTTGTGATATGTGCTAGTGATAATAACATATTTTCAACTCCTTAAAACCAGTACTATCATATCACAAATGGGCTTAAGTTTATAATGATTTTCAGTTGAAAACTTTTGCTTGTTTTTTATAAAAATAAGATTGACATCATTTTAGACTAGTGGTATATTAATAAAGCATTCGATTACTTAATCGAATTTCACATACATGGGGTTTTAGCTCAGTTGGGAGAGCGCCTGCTTTGCACGCAGGAGGTCAACGGTTCGATCCCGTTAAGCTCCACCATGTAAGATATAAGTCCTTATTTAAAGGACTTTTTTATATGCTTTACCTTCTTGATCAAAATACAAGAATTGTTTATCATCGAAACTAAACGTTACTTCATCGCCTTTTTGAAACATTTGATCACTCTTAATAATAAAAATTTGTGATTGACTTAAAACATGATAATATATGTCATCCTTTGCCCATTCAATTGCTTCCACAACTCCCTGTAAGCGTGGTCCGGTTGCTTGATTTCCAACTTGAATCGATTCAGGTCGAATCGTAACATTTAAAAAATCACAATCTTCTAGCTCACAAGGATATTTATCTTCACCAAGATAAAGGGCTTTGTCTTTCACAAAACCTTGGAGTACATTCATTCTTCCTTCACCAAAGAAAGTCGCAGAGAACAGCGTCGAAGGGTGTTCATAAAGATTTCTTGGCGCATCGATTTGTTCGATTTTGCCATCTTTCATCAACATAATTGTTTCCCCTAAGCTCATCGCTTCCCCTTGATCATGGGTAACATAGATAAAAATCGCATCACTTTTTTGGTAGAGTTTACTGATTTCATTTCGTAATTGTCGTTTTAAATTCACATCAAGAGAACTTAATGGTTCATCCATTAAGAATACTTTCGGTTTTCGAACCATCGCTCGCGCAATCGCCACACGCTGTTGTTGTCCACCGGATAAACTACTTGCCTTGCGATTCAATAAATCTTGAATCGATAATAAGTTAGCTGTGTCCCTTACCATTTCCTGTATTTGATTTTGTTGAAAGCCTTGCAAAGACAAACCACAAGCGATATTATCAAACACCGATAAATGATCAAATAACGCTGCTTCTTGAAATACCATTGCGACATCATTGGGTTTTCGTATCTTGCATCCATCAATTAAAATACAGCCTTCATCGCACTTTTGTAAGCCTGCAATCGTTTGTAGTAAGGTTGTTTTACCACAACCACTAGGACCACAGATGACAAAAAACTCCTTTTGAGGAATCGTAAAAGAAACATGGTCTAAGCCAATGTGTTTGGAAGGATAAGTAATACTTAAATTTTCTACTTTTAATGTTGTCATATGTTTTTCCTTTTTGTTTATTATAACATAAAAATTTATAGGCAAATCTATCATTTTTTATAACTACAAATGATATAATGAGGTAGAAAGGATGATTCGATGAAAAAAATAGTTAGCAGTGATTTAAATGAAAATGTCTTCCACTTATTTAATAATGAATGGGCTCTAGTAAGTGCTGGAGATAAAAACCATAGTAATATGATGACCGCAAGTTGGGGAGGTCTAGGCATTCTTTGGAATAAAGAGGTCGCGACGATTTATATTCGCCCCCAACGCTTTACCTTTCAATTACTTGAAGAACAAGATACCTTCTCTTTATCCTTCTTAGATCAAAGTCATCATCAAGCTCTATCTTATTGTGGCTCACATAGTGGTAAGTTAGAAGACAAATACATTGGTAGTGGCCTTCATAAAATAATGATCGATGATGTTCCTTGCATCGAAGAAGCCCGTTTGATCTTTATTTGTAAGAAATTATATACACAAGATATTGATCCAAATCATTTCTTAAATCAACAAGATTTAATTGATAATTATCCTAAAAAAGATTATCACCGTATGTTTATTGCGGAAATATTAGCTATCTATCAAGCCGATTAAAACGTTCGATTAACTTCGTAACGTTTTTTTATAATAAGTTTCATCAATGCCAATTACTTCATCTTGATTAATTTTGAACCACAAAGTATGCGTTGCTTGATCATAATCATGATAATAAATACTTGTTAATTGGCGTTGTTGCTTTTCATATTGTTGTTTTAACTTTATTTTTAAACAAGCAATTCTTTCTTTATCAAAACCATCATCAACCATCGCAATCGCTTCTTGTAACTCTTGAATACTAAAACAAAAGAATTGTTTCATTGCTTCTGCTCGTTTCATGGTTTCCACATTTTGATCTTTTTCTAATAAATAAAGTATTGCCTGATGTTTCTTATCGATATAGACAAGTGGATGTTGGTAGTGAATTTCATGGTGACATATAGAACAGGTATGGGTAAAAAAAAGGCCATTTAAAATTGCTTCCTTTAACTCTGGTTCAAATTCAGGGTTTAGATAGCTTTCACTTTTCAGATGGACTTTACTTCCACATTTTGGACATTGAATCTCTAATAAAATTGATTTCATAACATCACCATTTGTATTATAACATAAAAATAATACACCCGAAGGTGTATTAAATTGCTCTTGTATATTGTTTTAACCAAATAACTTCTTCCTTATCTAAATAAGGAGAAATGATCTTAAAGACATTTTTATGATAAGCATTTAACCAATCAATCTCTGCTTGGTTCATAAGACTTGGATCAATCGCATCTAAATCAAAAGGAACATACGTAATCGTTTCAAAGTTTAAGAATTGACCATATTCATTTGTTTCCTTTGCTCTTACCACTAATTCATTTTCACTGCGAATTCCATGACTGCCTTCAATATAGACGCCTGGTTCATCCGTAGTAATCATTCCTTCTTGTAGGACACAACTATCATTACGGTCCGCTACAACACGCCAGCGAAAGCCATTAGGAGCTTCATGAACATTCAATAAGAACCCAATCCCATGCCCGGTTCCACAACGATAATCAATCCCTAAATCCCAAAGTGGTCCACGAGCTAAGATATCCAAACTAGTTCCACGAATACCAGATAAGAACGTCGCTTTCGCAAGATTAATTAAAGAGCGGAGAACGGTTGTAAAGTGAAATTTTAATTCATCATCCAATTCCCCTAAAGCAAAGGTACGCGTGATATCGGTTGTCCCTTGAAGATACTGTCCACCACTATCAACAAGTAACATTCCTTCCCTTTTTAATTCCACATTACTTTCCTCATCTGCGGAATAATGCATCATTGCTGCATGTTCTTTGTAAGCTGAAATGGTATCAAAACTAGGTTCAATAAAATCACTTTGAGCTTTTCTTAACGACAACAATTGATCGGCTGCACTCATTTCCGTGATATTGATTTTCCCAACATTTGTTTTTAGCCAATACATAAATTTAGTAACCGCTACTCCATCTTTAATATGCGCTTGAATATCATTTTCAATTTCAATTTGATTCTTACAAGCTTTCATTAACTGCGTTGGATTTTCCTGATCACAGAGTTTATCTTTATGTTGAATGTTATTATAAATAGCATAATTAATCATATTGGTATCAACTAAAATATGATGTGTTTCATCAATTGTTTTCACATCTTCATAAAACATATTGTAATCTTTGATTGTTACTTTAATTTCATTAAAAGCTTTCTTTATTGTTTCATCTAATTTACTTTGATCAACATATAAAGTAGCTTCATCACTTGTGATAATCGCATAAGCTAAGACAACTGGAAAACAATCAATATCATGACCTCGTAAATTAAATAACCAAGCAATATCATCTAAGGTATTAATAATATGAGTATCACAGTTACGAAGTTTCATCGCTGCTCTTAATTCAACTAATTTATCATTTGCACTTTTCCCACAATATTTCACATCAAATAAGAAAGCTTTTTCTTTGGGAAGAGCGGGACGATCCTTCCAAATTAAATCAACTAAATCTTCATCGCAACTGATTGTTCCTGCTTTTAAATTCATTAATTTTGATAGTTGTCTACCTAAGCGAGCATTGATAACTCGACCATCAAAACCAAGCACTCCATTTTTATCAATCACTTCATTCAAATATTGATTCATTGTTGGGACATTTGGTTCTCCCATTTTCATCAAATCAATCCCAGTACCTTTTAATTGTGCTTCTGCTTGAATAAAATAACGACCATCGCTCCATAAAGCAGCTTTATCTTTCGCAACAACCAAAGTCCCTGCTGAACCACTAAATCCGGACATATACTTTCTTGCCTTAAAATATTCTCCTGCATATTCAGTTTCATGGAAATCTGAAGTTGGGATAATATAGGCATCCATATTACGTTCTTCCATATATTTTCTTAATTGCTTAATTCGCTCTTTAATCATGTTGATTCCTCCTTATTCATCTTCTCTATTTTACTCTAAATAAGAAAGAAAGCATAGTAAAACAACAGGAAATAATTATCATAATACATTATAAAAAAAACCACCGAAGTGGTCGATTCTAAATTTGGCTGGGGTAAAAGGATTCGAACCTTTGAAATGTCAGAGTCAGAGTCTGATGCCTTACCGCTTGGCGATACCCCAATAAGTAGCACGCATAGTTTATTCTAAGTGAACCAGCATCGTTTGTCAAGTTGCAATTTGTTTATTTGTGGATGCTTTCCTTGTCTTTTTTATTGGAATTAGCGATCAATCATTCAGCACACAACAAGGCTTTTATTTCGAATAAAAAGGATATTTCATTGCTTATCATTCTATTATCCTTTATAATATAATATTGTATGAAAGAGGGGCTACTAAAATGAAAAAAGTTAGAGTTCGTTATGCGCCAAGTCCAACTGGATTTCTGCATATCGGTAATGCAAGAACAGCAATGTTTAACTATTTATTTGCGAAACACTACGATGGTGATTTCGTTTTAAGAATTGAAGATACCGATATTGAACGAAATGTTGAAGGTGGCGAAGAGTCACAATTAAAATACTTAGAATGGTTAGGAATTACTCCGGATGAATCAGCCCAAAAACCTGGCAATTGTGGACCATATCGTCAAATGGAACGTTTGGATATCTACAAAGGTGTCGTTGATGAAATGCTAGAAAAGGGTTTAGCTTATAAATGCTTCTGCACCCAAGAAGAACTAGCACAAGTCAAAGAAACCCAAGAAGCGAGTGGACAGGCTCCGATGTATAATCGTCATTGTCTTAACTTAACAAAGGAAGAAGTAAAAGAAAAAGAAGCTGCTGGTTTACCTTATGTTATACGAGTTCGTGTTCCTGAACATAAAGTATATGAATTTAATGATATGATTCGTGGCAATATTTCTTTTGAAAGTAAAGATATTGGAGATTGGGTTATCGTTAAGAGCAATGGTATTCCTACTTATAACTTCGCCGTTGTTGTGGATGATCATATGATGGATATCACCCATGTTTTCCGTGGTGAAGAACATATTTCAAACACCCCAAAACAATTAATGATTTATGATATGATGAATTGGGAAGCACCAACGTTTGCCCATATGACGCTAATCGTAAATGAAAATCATAAGAAACTATCAAAACGTGATAATTCCATCATGCAATATATTTCTCAATATGATGAATCTGGATATTTACCTGAAGCGATGTTTAACTTTATGGCCTTGCTTGGATGGTCTCCAGAAGGTGAAGATGAAATCTTCACGAAGGATCAATTGATTAAAATGTTTGATGAACATCGTTTATCTAAATCACCTAGTGTCTTTGATGTTGAAAAGTTAAGATGGATGAATGGTATCTATATTCGCAACATGGATCTTGATACATTCTATGGCCATGCACTTCCTTATCTAAAAGAAGCCATTAAATCTGATGTTGATTTAAAAGAAGTGGCACATGTGATTCAACAAAGAGTTGAAACATTCAGTGAAATTAAAGATTCCATTGATTTCATCGATGTTTTACCTGAATATGATTGTGATATGTTTATTCATAAGAAAATGAAAACAACGTATGAAATTGCCTTAAAAGCTTTAGAAATTGCTTATCCAATTATGGAAAACGATATTAGTAATTGGAAAGATCAAGCAAACATTCATGAGAAATTATTAGCGATTGCCAGTGAACATGAAATGAAAAATGGCCAAGTATTATGGCCAATTCGTACCGCTTTATCTGGTAAAGCCTTTACTCCTGGAGGAGCAATTGAAATTGCTTATTTGATTGGAAAAGATGAATCTTTAAAAAGAATGAAAATTGGAATTGAAAAACTTCAAGCTCATATTGCTTCTCAAGCCTCTTAATCAGAGGCTTTTCTTTTATTCGGACACAAAAAAACTCTCAATTATGAGAGTTTTCTTAGGTTCATCTATTAATTAGATGGCAGTAACGTTCGAAGCCTGTGGGCCACGGTCGCCTTCAGTGATATCAAAGCTTACAGCTTGTCCTTCATCTAGAGTTTTGTATCCTTCAGACTGAATAGCTGAGAAGTGTACGAATACGTCTTGTCCATCTTCAGTTGTAATAAATCCAAAACCTTTTTCTGCATTAAACCACTTTACTTTTCCTTTGTTCATGTGGAACCTCCATACGTAATACCTAAGTCTGACACTTTTCGTTAAATAAGAAACTTCATTGAAATTTCAAATAGGCTGAAAATATGTTGCAGCTTGATTACTTTATAAGAATAACACTCCCGAAGTTCAAAGTCAAGCAAATAAAACGATATCTATTGTTATTAGTCTATATCTTATGAATGTTTATGAATTCCACCATCTAACATGAAGGATTGGCCGTTTAAATAGCCTCCTTCTTCACTTACCAAGAAGGCAATAAATGGTCCACAATCTTGTTCAACACTACCAACTCGTTGCAATGGTGATGCTTTTTCAAGTGCTGCTAAGGCAGCTGGTTGACTGTTTTTGAAATTATCCGTAGCGATAATTGGTAAGAAAGCATTCGTTGTAATACCATATTTACCCCATTCATTTGCCGCATGACGAGTTAAAGCACGAATTGCTTCTTTCGCCATACCGTATGCTACAAATCCTGCACTTCCATCATAGCCTGCAGCGGATGCCGTATTAATAATTCTTCCTTGCCCACTTTTTTGTAGATAAGGGAAACACGCTTGCATGAACAACATCGAAGCAAGTGGTCCACTCTTATAAGCATTTAATGCATAATCAATATCTACCTCATTGATCTCTTTATAATTCATTGATCCTTGAGCTAAATTTGCTAAGATATCGACACCCCCAAAAGCATCAACACAGGCTTCTACCACATGAATAATCTGTTGTGGATCATTTACATCACAGACAACCGCAAGGCCTTCTCCTCCCGCCTGTTTGATCTCTTCCACTAGTTGATCTAACAATTCTTTTCTTCTCGCACATACACAAACCTTAGCGCCCTCTTTCGCTAGGACTTTCGCAATCCCATTGCCTACTCCTGAACTAGCGCCTGTAACAATCGCAACTTTTCCATTTAGTCTTTTCATAAAGGTACCTCCTATATTTCTATTATAGTACAAGCAATTTAAAGATAAAGTGAATTGCTCATGAATCGATATTTTTACCTTTCTTAAAATGAATCGATTGAAGAATCATGCCTGCAAGAATAAATACTGCTCCAATTATTTGAAGTGTCGTTAAGCGCTCATTTAAGAAGATCGCAGAAAATAATAAAGCCGAAGTTGGATCAATATAACTTAAAATAGAAGTTGTCTGACTTGGCAATACTTGCATCGAGGAGAAATACCAATAACAAGCAATGCCGGTATGAACAACACCTACAATTAGTAATAAAATAAGATCCTCATGCTTCACTGCTATTTTAATACTTCCACTGCTCACTAAGGTATAAATCATCATAATGAAAAAAGCAATGATCATCTGAATAAATGTACTTTGTAAGCCGGATAGATTTTTAATTGCTTTATTTGTAATCATTAAACTTGCATACAGCAGGGCTGCTAGTATTCCCATTCCCAAACCAATCATCGATTGTTTGCTAGAAAAAGCTTCCCCATTTAAAAAGATCATTCCAATCATCGCTGCAAGAATACCAAGTGCTTTTTTTAAGGTAATCTTTTCTTTAAAAAACACAGCTGCAAATAGAAAGACTAAAATAGGCGCACAATAATATAATAAAGTTGCCATACTAACACTGATATAACGATAACTCTCAAATAAACAAACCCATTCTCCACCTAAGACAATCCCTGCGAATATTAATTGAAAGAAATTGTTACGAATTCCTTCTTTGTTTATCTTTTGTTTCTTAATTACGAAAAGAAAAGCTAACGTAATGGAACCAATCATCGTTCGCCATAAAACAATCATCGTACTTGGTAAGTCAATATTCTTTATAAAGATGCCAATACTACCAAAGATTAGCATTGCCATCATTAATTTTAGTTTAGCTATTTTATCCATCTTGAATCATCCCTTTTCAACTATCAATATACCACATTTTTCTTAATTGTTATGCTCTTTAAACTAAAAAAAAGTATTCCTTATAATAAGCAATACTTAAATATGTTTCTTTTGATTAAAAAAGCCAATTCAACTTTGTAAGCAACGATTACCTTATGCACTTTCCCTTGTCAGCAATACAACACTTTCAATATGATAACTTTGTGGAAATAAGTCAAAATTCTGAATTGCTTTTGAAACATAACCTAATTCATTAAATCGATATAAATCACGCGCTAGCGTACTTGGATCACAGGATATATAGACTACTTTATTTGGTTTCATTGCGACAATCGATTGAATACTAGCTTCATCACAGCCTTTACGTGGTGGATCAATCATTACAACATCAACAACTTTGTTTTCATCTACCAAGCTCTTTGCATAACTACTGGCATCTTCACAGATAAAATCAACGTTACTCATATGATTCATCTGCGCATTTAAGATGGCATCATCAATTGCTTTTTCAACAATTTCAATTCCTGTGACATGGCTCGCATGCTTTGCCATAAATAATGAAATGGTTCCAACTCCACAATATAAATCAAGTACTTCTTCGCTTCCATTTAAATCAGCATAAGCTAACGCTTGTTCATATAACTTAATCGTTTGAAGTGGATTTACTTGATAGAAAGACTTTGATGATATCTGAAATTTCAAGCCACTTAATTCATCTATAATATGATCGCTACCATATAATACGGTTTCTTTATCACCTAAAATAACATTATCGTTACGATCATTAACATTTAATATCACACTACAAATATTGCCATGCAACTTACATAATTCAGCTACAAATGCATCCAATTGATCCATATCTGGTTTTCTACTAATTAAAACAACCATGATTTCATTTGTAGAAAAAGCATCTTTAATCAAGACATGACGTAAGTTTTTTGCGATTTTATATTTCTCAATTAAATGTTTACAATCTTGCGCAATTTCATTGATTGCTTTGCTTTGAATGCAACATGTTTCATGATCGATAATCACATTACTATTTGTTCGATAAAAACCCATAACAACTTGATCATCCACAAGTCCTACTGGTATTTGAGCTTTATTACGATAATAATATGGATCTTGCATATCGATAACTTCAGGAACAACAAGATCATTCTTCGCTACTCGTTTCATTAATTGTTGCACTTGTTCTTGTTTAAAACGACGTTGTTCCCTTTGTGACATATGTTGAAGATGACAACCCCCACAACGATGAAACAAAGGACATTTCGGTTCAACTCGTTCTTCACTTGCTTCAATCAGTTTGATTACTTTTCCATAACCATATGTTTTCTTACACTTTATCACTTGGATAAGCGCTTTTTCTTTCACAATTAAACCACTTACAAAGAGTGGAAAACCGTCTACTTTCACAACTCCACTGCCATCATAAGTATAATTCTCACAGGTTGCGATTATTTGATCATTCTTCTGCATACAATCCTCCTAAAAAAAAGGGCAAGGCCCTTTTATTATTTTTCTGGTGCTGGGGTTGGAGTCATTAGTTGATTCACTACTTCTTCATCCAGTGGTGTTGTCTTCACATCAACCGTAGCCTCTTTTGCGGCAGCTGTTTTAGACTTCACTAAATAAATAGGCGTAATCGTTGTTTTTTCATCTGGAATTAGATTATAAACATTAACTTCAATATCATACATCTGACAATTCTTTTTATTCGTAAAATAGGTTTCAATTGGTAATAAAGTAACGACTTTATCATAGGCTTGATTCATAATATCCCCAATTGCTTTTTCATCTAAATCATCGTTGGTATTAATATTTATTCTCAACGTTGCGGTTTTTAAATTGACACTTACGCCTTCAACGCCATCAAAAACTAAAGAGCTCTTTAATTCTTTCACATTCTTTTCACTAATCGCAGGATTTAAATCATGATCAAAACGATTCCCATTTACCGGTTCATCTGAATTTCCCAATGTGCCAAAGACGATGTAGATTAAAATACATACTGGAATCATGACAACGACTAAACCAGCCCAAAGTATATAATTGTGTTTCTTATTTTTACCTTTTTGAGAATTTGCTTTACTCATGGAATTGCCTCCTTTAATATTTAAAACAATACAACCGATTCTTTCTAACAGGTATATTGTACTAGAAAAAGAATCATTTTACTATCTTTTATTCAACTCTTCTTGGATAAGTTTATTACTCATCGCAGGATTTGCTTGGCCTTTGCTTGCTTTCATAACTTGACCAACTAAGAAACCAATGGCACGATCTTTACCATTTTTGAAATCAATAATCGATTGTGGATTCTCATCCAATACTTTCGTAACAATATCTAAAATCGCATTCGAATCACTCATTTGTTTCATGCCTTTTTCTTCTACGATTTGTTTTGGATCTTTCCCACTCATCATTTCTTCAAAGACAATTTTAGCTTGCTTCCCTGAAATTTCACCGGCTTTTATCATTAAAATCATATCCGCTAAATATTTAGGATTACAAGGATTATCTTTTATCGCAATATGTTGTTTATTTAAATAAGCATTTAATTCCGTGATAATCCAATTGGCAGCTAATTTATATTCTTTGCACTTATCAACTACTTCATCAAAGAAGTCACTCAATTCTTTACTTGCGACTAATACTTGGCCATCGTTTGAAGATAAACCATAATCTTTTGTATAACGCTGATAGCGTTCATCTGGTAATTCGCCTAAATTTGCTTGAATGGATTTAATCCATTCATCACTTAAACGAATGGGTGGAATATTCGGTTCTGGGAAGAATTTATAATCAACATCGCCCTCTTTTTTACGCATTTCAATCGTATTGCGACTTGCTTCATCAAATCGACGTGTCGCTTGGGTAATGCTTCCACCCTTTAAAATAATATTTGTTTGTCGTTCCACTTCACATTCAATTGCTTTTTGTACATTACTAATGGAATTTAAATTCTTAATTTCTGTTTTTATTCCATATTCTTTATAGCCAAAAGGACGAATTGAAATATTAACATCACAACGCATGCTGCCTTCTTCCATCTTTACATCACTTACATTTAAATAATATAAAAGGGTTCTTATCTTTTCCACATAAGCAGCAGCTTGAGCTCCACTTCGCATATCCGCTTCACTCACGATTTCCACAAGCGGTGTTCCAGCTCGATTAAAATCGATTAAAGTGCCTGCATTGCTATGAAACTGTTTGGCTGTATCTTCTTCCATATGAATCCGATTGATCCGTACAACATGATCTTCATCTTCACAGTGGATTGTGACATGACCGCCACTTCCTAAAGGGAAGAATTGTTGAGTAATTTGAAATCCTTTTGGTAAGTCTGAATAATAGTAATTCTTACGATCAAAGCGAACCAGTGGATCAATTTGACAGTGCATGGCACTTGCGGCTTTAATGGCAAGTTCAATTGCCTTTTTATTCACGCTTGGTAAAGTACCTGGATGTCCCAAGTCAATCTCGTTTACGCAAGTGTTTCCCACTTCACCAAAACTAACTGGTGCTGATGAAAACATCTTTGTTTTTGTTTTTAATTCACAGTGGATTTCAATCCCAATGACTGTTTCGAAATTCATGCGTCCACCTTCTTTACTAAACCCGCTAAACCGGTTGTATCTTCAATACTCGTTGCGATATCAAACAAGGTTTGTTCTTGCCAAGGCTTTGCATTTAAATTAATACCAATTGGCATGCCATCAACAAAACCGGTAGGAACACTAATACTTGGATAACCTGAGAAATTACCTAACAACATATGATTTTCCGCAACTAAATAAGCACTGGATAATTTATCATCAAAGTTATCATCTTGATGAGGAGCAATACTTCCCGCAGCACTTGCAATCGTTACATCATATTGGTCTAAAACATTTTTCAGTTCGTTTACAATTAAACGACGAACTTTTTGAGCTTTTCTAAATAGTTTATCTTGATTTTCCACAAATAAAGAATAACTTCCCACTATAAAACGTTTTCTAACGGCACTTGAGAAGCCCTTTGTTCTTGAGGCAATCATCACTTCTTCAACACTTTCACCTGGCTCACGCATACCAAAACGAATGCCATCTAAATTCGAATGATTGGCTGTCGCCTCTGCATTCGCAATAATAAAATAAGTGGATAATAAAGCTTTCATTAAATCATCCGGTAAAGAAACATGTTCAATGATTGCGCCTTGGTTCTTTAACTTAGCCATTAATTCATCAAATGAATCTTTGATTCTTTGATCATCAATCGCATCTTGCACATTATCAATGATTGCAATTCTTTTGCCTTTGATATCTGCATTGATATGAGCTGCATAATCCGGAACACTTTCAAATGAACTAGTTAAATCACGATCATCGCGGCCTGCCAATACTTGTAATGTCTTTGCGCTATCCAATACATTATTCGTAAGGAAACCAACATGATCTAAAGAGGAAGCATAGGGAATAATTCCATAACGTGAAATTCTTCCATACGTTGGTTTAAGCCCAACAACACCATTATAAGTAGCTGGTTTACGAATTGAATCACCGGTATCGGTTCCTAATGCAATCGGTGCACAATCACTTGCCACCATAACCGCACTACCTCCACTACTTCCCCCTGAGATACGATCTAAGTCCCAAGGATTATTTACTTTCCCAGTATAAGCATTTAAATTCGTGCCTCCCATACCAAGTTCATCCATACTTGCTTTCGCCGTAAAGATAGCTCCTGCTTTTTTTAGTTTTTCCACGACACAAGCATCATAAACAGGTACATAATTATCTAGAATACGACTTGAAGCCGTCGTTCTCATCCCTTTGGTAGATATATTATCTTTTAAAACAACCGGGATGCCATAAAGTGGTGCTTTTTTATCAATATCAGCAATTCTTTTACATTCTTCACTCATATCATAAGCACTTACTACTGCATTTAATTGCTCTTTTGCCATTTTTCTACTTGCTTCGATTAATTTTATTCTTGCTGGCAAATCAAGCTGTTGCCAATCCTGAATCCTCATTACTTCACCACCTTAGGTACATGAACGTAGCCTTCTTTTACACTCATTACATTACTCAATGCATCTTCTACACTTAACACTTGATCGACTTCATCCTCGCGAATAAAGCTCGTCTCATCATCAAAAGGATAAACCATTTCTTTTACCCCATCGCTATTGATTTTGTCAAGATAATCCATTTGTGATAACAAAACCTTGAATTCATCTTGTAATTCACTGATTTCTTGATCACTCAAATCAAACATAATTTGATTTGCTAGCTTTTTAAAATACTCTTTATCAAATGGTTCCATAGTTCCTCCTGTTAAATCAACATTGTTAAGTTAATTTTACTACTATTTTTATTTCTTGTCATAACCGCAATTGTTTCATTTCCATTTAGAAAATTAATTTTAACTTCCATTCCTTGATCATTAAAGTTATCAATTAAAGATCCTGTATATTGAATCAATCCTTGGCATTCTGTATATGTTTTAGCTTGTATTGAAACATTAATATATAATGTATCAATTTTCTTGTCAATATATAAAGCTTTTCCAATTAAAGAAACATCTTCTGGTAAGAACATATATAATGATTTTCGCATCGTATCAAAATGAGTTGCTGTCACACTATCAATTTGATCTCCTCGATCACTTGGGAATAA
This sequence comes from Erysipelotrichaceae bacterium, assembly GCA_036642795.1. Lineage (GTDB taxonomy): Bacteria > Bacillota_I > Bacilli_A > Erysipelotrichales > Erysipelotrichaceae > JAVXTH01. The sequence goes on from JAVXTH010000015.1 coordinate 28,756, forward strand.
AACCCATTCTTCCTCGATATCCTCAAACTTCGAACTACGCGAATGCGAAGTAAAGTAAGCTTGGGAAATAAAGGAACCAGGTAAGGTTGTATCCGGTGAAGATACATCAAACAAAGTAACATAAATTGGCATCGCATCGCCTACTTGAGGTTGTTGTCTTAAATAACTAACTAACTTACGAGCAGCTTCTTGGCCATATAATTTTAATGTCTCTTTTTCAATCTTGGTGATTTTCTCATAAGCAACCCCTGCTTCACTCTTTGCTTCTTCTCTTTGTTGGGATTGTAAGACAATCGCAACCGATATTCCCGCTAACTCATCCTTGGCTTTTTTGAAATCAATTTCATATATTTCTTCAACAATCATCGGCGAGTCAATCATGACTCCTTCACCATTATCAAACTTAGTCCCTAATTTAGGATTTAAGCCAATATCATTGGTTGGTGAATTATCATCTTTATCGGTTTTAATCTTTTGACGACCGACTAATCTTTGAATTTCTTTTAAGTCTAAAACCGATCCTTCACTTTGAATATAATTGTCACTTGAAAAATGATCTTTGCTTCGCTCATATAAACCATGACCGATTTCAAAGGAATCAAACATCGATCCTGCTCGTTTTGAACCATGCATATTTCTTGAATTGGAAGTAATTAAAGGTAATTCCGCATTGTAATCACCACTGACTAAGGCTTGTGTTTCTTTGTTCTTTTTGGAATCATCTCTACTTCCACATCCAACTAGCATGAAAGCACAAAGCAAAACGATTTGTATTTTATTTTTCATTTGCATTTACCTCCTGCATAAAGGTTTCTTCATCCATAATGCTTACTCCTAATGATGTTGCTTTGGCAAGTTTACTTCCTGCATTTTCACCATAAATTAACAAATCGGTTTTAGCGGATACACTACCTGCTACTCTAGCTCCCAGTTCTTCTAATAAGGTCTCTGCCTGTTTTCTTGAAAATAAGCTTAAAGAGCCGGTTACGACAACTGTTTTATCGGTGAAATAACTTTCTTTCGTCTTTATTTCATCGCCATTCATTCGTAGTCCATATTCTTTTAAGTGTGCAATTAAAGTAAGATTTGCACCTTCTTTAAAATAATCCACAATTGATTGAGCTGTAATTTCCCCGATATCGCGTATTTTAGTAAGCTCTTCACCATCCGCTTGGATAATCGCATCCATCGTATGATATTTCTTAACTAATATTTTGGCGGCTTTTTCTCCAACTTGGCGAATTCCTAAACCATAAACTAGTTTCTCTAATGAATTCTTTTTACTATCTTCAATCGCTTGAATTAATTTCTCAACACTCTTACTTTGAAAGCCTTCTAATTGAAGCAACTGTTCCTTTTTATCTTTTAAGGTATAAATATCTTCCACCGTATTTAATAAGTTTGCTTGGTGGAACTGTTCGACTGTTTTATCTCCCAAGGTATCGATGTTCATCGCATTACGTGATGCGAAATGAATCATGCTTTCCACAACCCGAGCAGGACAATCATTATTAATACAATAATGTGCTGCTTCATCTGGATAACGAACTAATTCACTACCACAGATAGGACAATGCTTAGGAAATTGAAAGACGCTTTGCGTATCATCGCGACGATCCACAATCGGTTTAATGATCTCTGGAATAATATCGCCGGCTTTACGAACTAAAACAATATCATGAATACGAATATCTTTATCACGGATAAAATCTTCATTATGTAATTGGGCAGCAGCAACACTGCTCCCAGCAATACGGACTGGCTCTAACACCGCATTGGGCGTGATTTTGCCAGTTCTACCTACCGTTAAAACAATATCGAGTAAGCGTGTTTCTACTTCCTCAGCAGGAAACTTATAAGCAATCGCCCATTTCGGTGTTTTAGCGGTTGCTCCCAATGCTTGTTGATTACTTAAAAGATCTACTTTAATTACCATTCCATCAATTTCATAAGGAAGCTCGTTGCGCTTTTTTGTAATGGCTTGAATAAAAGTCCAAATCTCATCCACATTATGACATATTTTTCGTAATGGATTGGTACGAATATGCAATTCATCCATTTTATTCATCGCCATCGAATGTTGTTTCATCCCAAAATCTTGAGCATCGATAAAATAATACCAGAAAGCATCTAATTTTCGTGATGCAGCAATTTTACTATCTAATTGACGAATACTACCGGCTGCCGCATTACGAGGATTAGCAAATAAGCTTTCTTGTTTTGCTTCTCTTTCTTTATTTAATGCTTCAAACGATGCTTTTGGCATATAAACTTCACCACGAAATTCAACTTCACCTTGTAAGTCAATTTTCATTGGAATACTTTTAATCGTTTTCACATTCCGTGTCACATCTTCACCAATCAATCCATCTCCACGCGTTACCGCTCTTATAAAACGGCCATCTTGGTAGAGGATTGACATTGCTAAGCCATCTAGTTTTAATTCAACAACATAGCTAACATCTGGAAACTGTTCACGAATACGCGCATCAAAGGCTTGAATATCTTCATAATTAAAGGCATTACCAAGCGATAACATACTTTTTTTATGCGTGTACTTATCAAAGCCTTCACTCACCCAGCCACCAACTCTTTGGGTTGGCGAATTTTCATCAAAAAATTGTGGATTGGCTTCCTCTAATTGTGTTAGTTCATGGAGGTAGCGATCATATTCTTGATCACTTGAACTCGGTTGATCTAATACATAATATTCATAAGATAGTTTTTCTAATATTTCTCTTAACTCATGAATGCGTTCTTCTACTTGCATAGTTTGCCTCCTTTATTTCTTTGTTAATGAAGCGTGGGTTGCATTTATATTACGAATTCCAAAACGTTGATCAAAAGCAATTTGTGCGAGTCCATCTTTAAGTGAAATGACAACACCATCACCAAATATACTATGTGTCACCATATCGCCTTTATGGATCGGTCCACTTTTTTTCTTTGGTTTCGCTTTTTCATTAACCGTTTCACTTGTTTCTTCATAACGATGTTGAACCATATCAAATTCATTGCTCATTGGTGGCAATGGTTGATATCCAAAACTAAAGCGATTTGGTTTAATTGGTAAACCGACATCTTCTAAATATTGAGGGTCAATTTCCATAATGAAACGACTTGTTTTTTTCATATTATTTAGTATATAACTATAACCTTGAGAATCCGATAAATATAGTTTTTTACGAGCTCGAGTAAAAGCAACATAAGCCAAACGACGCTCTTCCTCAAGAGCAGAGGCTCCACCTTCTCCAATTGATTTTTCATTTGGGAAAATGCCTTCACTTAAACCATAGACAAACACATGATCAAATTCCAATCCTTTTGCCGCATGGATACTCATTAATTGAATGTATTCCCCTTCTTCAATCATTTCTTTATCGGTATACAAAGAAATCATTTGAAGATAATCATCTAAGCTTCCTTCGGGATTATTCTGTTCAAAGATGACGATATCATGAATTAATTCTTTTATATTCGCAATTCGTTCTTCTTCACGATCTTCTTGAAGCGCTTTTATATAACCACTTTCATTCATCACTTGTTCCAATAGATCCGCAATGGAAGTATCTTTAATCGCTTCACGAGCTTTTTCAATCACTGCCACAAATTCATCAATTGCATTTTGGGCTTTCCCTTTTGAAAAACGATGTTGTTTCAATACTTCATACATTGGAATATTTTCACTTTGAGAAAGCATTTCAATACTATTTAATGTTTTTGTACCAATTCCTCTTTTAGGTGTATTAATTACTCTTTTTACCGCTAAATCACTCGCTGGATTATCAACTAATAATAAACGTAAATAAGATAGAGAATCTTTAATTTCTAAACGATCATAGAAACGCGTACCACCATAGATCTTATAAGGGATATTAGCTTCAAGCATCGCTTTTTCTAATCCTCGTGATAAATAATTACTGCGATATAAAACTGCCATTTCACGATACGATACTCCAGATGCATGGATTGCTCGTACTCTTGCTGATATCCATAATGGTTCATTTGCTTCATCCATTGCCGAAAAGTGAATGATTTTCCCATTATCTTGATTGCTCGTGAATAAATCTTTATCGACTCGATTCTTATTATTTTTAATCAATGAGTTTGCACCATTTAAAATGCAAGGAGTCGATCGATAGTTTTCATTTAAAATAATTGTTTTCACATCTTTAAAATCTTTTTCAAAGTTCATGATAATATCAACTTGTGCTCCTCGCCAAGTATAGATTGTTTGATCTGGATCACCTACAACGCATAAGTAACTATGAGGACCAACTAAATAAGTGATAATACCATATTGAAGTTTATCTACATCTTGAAATTCATCGACATGTAGATAAGTAAAACGATGTTGCCATTTTTCTCTTATAGTTAAATTGTTTTTTAGTATTTTATAGGCATAAATTAAAAGATCATCAAAATCAAGCGCCATCATTTGATGCGTTCGCTTTTCATAATAGGCATAAAGATCAGCTTTTTGTTGTTCACCATTAAAATCAGCAGCCAACCCTTTTGCTTCTTGTGCATCGATGAGTTGCGTTTTATTATTTGAGATGTAACTTAATGTATTATGATAACTTATATCTTTCACATCCACTTCCAATTCACGATAGGCTTCACGAAGAATACTCTTTTGATCATCTCCATCAAGAATCGTAAAATTAGCTGGATAGCCTAATTCTTTAATATCCTCACGTAATAAGCGTACACAAAAAGAGTGAATCGTCGATATTTGAATGCCTGCACTACCATCTTCCAATAACGATCTTACCCGCTCTTTCATTTCATTTGCGGCCTTATTCGTAAAGGTGATTGCCAATATCTTATTTGGATAAACATGCATCTCATTCACTAAATAAGCAATGCGGGTCGTGATGACACGAGTCTTACCACTCCCAGCTCCAGCGATGATTCGCACATGGCTTTGGGTTTGCGTTACCGCTTCCCTTTGATTTTCGTTTAACTGATCCATATATGACACAAAATCACCTCGGTATCATTATACTATATTTTGACTCAATTTAAGCGAAAAGTTAGGATATTTTTTTTGTAGTTAATAAGCTAATTTACTAATATTTCCCCTTTCTTACAATCTTGTCATCGCATTTTTAAAGGTTCTGTATTATAATAAAAAGGCTGAGGTGAATTTATGTTAATGAAAAAACAAAAAAAAGCTAGAAACCAATCAAAAGGTTTAGAATTTGATATACTATTATCCTTAATTTTAGTAATTATTGGAATTGCTTTTATCTACATGCTTTACAACTTTAATTTGATTCCTAAAATTTGGGTTATCTTAGGTGGCGCATTACTGTTTCTGATCATTGCGATACTTATTACATTGATCTTTGTAAAGCATCCCAGATCGGCGATTGTCGTCGGGCGTAGAATTACAACCATTGTATTAGTAATCGGCTTAGGCATTGGAACTTTCTATGTTTCAACCGCTAAAAGTGGGTTAGCGAGTGCTTCTGGTTTGGATACGACCCATTCTAAAATAAGTGTTCTTGTGAATGAAGCTAGTTCAATTAAAAATGTGGAAGCTTTAAAAAATAAAAAAGTCGGTTATCAAAATGGCTTAGATGAAGGAAATGCAAAGTTTGCGAAGAATAAATTAAAAAAAGAAACAAGTAAAGTTGACTTTGTTGCGATGGCAGATTATACAAGTCTTGCCAATGCCTTTATCAATCAAGAAATTGATGGCTTAATTATCTCGGATTCACAAATTGCATCCTTAATTGAAAATGTCAGTGGTTTCCCTAAAACACGTACCCTTACTACTTATACAAGAGAGCGTAAAAACACGCATCTTGGTAGCAACAAAGATCTAACAAAAGAAGTCTTTACGGTTTATGTATCGGGCTTAGATGATCCCGGTGATCCTCGTCAAAACATCCACAGTGATGTGAATATGTTACTTATTATTGATCCGGTTGCCAATCATATCTCGATGACATCCTTTCCTCGAGATGCTTATGTTCCCAATGCTGGTGCAAATTATCAAAATGATAAGTTAACCCATACCGGTAGTTATGGAATCGATGCGACCGTTGAAAGTATGCAAGCATTCTTAGGAATTAAAGTTGATTACTATGCGAAGATATCCTTTACATCGATTATTAAAATCGTTGATATTCTAGGTGGTATTACCGTAGATGTTCCACTTGATTTTGAAGAACAAGATGAAAATCGAAGCTTTGCGGAAGGCGATTTAATTCGTTTGAAAAAAGGTGTTCAAGAATTAGATGGAAGAGAAGCACTTGCCTTAGCTCGTCATCGTCATAGTTATGTCGATCAAGATATTTCAAGAAACAAAGCGCAACAACTTGTCTTAAAAGGTATTATGAAAAAAGTATTATCCGCAAAAGGAATCAGTGTCATTGATCAATTATTTGAAGCCTTACCCGATGTTGTTATGACAAATATGAACAACGATCAAATTTCTTCCTTTGCCGCAAATGAACTTGAAACATTAAAACCATGGACATTGTCTTCAAGAACTTTATATTCGGGATGCTTTGATACACGAATTACCGCAAGTATGGCTGGGTTCCCACTTGATGTTTACTTATTCTCTAAAGATGAAATAAGAGAAGTACAAGAAGCCTATGATGGAGCAACGCATCGTTTAGCGATGAATACATTCAAATTTGATTTACAGAACTTACATCAAATTGCGATACCAGGTGATCAAGATTCGAATATGAAATTTGTGGAAGATGCGATTGAACCACATTAAAAATTAAATAGGTGAAAACCTATTTTTTTTATAAAATAGTATTGCTTTACTACATTATCATGTATAATGATAAACACGAGGTGATGAAAAGATGAAACAGAACCATTTTGATAAACAAACTTTTCTTAAATATTTTGATTATCTATTCGCTATTCTTTTAGGATTAGGTGGAATCATCTTAATATATACAATTATTGATTTTGGAATTATGCCGAAATATATTTATTATGTATTTGCCGCCATTGTTTTAGTTGTTCTCATTTTTATTTTATTAGTCTTTCTTAAAATGCCGAATTGGGCGCAATGGCTACGTCGAATTTTTATTGTTTTATTAACTTTAATTCTCGCTTTTGGAAGTTTTTATATTGTGAAATTCCATGGAAAGTTATGGGAAGTTACAACCCCTGAAACAACTTCGAAAGTGAATGTTTCACTTGTCGTAAGAAACGATTCTGGTTTTCATAAACTTAATGATTTAAATAAAAGTAAAATTGGTATTCAAGTTGGTAATGATAAAAAGAATGGTGAATTTGTTAAGAAACGCATCGACAATGAACTTAAAAAAGTTACTTATGTACCAGCCAAAGATTATAGTTCTTTAATGAAAAAAGTTATGAATAAAGATCTAGATGGTTTAATTATAACCAATAGTTTTTATAAATTAATGACCAAAGAATATCCGGATATTATGAATCAAACATCGGTTTTAAAGACTTGGCAAAAAGAAAAAACAAATGAGATTTCAAATAGTAAAAAAGATATTCGCTATGACACCTTCTCAATTTACTTAACTGGCATTGATGATGTTGGTAGTCCAGATCAAAACACCCGCAGTGATGTCAATATGTTGTTGCTAGTAAATCCACGTGCCAATCATATCGAATTAGTATCGATTCCTCGTGATGCCTATGTTCCCAACCCAGCGCTTAATTATGGTGTGGATAAGTTGACTCACACTGGAAATGAAGGCCCTGAGAACACCGTAAAGGCGTTTGAGAATGTCTTAGGGATTGATATTGATTATTATCTTAAATTAAGTTTCACATCGGTAATTGAGATTATCGATACGCTTGGAATGATTGATGTGAATGTGCCGATTGATTTCTGTGAACAAGATGAAAATCGAAGTTTCGCAAACGATGACTTAATCTGTTTAAAAGCTGGGAAACAAAAATTAAATGGAAAACAAGCATTGGCACTTGCTCGTCATCGTCATTCTTATACCGATCGCGATCGTACCCATGCACAACAATCGATTATTAAAGGAATTGTTAATAAACTCGTATCAAAAAGTGGCATAACTAAGATTGATGCGGTAACCAGTGTTGCAGAGAAATACATCTTAACTAATATGCCATTATCCCAGGTAACGAATTTTATTTCTTACCAATTGGATTACTTAAAACCATGGAGTGTTTCCTCTACTTCTCTTGATAATGGAGCAGATGCGATGTTAGGAACTGCTTCGATGGGGTATGATTTACCGCTATCTATTTATTTACTAAGTCGTTATGATATTCAAAATGTCTTAGATAAGTACAGTGAAATGCAAACGAGTATGAAACTAAAAGAATTCTCTTTTGATTTAAACAACTTAGAAACAGAAAAACTACTGATTCCTAGTAAGTCCCATATGGTTTGGTATGGTGATGATACTTCCAAATATCAAGGTAAAGAGGAAGAAGCACCGGTTGAAGAAACAAAGCCAAAGGAAGAAGAACCAACAACGCCAGAAGTGCCTGTTGATCCATCTCTTCCCGTTGATCCAAGCAAACCGGTTGATCCAAGTGTTCCAGTCGATCCAAGCAAACCAGTTGATCCAACTGTTCCAGTAGATCCAACT
>JAVXTH010000016.1:0-35679 GCA_036642795.1 Erysipelotrichaceae bacterium
CTTTATTTCGTTGATTGGCGAGGCGTATAAATATAAGATAATTCAATTTCTTTATCAAATGCTTCTCCATCTTCAATCAACATTTTAGTCATAATTCGCATTGCGACAGCCCCTAAGTCATAATCTGGTAATTTAAATCCAGAAATCTGTGGACGAGCCATTGCATTGTATTTACTATCTAAAATACATACTAATTCCATATCACTAGGAATCTTAAGACCATTTTCATTTGCTGAATTTAAAACAGCCATTGCTTGAGAATCACGATAAGTAATAATCAATTCATGTTTATGATCTTTAAAATACTCTTTTAAGTATAAATAAGAAGAACGATATTCTTTAGGTATTGAAACAAATTGATTGAATTTTAATCCTTTATCATCAAAAGCTTTTTCAATTCCAACTTTTAACTGTTTGATCATCGCTGGATTCTTACGATCTTCAATTAAGGCAATGTTCTTAATTCCACGATCTAAATAAGAAGTGATATAATCATAGATTAACGTACCATAATCAACGTAGACGGAACCAATCGCATCTTCATTCATATGATCCCCAATCACTACAATTGGCACTTGATAACGTGTTAAAGCATTCAATTCTTCTTTACATAATTTATCATTAAAGATTACAACACCATCAACCCGTGATTTAATAATTGTTTCCACAATATCATTCATCCCGGTAATGCCTTCTGTTGTCGTATGTAAAACGATATTATATTTATAAATTTTCGCAACATCAATCAGACCATTAATAATCTGCCCTGTATAAAAGAAACTAGCTTCCGGAACAATCAGTGCAATGGTAGTAGTTTTTTGTAAGGCTAAACCTTGAGCAATTGCATTTGGTTTATAACCTAATTTTTCAATTGCTTCTTGTACTTTAACTCGTGTATCTTCTCTAACTACTTCCGAAGCATTAATTACTCGGGATACAGTGGCTAGTGAAACTTCCGCTTCGCGTGCGACATCGTAAATTGTTATTCGTTTCATAGTACTCCTTCCCTACTGTTCCTTATGTTCTTCAGTAGTGTTATTATCAATTTCATTTACATCTTTTTTTTCTTCTAATACTTTCTTCAATGAATTATAGGCTCCCGTTGCAGCATTCAAAGTGCCTTTTTTCAATTTTGAACTTGTTTGTTTTACTCGTTCATCTTCACTAAATTGATGCATTCCTTCACTGATTGTTTCCACTGTTTTTTGTACATACTCATTATCTTTAATTGCTTCAACGCCTTGGCTTACACCATGAGCTAAAGCATCATAATATTTTTTAGCTTCATTTCCAACATTCGACATTGTTTGATTAAACGTTTCGTTATTTTTAACATCATCTAATAAAGTCTTTGTTCTGGAAACTAGTTTTTCACTTTCTTCTTTTAATTTTTGTTTCCTTGCTTCAATCTTTTCTGGTTGATTTTGGTATTTAACCCATTCTTTAAAATCATCGAATAAATTTGTTAGTTCATTATTAAACTGTTCTAACAATTTTTTCTTTTCGCTATCTTTTTCTTCATCAGCATCGATAAATTCAAATTTAGCTTGTGTTTTCATTTCTTCGACTTCTTGGATATGATCTTTATTCTCCATTACTTTCACCTCCACATTCATTTTCATTCTCGTTATGATCTGGTACTGGAGTATCATTATTTTTATCTGCTTTCATGAACCATTCTTTAATCGAAGAAAAATTTTCAAGGATGGTAACAATGGCAGAGCGAACCGCATTCTTACTTGCTTCATGAACATAATCAACGGTATCACTTAGTTCATTTAACGTTGATAATGGTTTTTCTAATTGTTGTAAATCACGATTTGCCGTTTCTATTGTTTTACTTACTAATAATAAAGTAGTCTTTGTTTCCGTTAATACTTTGATTAAATGATGAACAAAAACGATTAAAAAGACTAAGATAATAGCACCTAAAATTGGTAATAATTTCATACTCACACTACTTGTTAGTTCTAATAATTGATCTAGTCCCATAGAAACACCTCCAATATATATTACAACACTTTGAAAATCATTACAATACTAATGAAAACTTTTTACAATATTTTTAAACTTGTAAATATCTTTACTACTCATGAACAAATAAACAGCTGGTCCCCTGCTTGCAAGCAGCTTTGCGCTTTCTTCATCTTCTTTGATCACTTTACTATTTTCAACTAACTTAGCCAAATCAAGAATTGAAATATCAATTCCTTCCTCTTTCGCCGCATTATCCGGAAAATGACATAAATAGATTTCATCCGCTTCATCAAATGCATGAGCAAATTGATCCATTAAATAAAAGACTCTTGAAAAACGATCTGGTTTAAAGATTGCGATAATTTTTTTATCTGGATATTTTGTTTTAGCGGCATCAATTGTTAATTTAATCGCCGTTGGATGATGAGCATAATCATCAATATAAACTTGATCCCCTTTTGTTTCAATATTAAAGCGACGTTTTACGCCGGGGAATGTAGCTAGTGCATGTTGTAAAGTAGCACTTGGGATACCTTCCATAATAGCGACTGCGATAACGCCAATTGTATTCCAAAGAAATGGTTTCCCAACAAATGGTAATTCAAAATGGCCGAAAAATTCATTATGATAATAGATATCATAACTTGTTTCATTTTGCGCTTCCACAATATTTCTAGCTTGAACATCGTTACCCGCTTTTAAGCCATAATATAAATGCTTGCTCTTTACGCTCATTTTACGAACATTGTCATCATCACCAAATAAGGCACAACCTTTTTTAACTTGATTCGCAAACCCTTGAAATGCGGAAATATAATCCGCTAAGTCATGATAATAATCAACATGGTCTAAATCAATGTTTGTGATAATTGCATAATCTGGATGATATGCCATAAAATGTCGTTTGTATTCACAAGATTCAAGTACAAAGTATTTACTATCCGTTGGCATAAATCCAGTTCCATCACCAATTAAATAACCAGTAGGAGCTACTTCTCCCATCACATGTGATAAAATGCCTGTCGTTGTTGTTTTCCCATGAGTTCCAGCAACACTGATTGAAACATAATCTTTTAATAAATTACCTAAGAAATCATGATAATGATAACATGTGACCGATTTCATCGATAAGGCTTGTTTTACCTCAACATTTTGTTCATCAAAAGCATTTCCAATAATAACAATGCTGTTTTCTTTAATATTACTTGCATCAAAACTAGTAATTTTAATTCCTCGATCTTCTAAAGGTTGTTGCGTAAAAATATATTTTTCAATATCAGAACCGGTAACTACTTCACCTTTATCGGCCATAATTTCCGCTAAGGAAGCCATTCCGCTTCCCTTAATTCCTATAAAATGATACATAGATTCATCTTCCTTCTATTATAATTCCTCATCAATGTTATATAATGGTTCTTCGTTTATGCTTTCCTGATCACCAAACAAGGAGCATTGAGTTGCTTGTCCACCATTTTCAATTTCTTCCTCTTCTTGTTGATCACTTATCATTTCATCAATTGAATAATTGGGTAATTCACTATCTTCCATTACAATTGGTGTTTTATGTTCCGCTATAATTTTTTCTTGTGCATTTTCTTCCATGTCGGCAAGTTCTTGCGCACCGAAGATTGGCGAAATAATCGTACCCAAAGCATTTAACTTTTTAGGTTTGATATTCGTAACTTTACGCAATTCGTCTTTTATACCTTTTTCATCATATTCATCCGCACCAAACATCGGTGAAATGACCGGTGTAAACTCATAACCTGCTTTGCTTTCAACTTTGCTGCTATGATAGCGAGGTTCACTTGTTTTACCTTCTTCACGACTTAAATCAATGTTAAACTTTTTCGCTTTATTTATAGTTTCGCCTTTTACCTGTGGCTTAATCGGTGTATCTTCAACTCGGATATCTGCCATGGTTGTTTTAAGTGGTTGTTGAACCGGCGTTTCATTAACTGGTTTCGTTTTTTCAATTGGTGTTTTAATACTAATTGGTTTTAACTCATCATCCACCACTACTTTTTCATCTTCCGGAACTTCTTCAAAGAAAAACTTAAGTAATTTATTAAACATTGTTCTCATCCTTTCCAAAAAAGTCGTCACCGACATAGTTTGTCTTATCTAATACTAGAATACCTTTTTCTTTATGATCTATCAATCCTAATTCCCATTCGCTACAAATCATTCCTTCACTTTCAATGCCTCGTAACTTACCCTTTAGAATTAATTTTCCATCTGCTAACACTGCTTGATCTAAGGCTACTACCACATATTGATCTTCCTTGACGTTGCTAGCTCCACAAACAATTTGTACCTGTCGTGCGCCAACATCAACCAAGCATACATGTAAATGATCACTGTCTGGATGTTCTTCACATTTTTTGATATGACCCACCACAATCCTTGGTGTGAAATCATGTTCCAATACTGGAAAGCCTTCTTTACTTAATTTTTCATTTATATAATTTAATAATGCTTTGCTTGTTTTTTGATATCCATCTTTGGTATAAGGATAATCCTCACACTCAATATTATAACCTAGAAGTTCACCCTCTTTATCATATAATGCGCAAATGTGATTTAATGTTTTGCTCGTATCCACTACCGCATCTTTTATTACCACCATTAAGATATTGGGGAAAGCCTTTTGATTATAGAAAGCACGTATTATACTCATCGCAATTCTCCTAAGAATTCATCTATTTCATCTTTTGTTTTTCTCATTTTAGAAACAAAACGACCAATTTCTTGATTGTTTTTATACGCAACAAAACTTGGAATTCCCATAACTTCCAGTTCTTTGCATACTTCAATAAAACGATCACGATCAATATAAACAAAGTTATATTGATCATACTTATCAATTAATTCTTGAATAAAACCATCAAGATAACGACAATCAGGGCACCAAGGTGCAGAGAATGTGAAAATGGTTATGTTATCTTTTTGTTTTAATTCTTTAAATTCATCCAATGAATTAAGTTCAAACATCCATTCTTTCATAATTAAGATCCTCTCTTATTTAATCGGTGATTCTTCCCGTTTATTCTCTACTTCATTTAAATAGCCTTCTTCAGGAAAATTCTTTGTTAGGAAATCTAAGTTTTCTTTTTTTGAATTCTCAATTTGTTTCATTGAATAATCATTTAATACTACTTCACTTTTATATTCAATTGATTTAGCTAATTTCATCATAATTTTTAAGGATGATGAAATACTAGCAGAAGGTAGCACACTATAGAAGTCAACAATGGTTGCATTTAAATGCATCAAATAATCATTGCTTTTATTCTTAATTAACACAAGTGAATAAGGGTAAGTTTGATAATGATTATTTTCATAATAACCCTTATAAATATATTCCCCATTTTTTCCTTTTTTATAAGTAACTTTTTCTAGATCTTTTATTTCAGCTTTCTTACTAGCTTCACTTTTTGTATCGACCACTTTTGGTGATTCTTTATAAAACTTATTAATCACAATATTTGCGGTATTAAAATTCATTACTAAATCATTTTGATCAACTCGAAATACTTCATTTACATCGGTACTTTCTTTACGTACAATGCCAGCCGGTAAATAATAGCTATAATATTTCTTATCCATATTACTTGCGGGTATTTCTGCCATATCTGCCGTTTTCGTTAATTGCGTTTTCACATCATATGCAATGTTCTTTTGTTCACCACAACCACTTAAAATTATGAAGCATAATATCAGTACTAATTTTTTCTTCATAATTTTCCTCCTGACATAAATTTAAGCTAATCTTACAATAGCCCATAAACATAAATATTATATCATTATTTCCACTAAAAATATCACTAAAATGATAAATCTGCGCAAATAATTGCGCAGACTGTTTTTATTTATGCTTTGGTTTTTGAAAGATGACACGATAGATTGGTTGTCCTTTATCCATAAACTTTTTTTCGTATTCACTAATCGCATCTTCTGCGTGTTCTTGGCTACGAAAATCAACCCAAACTTCTTTGATGATCCAATTCATTTGACTAAATTCTTGTAGACTGAATTCAAAGAGAGAAGCATTATCACTCTTCATGATAAGTTCGCCTTCACTCTTTAAAATACGTTCATATTTTTGGACAAAATTACGATCCGACAAACGTCTTTTTTGAGTTCTGCGCTTAGGCCATGGATCTGAAAAGTTTAAATGAATTACATCCACTTCACCTTCTTCAAACCATGTATCAATCGCTTGGGCATCTTGATGAATAAATTTCATGTTCGCAGCCGGTTGTTCCTCATATTTGCGTGTAGAAAGAGCGGCTGCTGATTCATTCTTTTCCACTCCAATAAAGCCTTCACTTGGATACATTGCAGCCATATTGACCCAATAATCCCCTTTACCTGTACCAATCTCAATATGAACGATATCGCTATTCAATAAAGAGCGCCATTTACCAGCACAAGTAAGTGGCTCTTGAATCACCACTGGACTCTTTTCTAAATGCTCTTTCGCCCATTTCAATTTTCTCATTCGCATGCTGTTATACCTTATCTAATTTTTCAATCGCAGCTGCATAAATACCAATCGCAAGCATTAAGTCGCTTACTTTAACGCCTTCATCGCTTTGATGAGGAGCGCCAATCATGCAAGGAGCGCTTTGATTTGTCTGTGGAAATTCTGGTCCATATGCCACAAAGTTTTCAAATGTTTTCGCATAAGTACCTCCCCCAATCGTCATAATTGGAGTTGTCATATCACCACTATATTCACGATACGTAGCTTCAAGAATCGTGATTAAATCACTTTTAGGATCCACATATAAAGGATTGGATACATAACCACATTGATGCGTAAAAGTTGGTAAGGCTTTATTTAAGGTTGCATCAATGTTATTTAAAACTTCATCTTTATCGGCATCAATTGGATAACGAATATCAATCGTACATTCAATCTTATGATCTTCAATCTTAATAATTCCCGTATTAAGCGTTAAAAATCCCATTCGAGCACCTTCAAGGGCAATATGTAAACCACTTCCTTGCCAGTCTTTTAAAAGATTATATAAAATCTTACATGTTTCATTTTGATAAGAAGAAGCAACAAAATTAATTAAATGAAGGCCTGCATTATTTCCTAAATAAGGGGTAGCAGCATGGGCTGCAACACCATCAATATGAAGCAGTGCCTTGTTGTCTTCCAATAAAGAAATGCTTCCTTCTAAATTATTTGATTGTAGATAAAAATTAAAATCATAAGCATGTTGATCATTCCATTTTTCAACAACAATATCTGCTTTACCAATTACAATATTGGCACGTTCACCAGCTTGCATCGAAACAATATCTCCAGCTAAATCGCCTTTTATATCAATATGAATGCCACCTTTTTCACCATAGATTAAAGGAAAATTGGCATCGGGTACAAATCCCATATCTGGAATTTGCGCATGTTCTCGATAATATCGCATACAAGACATGCCACTTTCTTCATCACAGCCATAAATTAGCATAATTTTTTTATTTAATTTAATCGCTTGATCTTTGATCATTTTTAATGCATAAAAACCAGCCATTCCAGGTCCCTTATCATCCATCGTTCCCCGTCCAAACATATAACCATCAATGATTTCACCGCCAAAAGGATCCTTACTCCAACCTTCCCCAATTGGCACAATATCTAAGTGACCTAAAACACCAATCGTTTCATCGCCTTCTCCATACTCTAAAACACAGGCATAACCATCAATATCTTTAACCTTAAAACCTTCGCGTTTTCCAAGTTCCATCATAAAATCTAACGCTACTCTTAATTCTTTACCAAAAGGCATGCCAAGCGAAGCCTCAGCATCGTTACGTAAAGATTTAATTTTAATTAAGTCACGTAAGTCTTTAATAAATTGTTCCTTATATGTTTCTGCAATTGTTAACCATTCCATCTTTCATCACCTCATAAGGATAATTCTACCACAGCTTACCCATCGTTAACAGTCTTTTAGAAAAAAAGTCATCCGTAGATGACTAATCAATAAAACAATTTTTAATATTATCAATATGTTGCTGACTTACACCACAATCAAGCAAATAGGACTCGACCGATATGGTTGAAAAATAATCAAATAAGCCATCCAAATTACTAGGATCACTATGTAATAAGTATTGATATTTTTCCGGTATTTTAGATAATAATTGATTTGTGCCAATGCCTTTATGAATATAAGAAGCACTCACCTGATAATCAGCGATGATATCTTCATTTTGTACTCCCATCAGCGATAATAATAGAAAGCTTATTACCCCCGTGCGATCTTTTCCTGCCGTACAGTGAAACAAGACAGCACCAGATTGAATATGTTCTCCAATGGTATTCATGATCTTCGCAATATTTGCTTGATTGTTTTCAATTGATTTTCGATAACCATCGGTAAGTGACATTAAAAAACTACTGGTTGATAAGCTTTGTTTCATATTATGCATATCAATTTGTTCGTTTTGAAGAGGAATATGATAGGTTTTAATCTGATGTGCTTCACTATCATAACCTTCATTTTCAACTTCTGCTAAGGAACGCAAATCAATGATGGTACGAATCTTTGCTTGATATAAGCAAGTCCAATCTTGATCGACTAATGTATGTAAATTATCACCGCGATATAAGGTATGCCATGCACTTATATGGTTTTGATTTATCATGTACCCACCCAAATCTCTTACATTATGGGCACCAATTAAGTTTAAATGTTTAATTGCTTTCATTGTTATTTCCTTTCTATTGAAGAAAAGTAGTTGCTTCACGCAACTACTTTAAGTTTAATCTTCTTTTTTAGCGTGACGAGTTACATGATGAACACGTGTTGAACGATCTCTCTTATCTTCTTCACTGTCTTTAACATCATTTCCTAAATCATCTTTTGGTTTTTCTAAACATGCTTTTCTTGAAACATTGACACGGCCTTTATCATCTACTTCAACAACTTTGACCTTAACAATATCACCAAGATTAATCGCATCTTCGACTTTTTCTAAGCGTTCATGTGCAATTTTTGAAATATGTAATAAACCATCGGTATTACCAAATAGATTTACAAATGCGCCAAATTTCTCAATTCGTACTACTTTCGCTTCAAAGATGTCGCCAACTTTCGCAACTTTCACAATATTTTGAATCATTTCAGCTGCTTTATGAATCGCATCGTAACTGTTATGATAGATTACAACTTTTCCATCATCTTCAATATCAATTTGAACATTTTCACATGCTTCAATAATCTTATTGATCATTTTACCATTTGGACCAATCACATCACGAATCTTATCTGGATCAATACTCATCTGGAAAATCTTAGGTGCATAAGTTCCAACTTCGCTGCGTGGTTCACGAATAGTAGCTAGCATATTTTCAAGGATTTCTTGACGACCTACTTTAGCTTGAGCCAAAGCTTCTTCAAAAATACCTTTATTTAAGCCATCAATTTTAATATCCATTTGAAGTGCTGTAATACCTTTTGGTGTTCCAGCAACTTTAAAGTCCATATCACCTAAGTGATCTTCCATTCCTTGGATATCACTTAATACAGTATAGTGTTCCCCTTGTTTCACAAGTCCCATCGCAATACCAGCCACGGGTGCACTAATTGGGACACCGGCTGCCATTAACGCCATTGTACCAGCGCAAATAGAAGCTTGTGAAGAGGAACCGTTTGATTCCAATACTTCCGCAACTAAACGAATGGTATAAGGAAATTTTTCTAAACTTGGAATGACTTGAAGTAAAGCACGTTCACCTAAAGCACCATGTCCAATTTCACGACGTCCAGGAGATCCCATACGTCCTGTTTCTCCAACCGAATATGGTGGGAAATTGTAATGATGTAAGAAACGTTTTGATTCTACATCCGTTAAATCATCAATGATTTGATTATCATTCACTGCACCTAATGTACATACGGATAACACTTGTGTTTCACCACGTGTAAATAAGGCACTACCATGAACTCTTGGTAATAAATCAACTTGTGAATTCAATGGGCGAATTTCATTGATTTTACGACCATCGGGACGTACTTTATCAACCGTAATTAAACGACGAACTTCGTCTTTCACAATATCATGACAAACTTCTTTTACTTGTTTAATCGTACGAGCTTTGTCTTTTTCACTATCATAAGTTAAAGCATCATAGATGGCTACCATTTCATCTTCTAAATCATCAATGGCACCATAGCGCTCTAATTTATCATGAATCGCAACTGCTTCAACTAAACGTGTTTCAACTTTACTGCGAACACTTTCATTTAGTTCAGCACTTACTTCATATAATTCAATTTTACGTTTTTCTTTTCCCACTTTAGCGGCAATCATTTCTTGGAATTCAACTAATTGCTTTACGTGTTCATGTCCAAACATAATCGCATTTAACATTACTTCTTCACTAACTTCTTTGGCGCTAGCTTCTACCATGTTAACAGCATACTTAGTACCAGCAACTTGTAACATGATTTCACTCTTTTGTGTATCTTCAATGGAAGGATTAATCACATATTCCCCATCAATGTAACCTACGCTAACACCAGCGATTGGACCATTAAATGGAATATCTGAAACACATAATGCTAAAGAAGCACCAAACATTGCGGTCATTTCTGGACTGCAATTACCATCCACGGACAAGACCGTATTTACTACTTGTACCTCATTACGAAATCCATCAGCGAAAAGCGGACGAATCGGACGATCAATCATTCGTGCTGATAAAGTAGCGTGTTCGCTAGGTCTACCTTCACGTCTTAAAAATCCTCCAGGAATTTTACCTGCGGAATACATTTTTTCCTCATAAGTAACCGTTAGAGGAAAGAAATCAATTCCTTCTTTTGCTTGTTTGCTTGCCGTAGCAGCTGATAATACAACGGTATCATCATACCGTACCAGGGCGGACCCTCCGGCCTGTTTGGCGATTTCTCCTGTTTCTACTGTGATTTTACGACCACAGAAATCCAAACTAAATGTTTGTTTTGCCAATTTATTCACCTCATTATTTTAATTAACCTATACAATGATACCATAATTAACTTATTTTTGGAACAAAAAAAAGAATTCCATGAAAGGAATTCTTAATTTGTTTCAATTTTTACTTACGTAAGTTCAAGCGAGAAATTAATTCTTGGTAACGACTTAAATCTTTAGCTTTTAAATATTTAAGTAAATTACGACGGCTACCAACCATTTTCATTAGTCCACGTTGTGAATGAAAGTCATGTTTGTGTTCTTTTAAGTGCTCAGTCAAACGATTAATTTGTGCTGTTAAGACAGCTACCTGAACCTCTGGAGAACCAGTGTCACCTTCAAATCTTGCGTACTCTTTCATGATTGCTTGTTTTTCAGTTTTTAATAACATTTCGTTTCCTCCTATTTATGTTTCGTCCTTTTAGACCGAGTGTAAGGTTAGAGGATACTCCATAGACCCAGTGTAAAAGCCATTAGATTATAACATGCTTTCGAATCCTTCGCAAGCATATTTGAAGGAAGCTTTGAAATTAGTTTAACGAACACTGATTGCGAAACGATTATACGCAAAGATTGCTTCAAAACGTTGTGCACTCACAACCAGTTCACCAAGCACTGGATCACTGACAATATAGGAATTAGAGACTGGATTATAACCGATTAATAACATGACATGAAGATTTGTTGGTACTTCTCCATCCCAACCTTTCGCATCTCTAAAGCCATACGTTGCATAGAATACAACTGGATTTCCTTGGTCAATTTCAGCTTTTAAAGCATCCGTTGAACAACCTGAAATATCTACGACAGTTCCATAATTAGAACCAAATTTACTCAAGGCATCGGGTGCAATCCAGTGAACCACTTTATAAGGTGCATAGGAATCCATCGGATAGATAAAACCTAAATGAGGATTATCACTTCTTGGACATGCATCGACAAATTGATGCAAATTCAAATCTTTCGCATAACCTTTGTAGTGAAGTGCCATCATTAAGGATGTACATTCACAACCATTTGGTAAACCTTCAGAATTTTGATTATAATAAGGAATCCCTTGTATCTTTACATTACTAGCTTGAATTAAAGCATTTCGCTGCGCATCCTTTTCAGCTTGTTCTTTGGCTGCTTTTGCCTCAGCAAGTGCTTGAGCAAGTGCTGCTTGTCTTTGTGCTTCAATTCTTTGACGAGCAATTTTTTCTTTTTCTAATAGAAATTGATTAACTTTTTCTAAAACAGGTGTATAAGTTTCAACTAAGTTTTTTTGTGGTAAAGCATTTACTTTATCCAAAGCAGCTTGATAAGAATCAGAATTCGCATCATCTTTCACGTTATTCATTGCTTCATCATTAAATAAAGCTTTTGTGGAAGCGATCGCATCGTTCATTGCTTGGACTTGGGCTTTGACCTTGTTTAATTGTGGCTCTAACAATTTCACATAAGGAACTGGAAGTTTTCTTAATGAAACTTCATCCTTTGCTAATTGATCTTGATTTATATCACTTTGACATATACCCTCAACAAAATAAGCATTTATCTTATCTTGGTACTTAATGTACTGAGATAATAATGAAAGCTTTTTATTAAGTGAAGTTGCTTTTTTCTTATCTTGAACTTGATCTACTTTTTTCTGCGCAAGTTCGATATTCTTTTGTTTTAAATCAAGCTTAGGAGTTGTTTGTTTTTTATCTTGAAATAACACCTCAACGCTCTTTTCAGCTTTTAATGCTAGTTCTTCCCTGTGTTTTCGATTCTGTGATGCACTAAATCCAGTAAGAACCGCAAGCACAACAAAGCCAATACAAATAATATAAATGAGTTTATGTTTCATTATCCTTCCCCCTTTTTATATGTGAACATTTTTATCTAAGGTAATAAATTACCAGCTGCGATGTATAAAGCATACCACTCTTTTTTCGTTAAGACAATATCTCCGGTTTTACTTAATGCTGTTAATCGATCGATATTCGTTGTTCCAACAACCACTTGCATATCACTTGGATGACGTAAAATCCAGGCGATTGCAATCACACTATTGCTCACATGATATTTATTTGCAAGTTCATCAATTTTTTTATTTAATTCAGGAAATTTTTCAGCATCTAAATAAGTACCTTCAAACATTCCATATTGAAAAGGTGACCAACATTGAATGGTAATATTATGGATGCGACAATAATCCAAAACTTCCCCATCACGGTCCAGTGCACGATCTTCTAAAGTATTCGCATTAAGAGCTGCATCAATCATTCCAGTATGTTTTAAAGAAAACTGCATCTGATTGATTTCAATCGGACAATGACAATACTTTCTTAATAGTTTTAATTGATAAGTATTGTGATTACTAACCCCAAAATGTAATACTTTACCGGTTTCATACAGCTCGTCAAAGGCTTCACTAACCATACGTGGTTCCATTAAAGCATCGGGACGATGTAATAATAAATAATCAACGTATTCAACATTTAAACGTTCTAAGCTTTCATTGACACATTTAATAATATAATCTTTATCAAAATCATAGTAAGTCGTATCATCACGATGAATACCACATTTTGTTTGAATGATCATTTTTTGACGCCAATCTGGATGTCTTTTAAGTACTTCACCAAATAATGACTCACATTCTCCTCCACCATAAATATCCGCATGATCAAAGAAAGTAATTCCATTTTCTAAATCATTTTCAACAATTTTTTCTACTTCATCAACACTCATTCCAGCAAAACGCATACAACCTTGAGCAATGGCAGGAACAACTTTTTCATTTATTCTAATTGTTTTCATAAGATACCTCCCTTTTGTCTTTACATTACACTTATTTATTTAATTTTACAATAAAAATAGTTAGAAATTTTAATAAATTGTGTATAATAAACACAGAGGTGATTTTATGAAAATTGGATGGATTGGAACAGGCGTTATGGGGCATTTCATGGCGATGCATTTACAACAAGCAGGCCACGATGTTCGTGTCTATAATCGAAGCATTGAAAAAGCACTCCCCCTTAAAGAATTTGGTATCCTTGTGTGTGATAGCATTGCTGAATGTGTAAGCGATGTGGAGGCTGTATTTACGATGGTTGCTTTTCCAAGTGATGTTGAAGCAATTTATACAGGAGAAGATGGTATTTTCAATCATGCGAAAAAAAATACATTGCTCATCGATATGACTACTTCTTCCCCCATCTTAGCTAAAACTTTATATCAACAAGGTAAAGCATTCAAAGTCCTAGATGCTCCTGTTTCAGGAGGTGAATCCGGTGCACGTAATGCCACCTTATCGATTATGGTCGGTGGTGATTATGATACTTTTAAACTTGCTTATCCACTCTTTGAATCCCTTGCGGCATCGATTCATTACATAGGGAAAGCTGGTTGTGGACAACATTGCAAAGCAGCAAATCAAATCGCGGTAGCCGGCTCGGTAGCGGGGATGAGTGAGGCAATTCATTATGCACGCTGTGTTGACATTGATCCCAATATTATATTAGCAGCCATTCAAAAAGGTGCTGCTGGATCATGGCAATTAGATCACAACGCACCACTTGTATTAGAGAATGATTTTGCTCCCGGCTTTTATATCAAACATTTTATAAAAGATATGAAAATTGTTCAAGCGGTTATGGAAGATCAACACCAAGACTTAAAAATGCTCGATTGCATCTTAGAAATGTATCAAAGCTTAGCTCAACATGGTCTTGAAAATGAAGGAACGCAAGCTTTGATTAAATACTATGAAACTATAAATAAGTAAATCTCATAAAAAAGCTTCAATCACATCATTCAAAAACAACATACCTTGTTTTGTTGTTTTTAAAGATTGATTTTCTTCATAACATAATTTTTTCTCAATTAATTCATCTACAACCTGCTTATAATAAACTTTAAAGTCTTTATCAAATAGCTCCTTAAAATGAAGCATCGATAAACCTTCTTTTAAGCGCATTGACATCATGATATATTCAAACATCTCATCTTTTTCCTTTAATATGATATCTTTTTTTATGTCTTTTCCATTGATATAATCAAGAATATTATGGGTCATATCATAACGTATATGATTCACTTTTCCACTAGCTCCACAGCCTACTCCATAGAAATCATCGTAATGCCAATACGCTTTATTATGCTGACTTTCACATTGATCTTTCGCAAAACTACTTATTTCATATTGATGAAAGCCATGTTGATTCAATAAAGTGATTGCCATCTCATACATATCTGCTTCGATTTCTTCATCGATATTCTTTACCCCTTTTCTACCAAAAGCACTATGTTCCTCGATGCTTAAAGCATATAGAGATAAATGGCTAATATCTAACTGCACGGCTTGTTTTAAATCTAGTTCCCATTGCGCTTTTGTTTGCGTTGGTAAGCCATATATCAAATCAATTGATATATTATCAATCCCAACAGCATGTGCATTATGAATGCATTCATTAATCTGTGGAAGAGTGTGGTTTCTTTCTATTATTTTTAATAAAGATTCCTGTAAGCTTTGAACCCCTAAAGATAAACGATTGATGCCATATTGTTTCATTAATTTTAATTTTTCGAATGACAATGATTCAACATTTGCTTCCATCGTATATTCCTTAACCTGCTTACTATAAGGTTCTAACATGGAAAGCAATCGATCCAGTTGACTCAGTGTTAATGCACTTGGTGTTCCCCCTCCAATATAAATTGTATTTAATTGTTTTTCTTTTACTTGATTGATTAAATCCGTATGAAAAGCCGTTAAGAAACGATCGGCTAAGCCTTCATGATAACCACAACGAAAGAAATCACAATAAGCACAAATGTGCTGACAAAATGGAATGTGTACATAAAGTGAATGAACCATATTTTACCTCCTAATCTCATTGATGAATGCGATTGATAATATCAAACAGCATTTGCGAATTGGATATCTTTTCATCATAACCATCCGCATGAGCAATTGCCGTTCTCATGCATTTTTCAACGCGTGATTTTGTTGTATGATGTTTTCTTGCGACATCATCATAAAGCTTTGTGATATTTGTTTTATAAAACACATAATCATCTTCTAACATACAAACACTTGTTTTTAAGTATTCGAATCCAAACAAATGACTTGGAATACCTTTAATGATTAAATGATACGTAACGATTTCATTTGGTAATGAAACTTGACAAGCCATCGATTCAATATGTTCTTGTTCTAATAATAATACAGCATGAAAGATATCTTGGCTACTATATGGTTCAAATATGGCAACATTTACTATATTTAATAAATAATCATGAAACAGATTCATCGCTTTTTTACTAAAAAAAAGACCGATGATTTTAATTTTTGCTAGTTCTTCATCTTTCTTCATATCAATCAATAATTGATAACATTTATCTTCATTCATACTTGGTGTAATAATTAAGATATCCGGTTTTGTTTCTTTTAATAACTTTGTGTTTTTTAATCCCTTTTGACTTGTACCAACGATTTGAAAAGAAGCATTCATATTAGAAATAATATGTAGATCTTTGATCAAAGAAGTTTGATTGGTACATATAAAAAGCTTAATCATAATCCATTATGATAATGTTCATCCTAGTAATACCTCTCTCACACAATATAATAAACAAATTTATTACCGACTTTTAGTTTTTGATAGAAATGTAACGCAACGAATTGTTCCAATGAAGATCTTGCTGTTTCATAACAAACATGGCTACTTTCTTGATAATCCTTTATATCATAAAAATGATTACTTTGTTTATGAGATAAATAAAAGTCAATTTGTAAGTGATGAAGCATCGGATAAAGATGATGAAGTTCTTCACGATTCATAAAAATCGTCTTATCTAAACTTTGCTTTTCCAATATTAGCACCATCTTTGATAAGTTTCTATGTATTTGATTTAAGAAAACAAGAAATAAATAAGTTAAATCAAAACATTCTTTATCTTTTATAAGCGTTTGATATAAAAAATCAATATCAATCGCCTTTAATATAGTTGAGAATGATATTTTACTACAAATAATATTAATCACTAGAATTGCTTCCTTTTTATTCAAAAACAAGATACATAAAAATACTTTTAAAAAGATGTCTTCTTTTTCAGCTAATAGAATCGTTAAGAGCTCTTGATCTAAATTTAAATGAAATGCTTTTAAAGCATTTACAATTAATAAAGGATTCACTTGTGAATCCCCATTGTATATAACATAAAAATGATTTAATATTTTTCTTTCTGTTTCACTCAGCGATAGCCAAACAATTTCTTCTTTGCCTCGATGTTGAAGTTCATTGAGATTTTGATGTAAGACAATTATTTTATGATAAAGATAAGGATTATACGTCACATAATAGGTTTGTTTATTAACATGAATTTCATGTCGAAAAAGAGCTCGATATGCTTCAATTTCATTCCATAAAATAGATAAAGTTGAATCATTAAAATCAGCTCTACATTCTTCCTTTGAATAATAATGTTCTTCACTATACTTTTGAATGGTTGAATATTTCATAAACTCACTTCCCAAAGTATTTTAACATGTTTCCTATTTCATAGAAGAAATTCGACAAAACTAGAAAAAAACAGTGTTATTTCGACACTGTTTAATCTTCATCCATAGAAAGAACTGCCATAAATGCTTCTTGAGGTACTTCAACACTACCCACTGATTTCATTCGTTTCTTTCCTTCTTTTTGTTTTTCTAATAACTTCTTTTTACGTGAGATATCGCCACCATAACATTTCGCTAAGACGTTTTTACGTAAAGAGCGAATATCACTACGAGCTATTACTTTTCCATTTAAACATGCTTGAATGGGAATTTGAAATTGTTGACGAGGAATCAAAGTCTTTAATTTCTCACAGATTGCTTTTCCCCGATTATAAGCAAAATCTTTATGTACAATGGTGGATAAAGCATCGACAATTTCACCATTTAACATAATATCCATCTTTGATAATTTATTTGTTTGATAGCCAATTATTTCATAATCAAAGGAAGCATAACCACGGGTACAGGATTTTAATTTATCAAAGAAATCATAAACAATTTCACCTAATGGAAGTTCATAGATAATATTGACACGTTTCTCATCTAAATAATTCATGTCTTTATAAAAACCACGTTTCTTTTGTGCTAATTCCATAATGGCTCCAATATAATTACTTGGTGTCATAATGGTAGCTTTCACAAATGGTTCATCGATATGATCAATTCGTGAAGGATCGGGTAGCATACTTGGATTATCAATATCCATTTCTTCCCCATCACTTAAGAAAGCATGATAGATTACCGATGGTGCCGTTGCGATTAAATCGATACTATATTCACGTTCAATGCGTTCTTGAACTACATCCATATGTAATAAGCCTAGAAACCCACAACGAAAGCCAAAGCCTAAAGCTTGCGATGTTTCCGCTTCAAAATGAAGTGAAGCATCATTTAATTGAAGTTTTTCTAACGCATCTCTTAAATCATTGTATTTACTACTATCAATTGGATAAAGACCACAATATACCATTGGATTTAATTGTCGATATCCTTCTAGGGGATGAGCAGCCGGTTTTTCTACTTTGGTGATGGTATCACCAACGCGAACATCTTTTACGGTTTTAATACTTGCCGCGATAAAGCCAACTTCACCACAATGTAGCACTTCACTCTTTACCTCATTTGGTGTGTGAACCCCTACTTCAAGTACTTCATATTCCGCACCGGTTGCCATAAAGCGAATCATATCGCCAACTTTAACTTCGCCTTCTTTGATTCTTACATAAGCAATGACACCACGATAAGCATCATAAATGGAATCAAAAACAAGCGCTTGTAAAGGAGCCTTAGGATTTCCTTGAGGGCAAGGTACTTTCGTAACGATTTGTTCTAATACTGCTTGAATATTTAACCCACTTTTAGCGGATATTAAAGGTGCATCGGAAGCATCTAAACCAATGATATTTTCGATTTCTTCTTTTACTAAATCGGGTTGTGCACTTGGCAAATCAATTTTATTAATAACCGGAATGATTTCTAAATCATTATCAAGGGCCAAATAAACATTGGCAAGGGTTTGTGCTTCAATTCCTTGAGCCGCATCGACAACCAAAACAGCACCTTCACATGCTGCTAAGGAACGGGATACTTCATAGGTAAAGTCAACATGACCTGGTGTATCGATTAAATGAAATTGATATAGTTCTCCATCCAGTGCTTTATATTGTAATTGAACTGCATTTAATTTAATTGTAATACCGCGTTCTCGCTCTAAATCCATGGTATCTAATAATTGTTCTTTCATATCGCGATTGGCAACCGTTTGCGTAAGTTCTAAAATACGATCTGCTAATGTTGACTTTCCATGATCAATATGAGCTATAATAGAAAAATTTCGAATGTGTTTTTGATCCATTAAGTCAACCCCTTTCAAAGTAGTGTTATTATAACAAAATAATTCATTGAATTAAAGAACAATCGACAGGAATCGATTGTTCAAATAATATTATTCTAAAATGGTTCCCACTAAGCTTCGTCCCTGTCCATTAAAGAAGGAACGTGCATCACATTTTGACTTGCCTTCGATTTGTAATTCATCCACTAAAATATAGCCATTGATTGCAGCAATTGCATAGCCTTGATCGATTAAACCAATCAATTCACCCGGTGTGTGATTATGAACTTCTACTTTGCATCTCACTTGGTGGAATTTGATCTTTTTATGATTCATCAATGCATAAGCAGTAGGGGTTGGTATCAATGCGCGAATATGTTGATAAACAAGCTTAATATCTTGATTAAAATCAACTTTTTCTTCTTCTTTACTAATATTATAAGCAAAACTTGCCAGCGCTTCATCTTGTTCTTTAAAAACAGCCGTTCCATCCAATATTTTAGGAAGTGATTCGATTAATAAAGCACAACCTGATTTTGCTAGTTTTTCACTTAAGGTACCCATCGTATCACAATCATCAATCGCAACATGCGATTGAGCCATAACGCTACCTCCATCCATTTGTTTAATCATTCGCATAATTGATATGCCACTTTCTTTATAACCATATAAGATAGCTTTATGAATTGGTGCGCCACCTCGTAACTTAGGTAATAAAGATGCATGAACGTTGATACTTCCAAACGTTGGATAATCTAACAAACTTTGAGGAATAAATTGACCATAAGCGCAGGTTATAATCAAATCTGGTTTTAAAGCACATAATGTTTCAATCTCATCTTTGATATGAATTGGTTGATATACATCCATACCATAAGATAATGCCAATACTTTCAATGGCGTTGGCGTAACAATTTGTTTTCTTCCAACTTTTTTATCCGGTTGTGAAACAACCCCAATTACATTATATTTTTCTTTTACTAAACATTTTAATATTTCACAGGCAAAAACAGGAGTACCCATAAATATAATTCTTGGTTTCATAAAATCACCTCGGTAAAATTATAACACAAAGTTTCTATCTTATGGCATTCTATTGTGTTAATCCATGAAATATTTCCGCAACGATGATTGCACCCGTATCTGCTACTTCAATAATAAAACTTGAAGTATCCAAGGCAAGTCTTGAAGCCATATTTTCTTCAATTTCATTTAATGAACTTTCACTTACTTTTGCTTCGATTCTTTTATGATTTATAATATCGTCTTCAAATTCATTTACTTTTTCTTTGAATTCTGCTTCTTTTTTTTCAGGTTTTTGTAATGTTATATAATCACCAATCGCAACTAAAATTAAGATTAAAAAAGCATCAGCTAAAAATCTTCGCATCCTCATCACCCCAATAGTTTTACTAAACCATCACTTAAATAATCAATCGTATTCTTAATTTCATCAAAGGTATTTAAATCCCCTCCCAGTTCAATTAATAACATATGTTCATTCATATCTTGATTATAATAAGCTTCTCGATTTAATACTGGTTTCATAATACCATCTACCTTTTGATTAATCATGTCAGTTAACGTCGAACTGGTTTTAAGAATTGCATCCACATTCTTACTTAATCCACCAACAACGACCATCATCTTCGCATACTGTTTTTGATCAATCGTCGTAAAGCAAGATGCTCTAGGAATCGCATCTCGATGAAGATCAATGATTAAATCAAAACCACCGTAATTAACAAAGGCATCGTTAAGAAATTTATTTGATATTTGATAACTGTGATTATAATCTAAATCATGTTGTCTTCCATATTCCCTAAAATCATTCGTTTCTAATACAACTTCAATTCCCTTTTCTTTTAATTGATTTCCTAATATAACCGCAGCATCCATAACCGATTCCTTTTCACTATATTGTTCATTTTGATGCGTATTATAAATATATACGCGCTTATTCAAGGAAGGTGGTTGAGGAATAATAGGACTATCTTGGGTTGTTACTTCCGTATTAATTTCATCTTTTTCAATCGTAATATTTGAATTATAAGATAATACATTTAATTTATTTTTAATTGAGATTTGTTCATTTAAAGTTTTTTGTTGTACAACAAAAGAAGCAATAAAACGATTCTGAGCAAAGATTTCTTTCATTCCCGTAAAAAAAGGAGTCAAAATTAGAAAACTAATAATAAGGATACATTTAAAAAGTATTTTAAACGTTGCTTTCATAAAAAAACCTCCCCTTCTCATATTATGTAAAAGGGAAAGTAAATATGTTTATCGGTTTAAATAATTTGGATGAATTACTTCATTCAAGGCTCTTGATAATATTTCAATTAAATATTGAAGTTCATCATCCATCGCTTTAGGCGTTACAATTAAATCCAAAGCATTTTGATCCGCAATACTTTGTAAGATTGTTTCTTTTTCAATCGTCAAATGTTGCAATGTTTCATTTAAAATAGCACCGATGCTGGTAATCGTAGCTACTCCAATCGCAAGCAGTGGACATTGTAATGTTTTCTTGTTTAGCGCTTGGCGATTATTTCCAGTTCCACTTCCTGGTTGAATCCCGGTGTTGTTGATTTGAATCACTCGATTGATTCGTTGTGCATTACTGGTTGCTAGTGCATCCACAGCAATCACAAAATCAGGCTTATACTGCTTGGCAACACTTGCGATAATAGAAGATGTTTCTAAACCGGTTTGACCCATGACACCCGGTGCAATTGCTGCCACATTGTGGGTTCCGATTAAATCAACCTCACTTTTCATTTCATATAAATGAGCTGTCACCATAATCTCATTGATTACACCTGGACCTAAAGCATCACTTGTGATAAAACGATTTCCTAAACCAACAATCAAGATTCTTTTTTTATCATCTAAGTTCATCCCTTTTAACATCACTTGCATATTCTTAATAATATGTTTTACTACTTCATCGCGGTCCGCATGATTTGCGATATTTTTAAAGCCGATTGAAACATAATCCCCGACTTCTTTCTTTAATATATTCGCTTCTTTTAAGATTCGAATATAGTTTGTTTTTATTTCACCATCGATCCTTTCTTCATGTGTAAAACTTTCATCTTTTTGCTTTAAAAACGCCCCTTCATCCGCAAAATCGGAACGAATCTCATATGTTTTATTATTCAAAAGAAATCACCTCAATAATAGTATGGCTTTTTTTTCAGCATGTTATTGCTTTTTTAGGTTACTTTTGTTATAATTTACAAGCAATTGAAAACTAGGAGGTGCAAACATGCCACAGATTCAATCACAAAAGAAACGTGTAAAAACTAATAACAAACGTAACCTTGCGGTGACTGCACAAAAATCTGCTCTAAAGACTGCTATTAAAAAAGTTTTAGCTGCCATTGATGCGAAAAACAAAGATGCTGCTCTTGAAGCTTATAACATCGCAAGTTCTAAGTTAGATAAAGCCGTAGTAAAAGGAATTCATCACAAGAACTACGCAACAAGACAAAAATCACGTTTAAGCAAAGCTATCAACGCGATCGAAGCATAATTAAAGTTAGTGATAAGCTAGCTTTTTTTAATTAAATTTACAATCACTTTACTCATACTCGGAAGCGTATCGAAGTGGTCATAACGAGCCGCACTCGAAATGCGGTTGTCTTAACGGACACGTGGGTTCGAATCCCACCGCTTCCGCCAAAAAGAGGTCTGCCTTCTGTCATACAGGATGTAGACCTCTTTTTGTGGTTAAATAGAATGATTTAAAATTCAAGTCTTTGTAAGTCTGTATTTAATTATTGAATTCATTTATATCGATATAACTACCCATTGCTCATTAAAAGCATTATATTTGTAAGCTCTACGCTTCGTAGGTATGCTTTCTTCTTAAATTCATGTATAGTGAGGATGAAGAAAGAGAGGAAACTCAATGGATACCATAAAAATTGGTAAGTTTATCGCTAGTAGTCGAAAGATTTGTAAGCTTACCCAAATGCAATTAGCAGATGAACTTTGCATCAGTGATAAAACTGTTTCAAAATGGGAATGTGGAAATGGTCTACCTGATGTTTCAATCATGTTGCCTTTATGCGAGCGATTAAATATCAATGTGAATGATTTACTATCCGCAGAAAACGTAACAAATTCAAATTATCAAAAGAAAGCTGAGGAAAATATGATGAATCTAATAAAAGAGAATGAAGAAAATAAGAAAAAGATGAGATATTCCAAGATCCTCATCTTTGTCGGAGTCATAGCCGTCATTGCTTTGGTTATGCTTGCATCCTTATCGAATAACCTGCCCAGTATCCTACGAGTACTTTGTTTAGGATTAGCTATCTTCACAGCAATTGTTAGTTTTCAAGCAGCAGGAAACATCGAGCGAGAAGCAGGAATGTATGAATGTCCAACCTGTCATGCACTCTTTGTACCAGATGCAAAAGCATATACAAATATAGGTCGTACACTAACAAAGCGTAACCTAACTTGCCCGGAATGTAATAAAACCGCAATGTGCAAACACATCATAACAAAATAACTTAAATCAAACCTAATTCTTAAAAGATATGATATGACTAGAAGTAATATTGTATCTTTTTTTACATTTTAAAGTAAATGCCACATCCATTACTAATCCACAAGTGCTGTTTCTTTTAATTCAATTGTATTATTTGTTCTGTATTTTTCATTCTATGAACAACTATATCAAAGAATACTACATTTTAATCTTATTCGACTATTCCGTTATTCCAAACATAGCCTTTAAAATTTCAATGTTTTCTTCAAATCCAATTTCAAGTATCCAACTTTTTCCCTTCATAGTGGTTACGTCTTTATACCATGTTGTCTCTCCATTTATTATAATAACACCATCAATCGGTATTATATGAACATATTGATATGTTCCAAGATTATGTCTATTTTCACCATTTATAATAACACTGTCATCATATGTTTCGTCAACATCATAATCATATTGTTCAATTATACCTTTCGTTTCTGTTTTAAGTTTCTTTCCTTGTAATGTTTGTGTAACTTCATAAACTACCTCATAACATAATCCCATACTTTCAAGTGTCTTTGCATCCGGCAATTTGTGTATTTGATCCCCTGCTACTAATGTCTTAGTTTCTTCAACGCTCATTGTAGCTATATCTTTGGGTTCTCTTTTTCTTGATACAAATTTAAACGATTCTTCTTTTTGATTCGCCTCACCTTTTTTCTTTGAACTACAACCAATTATACTTCCAGTTCCCAGTATTAATAATCCAACTAACAGCAACTTCTTTATTGTATCCTTTTTCCTATGTAATTTTTCTCCTTTTTGTAGGTAGTATTTAATTATTATCTACCTGTTCTTATAATATCATTATAACAATACGTTACATATTAACTATAGCTATGACATAAAAGGCAAAGTTAATGTAATGAAAGGTAAGATTTAAATGAATTTTAGTCTTTAAGGTCAAAAAAAGTAACCGAAATCAATCGATTACTTTCCCATTGGTACATCAATTGCTAATCCACCAAGTGAGGTTTCTTTTAATTCAATCGCAATTTTTTGTCCTGTATATTTCATTGTATTGACAACCATATCAAAGGATACTTTGTTTTCTTTTACTTCCATTAAATATTGGGATAATAGTGCTGAATCAAATGCTCGAAGGGTTCCCACTGCATTTCTTTCGATGCATGGAATCATTACATAACCACCAACTGGATCACATGTTAATCCTAGATGATGTTCAATTCCCATCTCTGCTGCATATTCAATGCAAGCATCACTCAAGCCCCTAAAGTAAGCAATCATCGCAGCCCCCATTGCACACGCTGCACCGATTTCTGCTTGACAGCCACCCTTTGCACCAGATATAGTCGCATTTGTTTTAATTATGTTTCCAAAAATACTAGCTACTTTTAAACCATTGATAATTTTTAATCGTGTATAGCCTAGATTATGATAATAGTAATATATAATTGCTGGTAATATTCCACTACTACCAAGGGTTGGAGATGTAACCGTCATACCACCGGCTGCATTTTCTTCACTGGCACTATAGGCATAAGCACTTAGTAATAATTTTTCTTTTTCTATTTCACTTTCACAATTCATCGCTTTTAAATAAAGTGATTTGGCAACTCTTTTTAAATGCAATTTACCTGGTAAATAACCACTAGTCGCAAGTCCTTTTTCAACTGTTTCTAACATTTGACTCATAATCTCATGTAGGTAATCATCAACTTGTTCATAAGCATCTACATATTCATAAAATCTTATCTTATTCTCTTTACAATATTCAACAACTTCCTGACATGATTTCTGTGGATATACTTCCGCTCCATCAATACCAGGATGGCCAACAACTTCAATGGCTCCTCCACCAAGTGAATAAATCGTCCAGTTATCTAATTCTTGATGTTGTTCATCATAAGCAATTAATTTCATTGTATTTGGATGCACTAAATCTTCACCCGCTAAAAACTTTACCACGCATCTCTTTGGTTTCATTGTTTCAATGATTATTTGGTCCGTACAATGTCCCTTACCGGTTAATGATAGTGAACCGAATAATTGGGCTTCATATTCATAAGCTTCCTCACACTGTGCTTTAAATAAGCGACAGGCCCTTTGTGGAGCTAATGTATGGGATGAAGAAGGTCCTGGACCAATTCGATATAGTTCTTTACATGATTTCATCTTAATATTCTCCTTGCATACGAATTAAAAACATTTCAAAGCCTAATTTTTTCTCAATCTTACCACTCTTCATATCTTGATCTAATTGGGCAATTTGATTTAAGACCGATAATAATTCATTGATACTTAAATAATCCACACTTTGTAATGACATTTTAACTCGATAAGGATGAGCTTTTAAGATACTTACGATATCACTTTCTCTTTTCCCTTGCACTTGAAGACATTTTACTTGGTAAAGAAAACGAAATTGACTTGCTAATAACGCTGTTAAGAAGACTGCATCTTTATTTAAAATACATAAATCATTCCATATTTTAAATGAAGTAGTTAAATCTTTTCGAACCACCGCATTGACCATTTGAAATACATCTTCTTCTAAAGGTCTTGTTACTAAAGCATCAACATCTTCCACCTGGATTGTTTTTTCAAGTAAAGCTAATTTATCTAATTCATTACGAATGGTTCCAATATCACTTAAGACTCGATTACATAAATCATCCATTGCTTCTTTGGTTATCTTAATATTACGTTTATTAATTTCTTCTTTAATAAAACGATGTTTCCCAAATTCATCTAAACGTGGAAAGCTCATAACACGACAACGCTTTTGAACTAGTTTCACAAGTTTCTTTCGACTATCTAACTTAGAAAAATATCCGACTAAGATTAAAACCGTTGAAGCGAGTGAATTCTCTAAATACTTTTCTAAGGGAGCTGTATCAATTTCTGTATCATTATTGCCTGATAAAAAATTCGCATTTAAAACAATCACGACTTTTTTGTCCGCAAAAAAAGGTATGGTTTGCGCATCATCTAGTATTTCTTGGATACTACAATTCTGTGCATTATAACTTACCGTATTCATTTCATCGCTATTACCCACTTCATCAACCACAATCTTATTCATTGCTTCTTGAAGTAAACAGCGCTCTTCTCCATATAACACATAGTTCATATTAATCACCTGTTTTATTATATCATAAGACAATCATAGTTGTATCCACCTTTAAACTATATTTAAGGATTTAAGTAGAAAGAAAGCTTATGATTGCTTGTTTCTAAAATAGAAAAAAAAGGAAAAATACGAATTCGCATAGCTCCATCATATGCTGTATTACTAATATAACTATTCTGTTTCTTTAGATTTTTAATGGTATCTGGATGAGGATGATGATAACGATTATGATATCCACTTGATATTGATGCGATCTTTGGGGATAATTGTTGAACAAACATAGATGAACTCGCACTATTTGATCCATGGTGACCAACCTTTAACACATCGATATCTAAATCAGGATAAGCTTTCATCATCAATCTTTCAAAAGGAAGACCAGCATCTCCCGTAAATAAAAATTTATTGTTTAGAATATTAGTATATAAGACGATTGAATTTTCATTTTGATCCTCGAATTGAAGCTGATTCAGGATGACATGAAAACTTACATTTGCCATTTGAATCGATGGTTGTTTTTTCGTTATGATTTTTTTTATTTTTATTAATTTCTTTAATTCTGGTAACCCACCACTATGATCAAAATCATCGTGGGTTAATACTACTAAATCTAGATGTTCAATGCCTTTTCCTTTTAAAATTGGTAAGATAACATCCTTTGGAATATTCTTAAATAAATTACCACAGACATCAATCATCATCGCTCCTTGATTAAATGGTAGAGTGATTAAAGCACTATCACCTTGTCCAACATTAATAAACATCACTTCATAAAAAGGTTGAAACATAAAGGCATATTGTTGCCATACCAATAATAAAACAAATTGGATGATAAGATTGGAATGATTATATTTCATTGTTTTTAATGAAAAATTGAGCCAATAATAAAGCCATAAGAAGGAAGGTAATCCAATTATGATAAAACTTGGTAAGTTTAATTGAAGAATAAAATGTTCTATGCTTATCATCATTGGATTTAAAAGATTTAACCAAGTAAAAAAAGTACTGAGTAAACTATAGCTATAAAAGATTAAAAAGAGGTAGCGAAAGACTGGAAATAACATGATTTGAATGATATTACATTCATAAAAGTAAAGCAATTGAATGGGAATTAAGATTAACATTTGTTTCACAAAACGACTGCGTTTTTGTTGATCAAATAAATCAACGATTTGAAACAATACTGGTAAGATAAAAGATAATTCAAATAAATGGGTTGGGAAAAGCAAGCACCAAAGGATAATGGAATAACCTAGTTTATCTTTTTTATGGGCAATATGACATAAAGAAACACCTCGAAAGATTAGAAAACGGATCAATGAATAAGAAAACATCGTACAATAGCCCAATAGAAACATTAGGATAAAGGAAAGTAAGGAGGCTTTTTGTTTACTTAAGAAACGCAAGCATAAGCGATATAATAAAGTGCCTAGTAAGGCAATATGCAGCCCGGATGCGCTGATAAAATAGTTTAGGTTATATGTATCCCCTTTTTCTTTTATGCCATAGAGATGGGCTAATACAAAGGTTCTATGTTCTTTATCTTTAAGTGAACAAACGTGCCGATATAAATGAGCAGATAATCGCTTACTTTGTTTTTGTATCTGATAATGTTCAACTTTCATTTGATATTGTATTTGATCTTGATTTAACCATTGTTTAAAATCAAAACCATAAAAATTCGAAAGCGCATGAATTTCTTCATAGTCACCTTCGATTTTAATAACATCATGAAAGGCTACCTTTTCTAATCCATATAACATTACTTTTTGATGATCAACTTTTCCAATTGCATAATTCTTCTTAATCTTTTCAATGATCACAACTTTATGTTCCGGCATATCTTGATTTTGAGGTAAAGTAACAAAGCAACAAATTAATAAGATAACGACAAATAAGTAGGGATTTCCACGATCTCGTTTATAAAAGAAATAACTTAAAGCAAGGATCAGGATCATTCGTAATAAAAGATCATTAAATAATAAGATAATCCAAAAACTAAAAGCTAAAAATAGCATTTGTTTTTTCATAAACAAAGTTCAGCTTTTATTTTCGCAAATAACTTTTCACCAATTCCCTTCACTTCCATTAAATCAGTTAAGGCTGAAAAAGGTTGTTGGCTGCGATAATCAATAATCCGTTGTGCCATTACAGGTCCAATTCCTTTAATCGCATCAAATTGTTCCATGGTTGCGGTATTAATTGATATACATAGTTTTTCTTGTTTTTGAGGAATCACAACAACGCTTTCATGTTCTAGAACTTGATTTTGATTTAAACTGGATAAATCAGCACTTTCTTTAATTCCTCCCGCTTTTTTAATTAAAGTTGCCAAACTTAAATTCTTTTTGCTTTTATAGATTCCAGGTTTATGTATTTCGCCTTTAATTTCTACTTGTATTTCTTTTCGTTCGTATTGAGTTAAATCTTCATAATGGTATTGTTGATAGAAAAAAAAGCAGAAAATTAAGATTGGAATAAGTTTAAACATATCGTATCACCTATTCCTTGATATGTTTAAATCGGATGAAAGCCTAAAAAAAAAACGAAATCAATTGACTTCGTTAATGTAATTCGATGATCTTTACAGAATAAGGTTCTTCTACATTCTCAACTCGTACTACTTCATTTATCTTATGATCCATTAATGCAATCGCAAGTGGTGTCATGTTAGAAAGTTTACCATTTAAAGGGTCAGCTTCAACACTACCTACAATTGTATACTCTTCTTCACTTTCATCGGATAAATCTTTAATTTTAACTTTACTACCTAAAGAAACTGTTTTACTGCTCGTTTTCTTATCTTTTTCATCAATAAGTTCAACATTGCTTAACATCGCTTCTAAATCACGGATACGTGCTTCTACTCGTGCTTGATGATCACGTGCAGCATCATAATCCGCATTTTCACTCAAGTCACCTTGGGCTCTTGCTTCCTGTAATTCTTTTATAACTTCTTTACGGACAACATGAATTAAGTTATCCTGTTCTTTTAATAAATCATCTAGTCCTTCTTTTGTGACTAAAACTTTTTTTTGAGTCATTTTTCTCACTCCTATTCGCCCTGTATTATAACATGTTTTTTTGGATTATACTACCGATTTTAGTGATTAACAAATCAATTGCGACACTGTTTTTCCCACCTTCAGGAATTATCACATCGGCATAGCGTTTACTTGGTTCAATAAATTTGTTATGCATATCTTTTACGGTTGTTGTATATTGATCCACAACGGAATCTAAACTACGCCCTCGTTTCTTTACATCACGGATTAAGCGACGAATAAAACGAATGTCCGCATCGGTATCAACAAATATCTTAATATCGCATAAATTTCTTAATTCTTCGTTTTCTAATATAAACAAACCTTCAACAACAACTACATCACAAGGCATGATATCTTCACAGTTACCACTTCTTGTATGATGAACGAAATCATAAATAGGTTTTCTGATTTCATTGCCTGCCAATAAGGTTTTGAGTTGTTCCACAAACAATTCATTATCAAAAGCAAAGGGATGATCGTAATTGGTTTTAATTCGCTCTTCCATAACTTTATCACTTTGATCTTTGTAATAATCATCCTGCCTTAAAATAACAACTGAATTTGATTCTTCAAAGGCAATTTTTAATTGTTGGGCAATCGATGATTTGCCAGAGGCACTTCCTCCAGCTATTCCAATTAAGATAGATTTCATAAAGTTAGCTCCTATTTGTTTAAGTATTTATCAACATATTTTTGATGTTCTTCTAACGTTTTTGAATAATAAACCTTTTTGTCTCCATAAATATCTGCCATAAAATAATAATAATCATGCTTTGCTGGATATAAAGCTGCCATGATCGCATCTTCTCCAGGATTTAAAATGGGTCCAATCGGAAGTCCATCGTGTAGATATGTATTATAAGGAGAATCAATATCTGGATTTACTTCACAATCCTCTGCACTCGTTAATTCTTCATATAAAGCATAACATACCGTAACCGATGATTGTAATTTCATTCCGATTTTCATTCGATTATCAAATACGCCACTCACTTTATACATATCATCTTTGCTACTCGCTTCGTATTGAATCATACTCGCTAAGGTAATAATATGATGAATACTTTGATCACTCTTTTTAAAATCTTTTAAATGCTTTACATAAACTCGATCAAAAGCATCTAACAATCTTTTCGTAATTGCTTTGGGATTCGTTTCATGATCAAAGCTATAAGTTTCAGGAAATAAATAACCTTCTAAACCAACTCGATATTGATCATTTAATATTTCTTCACCTAAGAATTTATATTGTTTGATGCATTCCTTTAAATAAGTAGGATCTTTCCATAAAGCAATTAAATCACTTGCTTTCACATTGGTAACTTTTTCAATTTGGGCAGCGATATCTTTTGCCCATATACCTTCTTTAAAGGTTAATACCGCTTGTTTGTTATGAGCTAACTTATTATTATTCAAATCCGTTAAAATAGCCTTCGTCGATTTACTTGCATCCAGAGCAAAAAAGCCAACTTTAATGTTGGATAAGCCATTTAATCGTGCACATAATTTAGCCATGGTTGGATTCTTAATTAAATCCTTTTTATTTAAACGTTCAATCACTCGATCGACACTATCCCCTTGAACAATTTCAAATTGTACTTTTTTACTTGTATTGCTCACAGGATTTAAACTACTTGAATAATAAAAGAAAAACATAATTGCTGAAAGTAAAACAACAGCAACTATTATTATTGCAATTTGGTAAGAGCGTTTAAGCTTCTTCAACTGTTCCATCTTCACCAAATGCTCCAATTACTTCTTCTACCATTGCCCATTCTTCTTCGGTTTCAATTGGTAAAAGATTTCCTTCATCATCATAAGCAGAAGCAAAAACTTCTCCTTCTTCATCTTTAGGATCATTAAACACTACATAATTACGTTTCTTTTTATCGTCTTCAAACGTAAACAAGATTTCCATTTCTAGTTCATTGCCATTTTCATCCGTTACAAACAAAGTATTGCTTTCAGCCATGATAATTCCTCCTATAAAGAAAGGGCATATTAGCCCTTAGCTTCTGCTGTCTAGATAACTCTGTAAAATTTGTACAGAAGCCATCTGATCGATAATCTTTTTGCGTTTTTTTCTCTTCACATCGGCAGCTATCAACATTCGATTTGCTGCTACCGTTGTTAATCTTTCATCCCAAAGAACAACTTCAACTCCAAGGGTTTCTAATTTTTCTTTAAAATCTAAAGAAATGTTACCACGAATTCCAATATCCCCATTCATATGGCGTGGTAAACCTAACACAACCGTTTGAATTTGAAATTCCTCAATATAAGGTTTCACAAGTTCTAATGCACGATCATAATTGTCGCTTTCAAAACGCAACGTCTCAACCGGACGCGCAATAAAAGCCGTAACATCACTCACACTTACACCTAGGGTAACACTACCCAAATCAAGGCCTAAGATTCGCATTATTTCTCTTCCAAATAAGCGCGTACTAATTCTTCAATAATTTCATAACGCTCAATGCTTTGAATCAGAGAACGAGCATTATTATGTGAGGAAATGTAAGCAGGATCATTTGAAATTAAATAACCAGCTAATTGGTTCACAGAATTATAACCACGTTCCTCTAAAGCTTCCTTTACAAGGCGAAGCACATGTTTAATGTTATCGCGACGTAGTTCATCTGTTTTAAATGACATCGTTTCAGTAATATCTTTCATGAGATTACCTCCTTCTTCATTATGCCTTTATTTTAACTTAAAAAAGGAAAAAGTTAAAGGGTAAAGCCAAGTTTATTTTCAATATGTTGCATTGCATCTCCTAATTTTGCGATATTCTTACCACCAGCTTGTGCTAAATCAGGTCTTCCTCCACCATTTCCATCACAAAGGTTGGCTGCATCTTTCACAAGTTTACCACAATGAATGCCATTTTTGATTGCTGTTTCATCTGCGGCGCAGGCAAATACTACATTCGTTCCATTGGTTGAAGCTAAGAAAATTACACAATTGTTATAGCTATTTTTAAGTGAAGCAGCCATTTCTTTTAAGGCTCCACCATCAACATGATCTAATTCTTTTACTAAAATATGCATTTGGTTTATTTCTTTTATTTCATTTTTAAGCATATTAGCTTCTGCCATATGAATTTGATTATTTAAGATGGCATTTTCTTTTCTTAAATTAGCTTCTTCTTCTAATAATTGAGCAACTTTCACATCGACTTGATGTAATGATTTCATTTTCAACATTTCACTAATTTGTTTTAATGTATTTTCTTCTTGATGAAATTCTTGATAAGCAGCAATTCCCGTTTTTGCGGTAATTCTTCTTATACCAGAACCAATACTCTCTTCTGATACAATCTTACAAATACCAATTTGTTGCGTATTGTGAACATGGCAACCACCACATAATTCCATTGATACATCACCCATGCTAACAACTCGTACTACACTACCATATTTTTCATCAAATAAAGCCGTTGCACCACTTTCTTTTGCTTCCTTAATTCCCATATTTTTTATGTTTACTTCATGATGTTCAAAAATAAATTGATTTACAATCTTTTCAATTTCCATCAGGGAAGCATCACTAACTTTTTCATAATGAGTAAAATCAAAACGTAAATATTCATCCGAAACAAAACTTCCGGCTTGAGCAATATGATTTCCAACTACTTGTTTCAATGCACTTTGAAGTAAATGAGTTGCTGAGTGATTGCAAGTAATCTTAAGTCGTTTTTGCTCATCAATCTTTTGGAATACAATATCGCCTTCTTGTAAGCGACCACTTTGAATGATAACGTGTTGTAGATGTTGTTTGTGAGGTGCTTGATGAACATCGCTGACAATCAATGAAACATGATCATTGCTCATCCAACCTTCATCTCCGACTTGACCACCCATTTCCGCATAGAATAGTGATTCATCTAAAACAACTTCACCTTCATCAACGAGTTGATCCACGCGTTCCCCATCTTTAAATAATCCGATCACTTTTGCTTGGCCTTCAAATTTGTCATAACCAGCAAACGTCGATGGCGCTACAAAATCCATTAAATCAGCGGATTGTGAAGACATTGATTGCACATCGCTGCGAGCTTCTTTTGCCATCTTGCGCTGTTTGCTCATCTCTTGATCAAAACCATCACGATCAATATCAAAGCCTTGTTCCTCAGCTATTTCAATTGTTAATTCAAGTGGGAAACCATAAGTATCATATAATTTAAATGCTGTCATACCATCGATGATGTTACCCTGGGTTTTGCTAATTACATCTTGTAATAGTTTTTCACCATCACTTAACGTCGCATGGAAACGTTCTTCTTCTGCTTTTACTAATTTTTGAATGTATTCAATTTTATCCCCTAAATAAGGGTAGAATTCCTTCATAATATCATAAACAACCGGAACCAAACGATACATAAAGGATCCTTCAATCTTTAACTTACGGCCAAAGCGAACTGCTCTACGTAAGACACGACGTAATACATAACCACGGCCCTCATTGGCAAACAAGGCACCATCGGCTAAAGCAAAGG
The DNA here is from genome assembly GCA_036642795.1 of Erysipelotrichaceae bacterium. Classification (GTDB taxonomy): domain Bacteria; phylum Bacillota_I; class Bacilli_A; order Erysipelotrichales; family Erysipelotrichaceae; genus JAVXTH01. The sequence goes on from JAVXTH010000016.1 coordinate 34,508, forward strand.
TAACCGTTCTAATATGATCGGCAATCACTCGATATGCCATTTTATTATCTTGATATTTAATCGAAGAATACGCTTCACAGGCATGAATTAAAGGTAAGAATAAATCCGTATCGAAATTGGTTTCCCCATTTTGTACAATACATGTTAAACGCTCTAAGCCCATTCCTGTATCAATATTACGTTGTGGAAGTTCTTTATAATCCTTACGATCAACACCTTCTTTTCCATCATATTGTGAAAATACAACATTCCAGATTTCAATATAACGATCATTTTCTAATTCTTCAAAAAATAAACGTTCGCCAATATTTTGTGGATCAAAAGCAGGACCTCGATCATAAAATATTTCCGTATCAGGACCACAAGGTCCTTCCCCAATTTGCCAGAAATTATTTGGTGTCTTTAAAATATGACTTGGATCTACATGTAAATCTTCTGTCCATATTTTATAAGCTTCATCATCATCTGCATAAACAGTAATGTACATCTTTTCTTTATCAAAACCGATGTATTCAGGGCTTGTTAAAAACTCCCAAGCAAAAGGGATCGCTTCGCGTTTAAAATAATCACCAATTGAAAAGTTACCTAACATTTCAAAAAAAGTATGGTGACGAGCTGTCTTACCAACATTTTCAATGTCATTGGTACGAATTGATTTTTGCGCATTTACGATTCTTGGACTTTCGGGTTTAATCGAACCATCAAAATATTTCTTTAAAGCAGCAACCCCGGCATTAATCCATAATAAAGTTGGATCATTATGAGGTACTAGACTTGCTCCTGGTTCAATCATATGACCACGTTCTTTAAAGTATTTTAAGAACAAACTCCTAATTTCATTTCCTGTTAAATTTTTCATAAAATTTCCTCCTAAGTATAAAAAAACGTCCCTGCATCCAGGAACGAACATATCGCGGTACCATCCTAGTTCACATAAAAATGTGCCCTCATGATCTATATTCCGCAGACCTTGCGTGAAACTCCAAAGTAGCTTCACTAAAATCTATCTTAAAGCTTACACCAACCGCTTTATCTCTAGGTAATAGATATTCTAGTTACTCTTCTTCTTCGCCGTTTCTTATCTGGTATATTATAGCATAATCATTTTTCATATGCAATCATTTAACGCTTCATGATCAGCCATAACATCATCAAAATCATACCAAATATCT
>JAVXTH010000017.1:0-33882 GCA_036642795.1 Erysipelotrichaceae bacterium
TTTTTTAAAGTTCTTACTTTATCTAACATTTCACTCATAAAAGATTGACCACCAAAACCTGGTTCAACGCTCATAATTAAAACAACATCCACAACATCCAATAATGGTAATACTTCTTCAACGGAGGTTTTTGGCTTTAATGAAATACCAGCCAATGCCTTTTTCTCATGAATCTTTTCGCATAAGTCTCTTGCCGCTTTTTTATCCGCGCATGCTTCAAGATGAAAGGTTAATAAATCAGCACCAGCATCGACAAAAACATCCGCAAAATATTGTGGATTATCAACCATAATATGGACATCCATAAACATTTCCGTTTTCTTTTTAAAGCCTTTTAGAATATCTGGACCAAAGGTTAAATTAGGAACAAAATGACCATCCATAACATCAAAATGAAGCCATTTTGCTTCACTATCCATTAAGATTTCTAATTGTTCACTTACCCTACTATAATCCAAAGATAAAATTGATGGTGCGATAATGGTTTCTTTCATAACTTACCCTCCTTATTTGTATTTATTTGGTTGTGACTTTATGATTTGCGCTATATCTAAATAATTTCGATAACGAATTTTAGATATTTCTCCAATATCAACCGCATGAGCAATTGCACAATCTGGTTCATTCACATGAACACAATTATGAAAACGACAATTCCCTATTTCTTTTTGAAAGTCAGGAATACAAGCTGCTAGTTTAGTTAAATCCATATTAGTAAAATCCAAAGAAGAAAAGCCTGGTGTATCCGCAATCCAACCATGAGCAACCGGTAATAGTTCACAATGTCTTGTCGTATGCTTTCCTCTACCTAAAGCTTTTGAAATAGCTTGGGTTTGCAAGTGAAATTTAGGTTCCATACGATTTAATAATGAGCTCTTCCCAGCACCACTTTGACCTGTTAATACCGATGTTTTATGATCGATGGCCGCAAATAAATCACGATCATCCATGCCTTTACCACTCTCAAAAACTTCATAACCACTTTTTCGATAATCTTCAATAATATTATAAATTGGATCGTTTGGTTTTACTAAATCCATTTTCGTAACGCAGATTAATGGTTTAATACCCGCATAAGCCACCAAAAAGATTAAACGGTCCACTAGGGTCGTAGAAAAAGTTGGTTCAATATAAGACATCACAATGATTGCCTGATCAACATTGGCAACCAGTGGTCGTTGTAATTCATTTCTTCTTGGGTATATTTTTTGAATCCCAATTTGGGATGAAAAATGTTCAATATCGACAAGATCACCAACAATGGGTGATGCATTTTTACGCAGTTTACCCATTGCGACACAAATCAAGTTTTCACCTGCTTCGTTTCGAACCATATATTGATTTGAAATAATTCTTATAATTCGTCCTTTTTCCATTAGTAATAATATAACGTAATCACGTTATCTTCCTTTTGAACATAATAACTCTGTTCTTCGGGATTTGATCCAATTACAATTCCCTTTTTATCTTCGCTTATTTCTTCCTCACTAAATTTTTGTTCAGTTATTACCTTAGCACCTTGTTTAGTTAAGATATCTTTTGCTTCTTTTAATGTTTTACCTTTAATTCCACTTACAACAAATTCAGGATAAGCAGCAACTTCAAAACCGATGCTTGTCCATTTATCCGGATCGATATCTTCTCCCTTATCTAATAAGGTCTGTTTTAAAATAGTTCCATATTTTTCACTACTACTAGGAACATCGGTTTTATCAACGCGAATTTTTAAGCCTTTGCTTTCAAACATTTTCACCACTTCATCAAGATTTTTACCTGTGTAATCCCCAATCGTATAAAATAAGCCACGAGAAACAATTAAAGTAACCTCAGTTCCTTCTTTTATTTCTTCTCCTATTTCTGGATCAACACCGATAACTTTGCCACTTTTAATGCTATGGTGTAATTCTTTTTCTTCATTTTTACTAACTTTCAAACCTAATTCTTCCAATGTATTAGTAGCTTCAACCACACTCATATTACTTACATTTGGAATGGTTAGATTTTTATTAGGTGAAAAACCTGAAATCAATCCTGAAAAATACAATAAAACAACCAATACAATTGAACCAATCACACCAAGTAAAATACCAATGATTGTTTTCTTTGAATGATTATCTTCTTGTTTAGGATGAATCGTATTTTGATTTGCTTGAGCAACTCGTTCAATCTCACTGTGTTCGACAACTCGAGTAGGATCTCCATTTTGATTCGGGAAAACAAGTTTCGCTACATTTGCATATTCTGGTAATAAGCAAAGATTCAAATCTTCTAACATTGCTTTTGCCGTTTTATAACGCAAGGTTTTATTCTTTGCCGTTGCTTTTATAATAATATTTTCAATGGATTGCGGTAACGTTGGATTAAATTCACGTACACTTGGTACTTCTTCACGTAAATGTTTCATCGCAATCGATACGGGACTATCCCCATGAAATGGTACATCTCCAACTAATAATTCATAAAAGACAATTCCTAATGCATAGATGTCAATTTGATTGGTTGCGGGTTCTCCACGTGTTGTTTCTGGAGCTAAATAATGGGCACTACCAAGGACTGCATCACTTTGCGTTAATTGTACCGCATCATGAGCTAACGCTATCCCAAAATCGGTTATTTTAACGGTTCCATCATCTTTAACCAATACATTTTGTGGTTTTATATCACGATGAATAATATTATTTTCATGGGCATTTTGAACAGCTGAAGTAAGTTGAATCATAATTTCAACTGCTTCTTCTTTATGCAAGGCACCACGTTGATTTAATAATTGTTTTAAAGTTCTGCCTCTTACATATTCCATTACGATATAATGACGATTTTCACTCTCACCAACATCGTATACTTCGACCACATTGGGATGAGTAAGTTTACTTGCCGCATTGGCTTCTCTTTGAAAGCGCAATAAAGTAATCGGATCATTTGCCAAGTCACCACGTAATATTTTAATTGCTACTTCACGATTTAAGATGGTATCAATGCCAAGATAAACATCTGCCATTCCGCCCTGTCCAAGTGAAGTTACAAGCATATAACGGTCTGCTAACATTTTATTCATGATCGTTTTCTCCTTCTATGATAATGACGCTTACATTATCATATCCACCCGCTTTTTTCGATAATTCAATCAAATGTTCTGCTTTACTCTTCACATCTTCTTTACCACTTAACACATGTGAAATAACCCCCTCTGGTACATAACTATGTAAGCCATCGGAGCATATTAACAAGTAGCGATAATCATCTTTAATTTTATTAATATCAATTTTAAGGTTGTCCCAAATCCCTAATGCATTGGTCAACATATTACCTTTTGGTAAGCTCAATGATTTTGCTTTATCAATTTCGCCCGCCTTCATTAAATCAGTAACTAAATTATGATCTTGAGTTAAACATATAAGTTCATCATAATAACCATACGTACGAGAATCACCGACATTAAAAATATAAGCTTTTTTTTCTTTGGTAATTAAAACGCCTACAATCGTTGTTCCCATTCCTCTTTGTGTTTTACTTTTTGATGATTGGGAGAAAATAATATCATTGGCTTTTTTAATCGTATCTTTCAACCATGTTTTCACATCTTGATCTTTATGAAACGATGGCGCAACTAAAAAAGATGCTTGTACTTCATTCACTGCCATTTTACTAGCGACATCCCCTGCAACACCGCCACCAATTCCATCACATACAACAGCGATAAAATCGCCATGATGATTATAGCTCATAAAATAACTATCTTGGTTTTGATCACGAACTAAGCCTTTGTCACTAATTCCAAACATGTTCATTTTATCACCTCTTGATTATTTTTACGCATATGTTTTGCTCGCAATTGGCCACATGCTGCATCGATATCGCCACCGTGTTCCTTACGAATGGTACAGCGTACACCAAGTTTCATCAATGCATCGTAAAAGCGCATCGCATGAGCATAATCGACACCTTGAAAGCCATTCTCATCGACTGCATTATAAGGAATTAAATTAACATAAGCATTGATTCCTTTTACTAATTTAGCCAACTGTGCAATGTGTTCTTTTTGATCGTTTACACCTCGTAATAAGATATATTCAAAAGTTAAACGACGATTATTTTCACTCATATAAACTTGAATTGCTTTCATTAATTCAGTTAAAGGATAAGCTTTATTAATTGGCATTAACGTATTTCTTAATTCATCATTGGGAGCATGAAGTGAAATTGCCAAATTATATTGCGTATGTTCTTTTGAAAAGTCATAAATACGCGGTACAATTCCACAAGTTGAAATCGTAATATGACGAGCTCCTATGCCTAAACCTTGATCATCGTTAACAATTTTTAGAAATTTCATTAAATTATCATAGTTATCAAAAGGTTCACCCGTCCCCATAACAACAATATGTGAAAGTCGTTCTTTATTCTCATCCAAATCTTTTTGTACCATTAAGACCTGAGCAACCATTTCACCTGCGGTTAAATCACGTTTTTTCTTTAATAAACCACTCGCACAAAAAGCGCATCCCATATTACAGCCAACTTGGGATGTAACACATATGCTCTTTCCAAATTCATAACTCATTAAAACACTCTCAATTAATGAACCATCACTCAGCGCAAATAAATATTTTCGGGTTCCATCTTTTGATATTTGTTTATCGCGTAATTGTAAAGGAGCTAACATAAAATTTTCACTTAAAATATCGCGTGTTTCCTTTTTTAAGTCACTCATTTCTTCAATGCTCATTACTCTTTGTCGATATAACCAACGAAAAATTTGATGGCCTCGATATGCTTTCCATCCTTGATCTAAAGAAAATTGTTTAAGCTCTTCGTAACTTTGATCGTATAAAGATATCATTGTATTATCACCTGTTTATTATTCTATCATAAAATAGCCTTATATTCTAACTAAGCTCCCTAATTTATTTAAAAAAACGGTTTGAATCCTTATTTTTTCTTTAATTTCGCAAAGTAAAACCCATCACTACCATAAGTAAAAGGAAAAATGGTTGCTTGTTTAACTAAATCATAATCCAAATGTGTTTCTAAAAACGTTTCAATCTGTTTTTCATTCTCTTTTTTATTTAAGGTACAAGTTGAATAAACCAACGTTCCATTTTGTTTCACCATTGTTGCCGCACTATTAAGAATTTCTTTTTGAAGTGGTAATAAATGATCCATATCACTTCCTTGCATATGATATTTTATATCGCTTTTGCCTTTTAAAACACCATAGCCACTACATGGTACATCTGCCAGCACACAATCAAAACTAGCTTTTTCAAAATATTCATCTAAGCATCTAGCATCTAACAGCTTTGCCTCAATGCTCTTAAGTCCGCAGCGTTGAGCTCCTTGGCGAATAAGCGTAACGCGATGTTCATGGATATCCCCACTTATTACGACTCCTTGATCCTTCATTAAGGAAGCGATATGGCAACTTTTAGAGCCTGGTGCACCGCAACAATCTAAAACACGGTCCTTTTCTTTTGGATCTAATTCTAGGGCAATCATTTGCGATGAAGCATCTTGAATGGAGATTAAACCACTTTGATAAGCTTCACTTTCAATTAATTGTTTTCCTTTATAGATTAAACAAGTTTCATTGATTCCACTTGCTTCATAATCTTGATGTTCCTTTAAAAATGATTTCACATCATGGAAACGATCATCAAAGCGTACCCAAGTATTTCCAATCGTTAAATTATCCTTACATAACTTGTCACATATTTCACTTCCATATTGAGCATTCCACATTTTAATCAGCCATAAGGGCAAGGAGTAAGTAATCGATAATACTTCAAAAGGCGTTCCTATAATTTCTCTTTTCCCTCGTTTAATCACTTTATGTAGAACTGCATTCACTAATTTTTGATAATTTCCTTTATTTCGTTTCTTCGCTATATCCACCGCTTCATTCACAATCGCATATTCCGCAATTCGATCCATAAAGAGCAATTGATATACACTCATATCAAGCAACAAACAAATTTCTTCACTTGGTTTAAGCTTTACGAAGTCTTCCCATTCATAACGTACCAAACGAGCATTCTGTAAAGTCCCATAAACAATTTGAGTTATAAAAGCTTTATCTTTTTGATCCCAATCCTTTAATTCATTGCGTAATAATAAATTCGCATATTTTTTATCAATTGCGACATTACATAATAAACGCCATATCTTTTCTCTTATAACCATTGTGTTTTCTCCCATCTTCGAAACTGTTTTCGAAGTAATAAATATAACGTATAAGTTACTAAAAACCCTGCGGTTACATCACTTAAAAAGTGTGCTCCTACGATCATTCTTGATAGTCCCATTAATATAATAAAACTAAAGGAAAGGATGACATAGATTTTTTTATTTGCTCTTTTTTCAGGAACATAATCCGGAATTGCACAAAGGCATAGAATCGTTGATGCCATTGCGGTATGACCACTTGGGAAGGAATAATAACCAGTAAACCCTTGTGGTAAAAACCAAGCTGTAAACTGCGTTATGTCCTCCATTTGACGAAAGCGAACGCGTCCCCAAAAAGGTTTTATTATATTAATTACAATCGTTGATGTTAGAAGTAATAAACAAAATAACATTCCAACTTTTTCATAATCTTTTAAAAACTTAAGTGGCATTATTTTCACAAAGAAGGCTATTACCATCATAATTACAATTGCTAGGATTGAAACTTTTAATATCTCATTATTTAAGGGTACATAGTTTCTTAATGGATAAGCAAGATAAAAACAAGCAAGAAAGCTTAAGCATAAATAGATACTTTTTTTATGAATACGATAAAAGCTCATAATCGTAAAAGGTAGAATTAAATAAATAATATTTAATACATAATTTTGAAAGAATAAGCCAAAGAGATTATTTGGATCATATAAATATTGATCAATCTTTAAATCATAAAAACTAGCAAATAGCATGAATACGATACAAATACTATAAACCAAATACTTTTTCTTTATCATAAACACTCCTATTCTAACATCATTGGATCCATATCTAATTCTAAATGGCTTCGACATTTTGTTTTTTTATGGAAAGCTAAGACCTTATGCATATTTTCTAATAATCGATCATGGTCTTTATCTTTCAAAATAATTCGATATCGATATTCATCTTTAATTTTAAGTAATTCACTTGGTCCTAAGCATTTTAACTGTGGTAAGTCTTTCAACATAGTTGCGATTAAAGCTGCATCATTACTTGCAACTTCTTTATCTTTATGAGCACATAAGATTGAGCTTAAATAAGTATAAGGAGGATATTTCGCAAGATGTCGATATTTCATTTCCATGGCGAAGAATTGGCGATAATCATGATGAGCTGCGCACTGTAAAGCATAATGGGTTGTATCATAGCACTGTAACAGCACTTCCCCAGCAATATTACCACGACCACTGCGACCACATGCCTGTGCTATCATATCATACGTCAGTTCACAACAACGATAATCGCTTCGATTTAACATCGCATCGCCATTGACAATTCCAACTAAACTCACTGCTTCAAAATCAAGCCCTTTGGCAATCATTTGTGTTCCTAATAATATATCGCCTTCTGCATCAAAGCTAGCTAATAATTTTTCATGAGCATTTTTCTTACTTGTCGTATCGCTATCCATCCGCACAATTTTGGCAAAAGGGAATTTTTCTTGAATGATTTCATGTAAACGCTGCGTACCTACTCCTACATAATGCCACTGCTTTTCTCCACATTCTGGACATTGATAAGGTAGTTGTTTTTGAAAACCACACGTATGACATTTTAGTACATGATCTTCTTTATGATACGACATTGCGATATCACAATGTGGGCACATCTCAACATGGCCACAAGCCATACAACGTAAAATTGGGGTATAACCTCTGCGATTTAATAATAAAATAACTTTTTCATGTTGAAGCAAACGTTGTCGAATCGCAGCTTCTAAAGCATTTGAGACAATATAACTTTCTCCATTTTTTAGTGCTTGACGCATTTCAATCATTTTAACTTGAGGAAAATTATGATTGATTCGTGATTTCATTTCAACCAATTGATATTGTCCCTTATACCCTCTTGCATAGGATTCTAAACAAGGTGTTGCACTCCCTAGTACAACTTTACAGTCATGGTATTTCCCTCGCCATATCGCAATATCACGGCAATGATAACAAGGCGAGTGATCTTGTTTATAACTTTGATCGTGTTCTTCATCCAGGACAATTAAACCTAAATGTTCAAAAGGCATAAAAATGGCACTTCTTGTCCCAACCACGACCTTCACTTTATTATGTTTTACTAATTGAAACTGTTCATATTTTTCTTGCGCATTTAAACCGGAATGATAAATTGCCACATTTGATGAAAAGCGCATTTTTACGCGTTTTACCATTTGTGGTGTTAATGAAATTTCAGGTACTAAAATCAATACTTGTTTTCCCTCTTTTAGTATTTGTTGAGCACATTGTAAATATACTTCACTCTTTCCCGATCCCGTAACCCCATGAAGCAAAGAAACTTGAAAGCCTGGTTTATCAAGAATTTTATGGATTGCCACCTGTTGTTCACTTGTTAATGAAAAAACTTCATCTTTCTCTTTTGTATCATCAAGCTCTCCCACTACTTCTTTTTGAATTACTTTTACTAACTGTAAATCAATCAGTTTTTTTGTGACACTTTTATATTGTTCAACCCATTCTCGTTTTTTCATGCCTTCGCTATCTTTTAATGCAGCCAAAGCATTCGCTTGTTTGATGGTTAAATGATCTCCATCTTTCACATAGACAACCCAATCTTCTACTTTGATTAATTGATGATTCGATCGTGGCTTTAACTTAGCAGGTAGCATCACTTGAAAACATGCGATCATCGCCGCAATGTAATGGTAGGACATATAAGCAGCCAACTCAAAAAGTTCATCGTTGATCAGTGGTTCTTGATCTAATACAGCGATGATTTCTTTTAATTTATATTTACTTTGATCAAGATAATCTTGATTTACTTCTTCTACTTGATCAACAAACCCAATTAAACTCTTATTGCCAAAAGGAACTTCAACCCGAATCCCTTTTTGCACAGTAAAGAAACTACTTAAGTAGGTAAAGGTACGATTAAGCGTTAAAGAAGAATATTCAATATAAACATGAACGATTTTCATAATCCACCCTACTCTCTTTTGTTTATTTTACCACAAACTAGTACAAAAAAATCGCCAATTGACGATTTTAGTTACTCACTTTGTTGACGTTTTATAATTAAGGATATCATATCGGCTGCAAGTTTTGGATCATCGTTACAGACAACATATTTATAATCTTTTACCATTGTCATTTCACGAACTGCTTTCGCAAGTCGTTGTTGGACAATTTCTTCTGGTTCCGATCGTCTTCCACGAATTCGATTCTCTAACTCTTCCATACTTGGTGGAATAATAAAGATGGATAAAGCATCTGGACATTTTTCTCGAACTTGGGTAGCCCCTTGAACTTCAATTTCAAGTAATACATTTTTACCTTCGTTTCGTAATCGTTCCACTTCACTGATTGGTGTTCCATAATAATTGCCTACAAATTCTGCCCATTCTAATAATTCACCCTTTGCGATTGCTTCTTCAAATTTCGTTTTTGTCGTAAAAAAGTAATCAATACCATCCACTTCCCCATTGCGTGGTTGCCTAGTTGTCATCGAGGTAGAATATACTAAATTCAACTGTGGATCTTGCATAAAATAAGAACGAATCGTCCCTTTTCCAACTCCACTTGGTCCACTGATAATAATCAATAAGCCTTTTTTCATATTCCTACACCTCTCAATCTATACATTTCATTCTACTAGGGCTAGCTCTTGATGTCAAACAAGTTTTTGCTTTTTTTTTCGTATAAGTAGGCTTGCGTGTTATAATAAATTGGCAATGCAATTAAAGGAGGGATTTTCATGGCACTCGATGGTTTAATGTTACGAGCAATCAATTCAAATATCAAGAATATATTACCAGCAAAGATTAATAAAATTCAGCCATTATCTGATACCGAATTACTTTTTACCCTTCGTGCACATAATCAAAATTACTATTTATTAATATCGACTCATAGTGTTTATAATCGCATCAATCTTACTCAACCAATTTATACTTCCCTAGAAACACCAACTAATTTTTCAATGGTTCTAAGAAAACATATTGATACTGGAATTATCTTAAACTGTGAACAGATTGGATTGGATCGTATATTAAAAATGGAAATACAAGTTCGCAATGAAATAGGTGATATGCATATTCTTACTCTCTATATTGAATTAATGGGTAAATATGCAAATCTAATTCTTGTGAATGAAGAAAATAAAATTATAGATGCGATGAAACGCATTCCCCCTTATGAAAATAGTCGTCGTTTAATTTTACCTCAAGCAACCTTTGTATTACCAGCCCCTCACCTTGGGAAAAAAGATCCTTTTATCGATCAAGTCATCGATGAAGTGCTTCCCCTTGGAAAACAGTTTCATGGTTTTTCACCTTTATTTGCGATTGAAATGGAATATCGGATGTTACATGGTGAAAGCTTTAAAGAGGTAATGAAACAAGTCGAAGAATCCCAAACTCTTTATATCTGTGAAAAGAATCAAATAACCTATGCCCATGTCATTGAATTAACTCATTTGGAAAGTAAGAGTCGTGCTTATGAGTTAATGAAAGGGATTGATTATTTATATGTTGAACAAGAAGAAAAAGTTAGAATCAAACAACAAAGTGGTGACTTATTTCGTTTGGTGCATCATCATATTCATAAAAACAAAAGTAAATTACCAAAATTAGAAGAAACCTTAGCACAAGCTTATGATTGTGATAAATACCGAGAATATGGGGATTTATTATTTGCTTATATGCATCAAATCAATCGTCAAATGACCTCAATTGATTTGCCTTCGTTTGAAAATGATGAAACCATTTCAATTATCTTAAATCCTAAACTCGATGGTAAAGGCAATGCCAATAAATATTATCAAAAATATCATAAAGCTAAAAGAGCACAGAGTATTGTATTAGATCAAATTGATCAAACAAAAAAAGAATTAGAATATTTTGAATTATTATCAATGCAACTAGAACAGGCAACCATTAAAGATGCCAATGAAATACGTTTAGAACTATCTAAAAATGGTTATATGAAAGCCGTCCAAAGTAAAATTAGGAAAAAGAAAAAAACTGAATTACCTAATTTTGATACGTATCAAATCGATGAAGCAATGATTTTTGTAGGTAAGAATAACTTACAAAATGAATATTTAACCTTCCATTTTGCTCATAAAGAAGATATGTGGTTCCATACTCAAGATTATCATGGCTCGCATGTTATTTTGCGCAGCGAGCAATTAAATGAAAAACTAATCCGTGCCAGTAGTATGCTTGCCGCTTGGTATTCACAGGGACGTGATTCTAGTAGCATTCCAGTTGATTATTGTGAAGTGAAAGGTTTAAAGAAAATTCCTGGATCAAAAAGTGGTTTAGTCCAAATGGGACAACACAAAACAATTTATATTGATCCCGATAAAATAACGATCGAACAATTACGTGAAGATTATCTAAGCAACAAAAAATAAGTGACAACCGCTTAGTGGTTATCACTTTTTTTAATCGTTTCAATTAGTTCTTTGATATTCTGTTCAATTTGATAAATCGTCTTTCGAAAGATTTCCTCACTTTGTCCCGTAGGATCTTCAATATTCCAATCGATCCGTTTTGTACATGGTAAAGTAGGACAGACGACATTACAACCCATTGAAATCACGATATCACAATCTGGAAGTTCACTGAATAATTTTGAATGTTGCTTTTCCATATCAATATCATACATTTGTTTCATTAAAAAAACGGCATCTTCATTGATATGTTCTTGAACTTGTGAACCCGCTGAATAAGCTTCAAAATAATCATGTCCCAACATGTTTCCTAATGCTTCCGCTATTTGCGAACGACATGCATTATGAACACAGACAAAGGCTACTTTTAAAGGCATCTTAGCCTAACACCTTTTTTAAAATGGTAACGACTTCATTGGTACTCAAGGTTTTACCACAAGATACAACTTTCCCATCAATCACCAAGGCTGGCGTAGCAATAACTCCATAAGCTGCAATCTGCGCATAACTAGTTACATGTTCAATTTCATCTTCTAAGCCAAACATATTCATTGCTTCACGCGTTACCCTCTCTAATTCTTCACACTTTGCACAGCCAGATCCTAACACTTTAAATCTAGATGCTTTTGATTGAACTTTTGTTTCTTTTTGCTTTCCGAATAATTTCATTTTATTTTCTCTCCTCTATATAAGTAAAAATGCAAATGCATTAAAGAAATAACCGACTAATATAATCCCAACACTGACAATTCCCACAAATAAAAATAATAATTTAGGTTTAATCGCTTGACGCAACATGATAATGGAAGGTAGGGATAATGCCGTAACTGCCATCATAAAGGATAAAACCGTACCAAGTCCTGCTCCCTTCACAAATAAACTCTGCGCAACTGGAATCGTTCCGAAAATATCCGCATACATGGGAATGCCAACGATGGTTGCTAGTATCACTGAAAAAGGATTACTACTTCCTAGGATGGATTCAATCCATGCTTGTGGAATTAGATTATGAATCATCGCTCCAATCGCTACCCCGATTAAAATATAAGGTCCAACTTTCTTCACGGTTGCGAAAACTTGATTCATCGCATAATGAAGGCGATCTTGAATCGTTAAACTAGGACTCTCTAAATCAATTGCATTCGCCGACTTCACAAAATCTTCAACTTGATTTTCCATTCCTAATTTATCTATTATTGTACCACCAATCACTGCAATTAATAAACCTAAAATCACATAAGTAAAGGCAATTTTACTTCCAAAGATACTCATTAATAACACCAAAGAGGCTAAATCTACCATTGGTGAAGAAATTAAGAATGAGAAAGTTACACCCAATGGTAAGCCTGCACTACTAAAACCAATAAATAAAGGAATCGATGAACAGGAACAAAATGGGGTAACTGTTCCTAGTAATGCACCTAAAAGATTTGCACCAAAACCATGAAAATGAGTTAGAATTTTCTTTGATCGTTCCGGTGAAAAATAACTTTGAAGATAAGAAACAAAGAAGATTAAAATGGATAATAAAATAAATATTTTAATTGTATCAAATAAAAAGAATTGTAAACTATTTACGAAAATAGAAGATGGATCCATTCCAATCAAGATGAATAATGAATGAATGATATCATTCAACCATTTCATTCCTAAGATTTGATTCATGATCAAATAACTAATTTCTTCCATCACAACAAACTCTTTCTTCTTCCACTTTTGTTAAGTTAAAAAGCAACGTTTGCGCATAGTTGCTACCTTCAACACTGATGGAATAATGACTCCATTTCCCTTGTTTTCGCATCTTCACAATTCCAGAATCACAAAGAATCTGCATATGATGCGATAAAGTCGATTGACTAATCTTTAAATTTTCTAATAAAACACAAGCACATTTTTCTCCGCTTTGAAGCAAGCTTAATATTTGTAAACGATTTTCATCACAGAATGCTTTAAATACGATTGCATTTTCTTGATCAGCCTTCATCTTATATCTCCTCATATCGATATTTATCGATATGACTATTATAGTATCAGCCAATAAAAAAAGCAACGAAAATCGTTGCTTATAATAAATTTATATTATGACGTTTACATGTATCATTCATTTCTTCACTCCATGACGATACTTGTACTTCTCCAATATGTGCTTTATTTAAAAGTAATAAACAAATTCTTGATTGACCAATCCCACCACCCATCGTAAGTGGTAGTTCATTGTTTAATAATTGGCGATGATAAGGAAGCTTCATCCGATCTAAGCAATTTGTCTTTTGTAGCTGTTCCATTAAGGTTTGTGCATCTACCCTAATTCCCATTGAAGATATTTCAACGGCACAATCAAGGATTGGATAATAAATTAAAATATCACCATTTAATTTCCAATCATCGTAATCGGGAGCACGACCATCATGTTTTTCCCCATTACTTAATAAATCACCAATCTGCATAATAAAAACCGTTTTCTTTTCTTTTGTTATTTCATATTCTCTTTCTTTAGGCGTTAAATTAGGATAACGATCTAATAATTCTTGAGACGTAATAAAGAATACTTCCTCATGAATAAAAGGTTCAAGATTTTCAAATACAATCGTTAATTCTTTTTCTGTCTCTTTTAATGCTTTCATTATTAATTCAACACAAATCTTTAAAGAAGCAAGATTTCGTGATTCTTCACCAATAATCTTTTCCCAATCCCATTGATCGACATAAGTAGAATGAAGATTATCTAATTCTTCATCCCGACGGATTGCATTCATATCGGTATAGATACCTTTGTTTATATCAAAGTGATACCGTTTTAATGCCATTCTTTTCCATTTCGCAAGTGAATGAACAATCTGTACATTCTTACCAATTTCTTTAATATCAAAGCTTACCGGACGCTCGGTCCCATTTAAATTATCATTTAAACCACTATCTTCAAATACATAAAGAGGTGCTGAAACACGCATTAAATTCAAATGATGGGCTAATCTTTTTTCAAATAAGTCCTTTACATATTTAATGGCGATTTCGGTTGAAATAATATCTAATTTATTCTCATAACGATTTGGTAATATTAAATGTTCTACTCCCATAGCTAAAACCTCATTTCTTTACAATAGTCTTATTATACACAAAATCATGTGAAATTTATATCAGGAAAACAAAAAAATCGTTTTAATTGTTCTTTTCAATAATGCGAGCTGGTACCCCAACTGCCGTACAGCCATCGGGAACATCTTTCATTACGACTGCATTGGCGCCAATTTTCACATCATTTCCAAGGTTAATATTACCTAGTATCTTTGCACCAGAGCCGATGATAACGCGATTTCCCAGGGTAGGATGACGTTTACAGTGTTGTTTGCCGGTTCCGCCAAGGGTAACTCCATGGTAAATTAAAACATCTTCACCAACGATTGCGGTTTCACCAATTACAACCCCAATTCCATGGTCAATGATAAGCCCACGAGCAATTTGTGCTCCTGGATGGATTTCAATTCCAGTCCAAAAACGCGCAATATTAGAATTAAATCGAGCTAAGAAAAACAAGTGGTGGTTCCATAAAAAATGCGATGCGCGATGAAACAAAATCGCTTTAATATGGGGATACAGCAACAAAACTTCGATTCTTGAATGAGCTGCTGGATCGTATTCCATCGTTCTCGTTATATTATATGAAATATCTTTTATCAGCTTCATTGTGATTCACCAAAAGGTAATACAGAAAGATATTTTTCGCCTCCATCGGGTGCAATTGTCACAATATTCTTATCTGGATAACGCTCACTTAAACGCTTTGCCAAAGCAATATTAGCACCACTACTAATACCGACCAAAATACCGGTTTCTTTCACAAAACTAAGTGTTTCCTTGATTGCTTCTTCACTATCAATTAACATAATATCATCAATGAGATCTCGATCTAATACTTCTGGGATAAAGCCTGCCCCAATTCCTTGTATTTTATGAGGACCTTTTGCCATGCCGGATAAAACTGCACTTTCACTCGGTTCACCTACAATCGTTCGAATCTCTTTATTTGTTTCTTTTAATCGTTTCGCAATTCCACTAAAACTTCCACCAGTACCAACACAGGCAACAAACATATCAATATTTGGTACTTGTTTTAATATTTCAACGCCCGTTGTCTCATAATGAATCTTCGCATTTGCTTGATTCTCAAATTGTTTTAAGGATACATAATGCTTATTTTCATCTAATAATTGATTCATTATTTCAATTGCACCATTCATTCCTTTATCACCAGGTGATAAAATCAATTCTGCCCCATAAGCTTTTACTAATTGTCTTCTTTCCAAGCTCATCGTTTCCGGCATAATAATGATTACTTTCAAATGATAAACAGCCCCCATCATTGCCAAGGCAATGCCCGTATTACCGCTTGTAGCTTCAAGCAAAACGCTGTTTTCATTTAGCTTGTTTTCCTTCATTGCTTCTTGAATCATTCCTAAAACGGTACGGTCTTTAATGCTACCGCCTAAATTGAATTTTTCTAACTTAACAAAAATATTTTTATGATCCAATTGGATCATTGGTGTATTCCCAATTAATTTTAATGCTTCCATTGTTTATCTTCCTTCCATATGCATACTATATGCAGCTATTTATAAAATATCACATAGGTCTTACCTATGTGAATGATTATCCCATAATTAAAGCTAAAGTTCCACTCTAACGATATGAAACCTGATATTTTCAATTAATAACCAAAATCACCTAATACAAAAATGACTTTAATGCGATTACTTGTTTGCCAATCGCTAATTACGGTATGGGAACAAACCCGGTCGTTGCTTCTACAATCTTGGCATATTCCACTGATTGCACATGGTGTTTTTCTATTTAAACGAACACAGTTCATTGGTGCACTGATTCTTTTCATTCGATTTTGTGCTTCCATTAAATCTTTAACTATTTTATTTGTCCCGACAATAATAAAGACTTCTTTCGGTCCATACATCATCGCTGCCAAACGATTTCCATTTCCATCGACATTGTATAGTTCCCCATTTAATGTAACTGCCGAAGAACTCATAAAATAGGCGTCGGCTATAAACCCTTTTTGTAGGCATAGTTGTTTATAATCTTTATCTTGATTCTTTTTATCACGGTCATAAAACTCAAGATCCCGACTTCGTAAATAATCAATCACGCCCGTTTCTTTTAGGGTTTCACTTCCCCCATGGCTAACAACGCTATGATCTTTAACAAGCGTATCGAGCAAAGTCATGAGTTCATCCTTAGTTTCACAATAATAACTATTCATCTGATGTTCTAATAGTTTTTTTCTTGCTTTGGCTACTTGTAACTCGATGATTGTTTTTTTATTTTGATCCATACCCATTCTCCTCGTAGATTTTTCCTCTTGCTTGGTATTCTTTTGCCGTCTTAATGATTGAATTCATTTGTTGTTCACTTACTTGCTTGACTACTTTTCCAGGGATCCCCATTACAATACTATTCTCAGGAATGATCGTATTCTCACTAATTAAACAACCAGCAGCAACGATTGAATGGCTTTTGATGTGCGCTCCATTCATAACAATGGCTCCCATTCCAATTAACACTTCATCCTCAATGATACAGCCATGTAAAATGGCATTATGACCTACGCTAACGGATTTACCGATGTTTAAAGGATAGTTTTGATCACAGTGCAAGGTACAATTATCTTGGATGTTACTACCTTCACCAATCACAATCAATCCATTATCTCCACGCAACACACTATGAAAAAAGATTGAAACATTTTCGTGAATTTCAACATTTCCAATGATGTCAGCATCCTTTGCAATCCATGTATGCTTTGCGATTTTACTTTTATAATGATTGTAATCGATGATCATACTATCCCTCACATTCTATGTTTAAGATACGCTAAATCCTTCATAAATTCAAGTCTTAACCTAAACAAAAGGGGCAATCACTTGATTGTCCCTTCCCTTATTGAATCTTCACAAAATATTGATGGTCACTTACATCTAACAAAATGGCTTCTTCTCCATCGATGGTTCCTTCCATCATCAAGCGAGCAATTAAAGTTTCAATGTTTCGTTGAATATAACGTTTCATTGGTCTAGCCCCATAAATAGCATCGACTCCTTCTTTCGCAATTTGTTCATAAACGCGATCGGTAACTTTTAAATTAATGTCTTTATTAGCTAAACGCACTTGTAATTCACCGATGAATTTATGAGCAATTTTATTCATCATATCATCATCTAATGCATTGAATACGACTATTTCATCGATTCGATTAATAAATTCTGGTTTAAAATACTGTTTAACTTCTTCCATATATTTATCATTCCGGTTTTCATCATAAGCATATTGTGAACCTAAATTACTTGTCATGATTAAGATCGTATTTTTAAAATCAACACAAACGCCTTTTGAATCGGTAATTCTTCCATCATCTAATATTTGTAGTAAAACATTAAAGATATCGGGATGAGCTTTTTCTACTTCATCAAATAAGATAATCGAATAAGGATTACGACGAACCGCTTCACTTAATTGTCCACCTTCTTCATAACCAACGTAACCAGGAGGCGCTCCAATTAAACGTGATACGCTATGTTTCTCCATATATTCACTCATATCAATTCGAATGATATGTGCTTCACTATCGAACAATTGTTGTGCAAGTGCTTTGGCTACTTCGGTTTTCCCTACTCCAGTAGGTCCTAAAAATAAGAATGAACCAATCGGACGATGTTCATCTTGAATCTGTGCTTTGCTGCGTAAAATCGCATCACTCACAAGATTTAATGCTTCATCTTGACCAACGACTCGCTTTTCTAATTCATCTTTTAAATGGAGAATCTTTTGTCGTTCACTTTCAACTAAACGACTTACTTCTACTCCACTCCATCTAGAAACAATCTTAGCGATAAGTTCTTCATTTACAATTTCTTGAATCAAAGCATCTTTTTTTTCTAATTGAGAAGCTTCTTCAATCTTTTTTTCTAACTGTGGAATGGTTCCATATTGAAGTTTAGCGGCTTCTTCATAACGAGCTTCATTTTGTGCTTGTTGTAAATCAATGCGAGCTTTTTCAAGTTTCACTTTATCCTCTTTACTCGCATCTAATTTCGCCTTTTCATCATTCCATTTTGTATATAAAATATCTTTCTTATTCTTTAATGTTTTTAATTCTTCTTCAATTTCATTTAAACGTTCTTTACTCTTTTTATCTTTTTCTTGTTTTAAAGCTGTTTCTTCAATTTCTAATTGCATAATTTTTCGCATTAATTCATCTAATTCTTGTGGCATTGATTCCATTTCTACTTTTAAAGAAGCACAAGCTTCATCAATTAAATCAATTGCTTTATCTGGTAAGAAACGATCGGTTATATAACGATTACTTAAAACTGCCGATGAGATAATTGCTTCATCTAATATTTTAACGCCATGATAAGATTCAAAACGATCTTTTAAGCCTCTTAAAATAGATATAGTATCTTCCACACTAGGTTCACTCACATTCACCCTTTGAAAACGCCGTTCTAAAGCAGCATCCTTTTCGATATACATTCGATATTCATTAAATGTAGTTGCTCCAATACAACGTAATTCACCACGGGCTAACATCGGTTTTAGTAAATTAGCGGCATCCATACTACCTTCACTTTTACCTGCTCCAACCAAATTATGAATTTCATCAATAAATAATAAAATATTCCCATTTGCTTGTTTTACTTCTTCAAGAACTGCTTTTAAACGTTCTTCAAATTCTCCTCGATACTTAGCTCCAGCAATTAAAGAACCCATATCTAATTCAATTAATTTCTTTTCTTTTAAAGAGGATGGAACATCTCCATTCATAATTCGCCAGGCAATTCCTTCCACAATGGCGGTTTTTCCTACCCCTGGCTCACCGATTAAAACTGGATTATTTTTAGTTTTCCTTGAAAGGATTTGAATTACACGACGGATTTCTTCATCTCTTCCAATTACTGGATCTATCTTTCCATTCTTAACCTCTTCAACTAAATCTCGGCCATATTTACTTAATGCTTCTAAATTGTTTTCCGCATCTTGACGATCCATCTTTTTCCCTCCTCGTCTTTTCAATTCTTCTTCTTTGACTGTTTTCTCATCCAATTTAAACATCTTTACTAATTGGTTTGAAAGATAACTCTTATTAAAGATTAAAGCAATAAACGTAGCAGCTACACTTAAATAACTCTCCGCTATTTCATCACTCCACTTTTGTGCTTTTTCTAAACTATTTATAACATCCTTCGATAACGTAGGTTGTTCACTATCACTTTGAGCGAGACGCTCAAGTGATTCATTTATTAAAGTTAACGCTTGTTGTTTATTAATATTAATACGTTTAAATAAGCCATCTAATACATCATGTTGAAAGATTGCTTTCAACATATGTTCGGTATCAATTTGTGAATGATGATTTGCTTTTGTTAACGCAATCGCATTTCTTATAATATCTTGTAAAGCTTCACTCATTTGTTCAAAGTTCATAATGATCACTCCTTTAGCACTCATATAGGATGATTGCTAAAGATATTATAACAGATATATTAGCACTGTCAATAGTTGAGTGCTAATATCTTCCTTCATTCCATTAACACGTCTTAATGACATTATAATGTGATAATTATTCACATTGTATTATTAATATAGTATAATGAATATAAAGTTTAAACCATTATATAACCACATAATACAGAAAGTAAGGTAGTACGATGAAAAGAGACTTCAGAAGTAAACGCCATGAGTTTCATATCAACCGTAAAATACCGATCATTTTCGCATTAATATGCCTGATGATGGGTGTTTTGTGCTACCAATATTATATTAATTTACAGGCAACGGTTAAAACAGAAGGAAGCGAATACTTACAAGAAGTATCCATGCAGATTGCTACTAACGTAAATAAAACAGTTGATAATAACTTTTCTGTTCTAGATAGTATTGCCACTACTTTAAATAACACAGATATTAATACCTACCAAGAACTACAACCGATTATTCGCGAACAAAAAGAATATTGGAAATATCAAAAACTTATGTTAATCGATTCTCAAGGAATTGCTTATGATACCAATGGAAATAAAACTGCTTTACGAAATGCTGACTACTTAAATAAAACCATTGTAAATCGTAAACCTAGTTTGTCACCTTCGCAATTAATTGATAATAAAGAGAGTATTGTCTTTACCATTCCTTTAGAAAACATAACCATGGAAGGAACACCAATGTTGGGTTTAGCGATTAGCTATGATTTAAAAACATTTGATCAAATCATTCAAATCAAAGCCTTTAATGGTTATGGATATTCTCACATCATTCAAAAAAATGGAACCGTTGTGATTCGTTCTAGTTCTAAAAAAGCAACTCAAACTGGTTATAATGTTTTGAATTCAATCAATAAAGGTCACATTTTTGGTAATCATACCCTGGATCAAATAAAAAACGATATTGAACATGGTAAGAGTGGGCAAATTGAATATGAATTAAATGATAAAGATGAATTTATGGTATATACACCTCTAAAATCATTGGATTGGTGTTTATTAACTTTTATTCCAACGGAAGTCGTGAATGCGAAATCGAATTTATTATTTAGAATAACATTATTATTATGTGCCATTATTACATTGAGTTTCGCCACTCTTTTTGCGGTTTTAGTCGGTAGTTTTAATGCAAATAAAAAACGTTTAGAAAAAATGGCTTATGTTGATCCAATCACCCATGGTAATACGATTCAACATTATAATATTTTAGTCACTAAGTTATTAAAAGAAAATGGTTATCAAAATTATGCCGTTGTTTATTTAAATATTGAAAAGTTTAAAGTCTTGAATCAACAATTTGGTCGTAATGCATGTAACAATGTTTTGAAAGCAATATCAAAAGGAATCGGTTCTACTTTAAGTAATGTAGAATGCATGGCTCGTATCTCTGCAGATAATTTCTGTATTCTTGTTACGTATACAAATAAAGAAAGTTTATTAGAGCGCTTTGATCACTGGTATGCTAGTATTATTGAATATATCAAACAAGAAGAAACAACTTGGTTACCTGTTATTTTAGAGTTTGGTATTTATGTAATCGATAATGATAAAACAGAAATAAGTGATATGGTCGATTATGCGAAATTGCCACTTCTTGAATCAACCCATGAATTACATGGTAGTTTCCATTATAGTTTTTACGATGAAGATGTCCGCAATCAGCTTCTTCTTGATAAGCATTTAGAGGATATGATGGAAGATGCGATTACAAATAAAGAATTTGTTGTTTATCTACAACCAAAATACGATACGATCCATGAAACAGTCATTGGGGCAGAAGCCTTAATTCGTTGGAATAGTGTTGAAGATGGAATGATTTACCCAGATCAATTTATTTCATTATTTGAAAAGAATGGCTTTGTTGTACGACTTGATTTATATGTATTTGAAGAAGTATGTAAATTGATTGAAAAATGGATAAAGAAAGGTTTGAAACCATTCCCTATTTCCGTAAACTGTTCTCGTAATCATCTTAAAAATATTAATTTTTTAAATCAATATTCAAAAATAGCAAAAGATTATCATATACCACCTGAATACATTGAAATTGAATTAACTGAAAATACGGTCTTTCAAAATGTCGAACTTTTAATTAAGGTAATTCATAATATTCATGAACTAGGTTTTACATGTTCGATGGATGATTTCGGTAGTGGTTATTCTTCATTAAATCTAATTCAAGATATCCCGGTTGATATTCTTAAGATTGATAAAGTCTTCTTCCATAAAAAAAATCTAGTTGCATCCCGTACAAAATCCGTCCTTGGCAGCATTATTAAGATGGCCCAAGAGTTATCGATGAAAACCGTTGCGGAAGGCGTAGAAGAAGAAGACCAAGTCGTTATGTTGAAACAATTAGGCTGTGATTATATTCAAGGTTATTATTACGCAAAACCAATGCCAATTGATGAATTTGAGCAACTTGTTTATCAAAAAATCATTAAATAAGGAGGCAACACTCATGAAATATCAAAAAAAAGCTACCTATCTTATCCTTACATCCTTATTGGTTGCTTCTATATCAGGTTGTTCTCAAACCAAAGTAAAAGAAACGAGTGAAGATATCCTTACTCAAAATGTTGTTGATAAAGATAAAATGCAAATTACTGTATTAGTTAAACCTGCTTTCTTTATTAATTCCTATGAAAAAGTAATTGAGAAGAAATTTCCTAAAGTAGATTTAATTCAAGTTGGAAATTATACATCAAACATGGGGATTGAAGAATATAAGGCACGTTTAAAGAACGATGATTTAACCGATATTATTATGACATGGCCTCTTGATGTAGGAAAAGAATATTGGGATGATCGCTTAATTGATTTGTCTTCCCTGCCTTTGACTAGTAATTATAATCAAGAAAGGCTTGAAAACATATCCGAGAATGGTAATTTATATTATTTGCCGGGTCCTTCTCAATTACGTGGTATTATTTATAATAAAACGATGTTTGAAGAAAAAGGATGGCAAGTTCCTACTGACTTTGAAAGTTTTATTAGTTTATGTCATACCATTGAAGCAAGCGGTACCCGTTCCCTTCAATTAGGCTTAAAAAATAGTGAAGTATTAGATACTGCCTTTGTTGGTTATGGTTATGATGAATGCTTCTCAAAACCAAAAGATGTTAGTTGGCGTAAAGATTATGATGAAGGAAAAGGTAAATTTTTTGATCAATATGAACCCGCACTTACTACTTTTCAAAGATTAATTGATGAAGGAATCTTAAAAGAAGCGGATTTAGATGTTGATTATGCAAAACGTGAAGAAATGTTTTTTAATCGTAAAGCGGCAATGATAGAAGATTCTGTTTTATTAACTAGATTAGGTAAAGATTATAATGGAACAGACGATGAATTTGCGATGATGCCATTCTTTAATCCAGGTGTAGCAAATGATTGGGCACGCTTATATCCAGTATGTTTTATCGGATTAAACAAACACTTAACGCAAGAAAATAATCAAGACAAATATGATATGATCATGAAAATCATGGAATATACAAGTACCATCGAAGGCCAACAAGCTTTGATGGGTGATACCGAAGCGATGATATCTGGATTAAATGATGTTCCTGCTCCCAATACTCCTGAAATAGGTGGAATGATTGATACACTAAACTTAGGAAAGTATGCAATCTTCCCTACGTTTAAGCACTCCCAAGATGCACTTCGATTCGGACTGAGTGACATGATTAAAGGAAACAAAACAGGCGAACAAGTAGCAAAGCAAGTAGATGAAGCCAATGCATCAAAACTAGTTCCTTTAACCCCTGCCTCAATTGGCAAAGCAAGTGAAGATTTCACTTTAATTGAAACTGGTAATTTTATTTGCGATGCAATGAGAGAAAAAGCGAATAGTGATTTTGCTTTATTCTTAGATGATGGAAAAGATGGAAAATACAATGGGAAAGGAGTCAGTGCCCGTTTGTATAAAGGACAAATCACAACCAATGATATTACTAGAATTCTACCTGATTTAAAATATGGTGAAAAAGGTGAATGTTTAAAAATTACCATGAGTGGTAAAGATTTACTCACTACCTTGGAAGAATCGATTCAAGTAAGAAATGATATTGGTGGATGGTTCTATTACTTCTCTGGTTTAAAAATGACGTACGATGCCAGCGACAAACCGGGAAATCGAATTCATAAAATCCGCGATGATAAAGGAAATAAGATTATCGATGATAAAATATACTCAATTGCGATTATGGATATGAGTGTTCCCAATGAATTTATCTTAAGTAGTGAATCACAAGGTGTTACCATCTATGATTTATTACTTAAAAAAATAAAAACAAGTAAAACCATTTTCCCAAGTAACGATCATCGTTTTACCATTTACCATAAATAATCAACAAATTAAAAGTACTTTAAGCATGAATGTTTAAAGTACTTTTTTAATTAGAATAAAGTTTTACTATATAACACTTTCCCAATAATTGATATCCGATTTTGTTTTAAATCTTCTTCCTTAAAATAACGTGTTTCAACCTTTGGATTAGCTGCTTCTAAGATAATCGTATTAGGTGCTTTGATAATCTTTTTAATCGTTACTTCACTGTTATCAATTAAGACAACCGCAATACTACCGCTTGTTACATCATTACATGCCTCAACATAAACAAGATCACCATCGTGAATCTTAGCACCTTCCATGGATGTGCCTACAACCTTAAGAAAATAATCGCCTTTACGACTTTCATATTCGGTTACTTCCTCATAGCCTAAATAGTTTTCTTGGGCAAAATAATCATAACCAGCTTTTACTTCTCCTAAAATTGGTTTTTTAAAGTTAATAACTTTACCATTTAAATAAGTTTCAAGATCAAAGCCTAATAAATCAGAGAGCTTTTTAGCCTTTTCTCCCTTAACTGATTTTATCTCACCTGACATCCATCTTGAAACACAAGACTTAGATGCACCAGTATAAGCTGCAATATAATCGTTTGTGATGTTATGTTTGCTTTTAAATTCACGTAATATTTCATTTAGTTTCATAAAATCACCTCTAGTATCATTATACTTAAATTGCGAAATAATTCAACTTATTAACATTATAATTGTCATATTATAAAATTAGTTGAGTTTTATCTACATTTTATGCAACTTTTGTATTATAATATAGACAAGGAGTGATGAAGATGTGGAACAAAGCCATTTTACATAGTGATATCAATCATTGTTATGCACAAATTGAAGAAATGAAGTTCCCTCAATTACGCAATGTTCCTATGGCCGTTGGAGGACACGAGGAATCACGACATGGAATCATTCTTACTAAAAATGATATGGCAAAACAATATCATCTTAAAACTGGTGAATCTTTACGAAACGCATATGAAAAATGTCCAAATCTAGTTGTCATTCCCCCTAATTATGATGATTATATGTACTATACCGAAAAAGTAAAAGATATTTATCGTGACTATAGTGATTACGTTGAAAGCTTTGGTTTAGATGAAGCCTGGATTGATATAAGCGCTTCTCAGGCGTTATTTGGTGAGCCGGAAGTAATTGCGCATATCATTCAACAACGTGTCTTAGATGAATTAGGATTAACTGTCTCGATAGGTGTTTCTTATAATAAGATATTTGCGAAATTAGGTTCCGATATGATTAAACCTTCCGGTCTTGTCGTTATTAGTGAAGCTAATTATAAAGATAAAGTGTGGCCACTTCCCGTTGAAGATTTATTTTATGTGGGTCATGCGAGTAAAGAAAAATTATTACGACGTGGTATTACAACCATTGGTGAACTAGCAAATCAGTCCAGTGATTATTTAAAAACTTTTTTAGGTAAGAACGGTGAAATGTTATGGTATTTTGCGAATGGTCTTGATATCAGTGAAGTTGCTCTTTCAAGTTTTGAACGTGAAGTAAAATCAGTTGGTAATAGCATTACCACCCCCAAAGATATTAAGAATTTAAACGATGCGAAAATCGTCTTCTATGTCCTTGCGGAAAGTGTTGCTTCTCGTCTTAAAGATAATGGCTTAAAAGGTTTTGTTATTAGCATTAGTTTACGCAATACCAATCTTGAATGGATTTCTCGTCAACAAAAAATCGAAGTCGCAACCAACATCAGCAAAGAGATAATGGAAGTTGTGATGAATTTAGTAAAGCTTCATTATGATTTTAAGATACCACTGCGAAGCATTGGTATTTCGGTATCAAGATTAGTTAAAGATGGTGATATAACCCAATTAAATTTATTTGTTGATGAATTTAAAAGAAATGAGGAAAAACAAATGGATAAGACAATGGATGAAATAAGAAATAAATATGGATTTAATAGTATTAAACGTTGTGTTGTTTTATTAGATGAGGAACTAACTGATTTTGATCCCAAAGGTGAACATATTATTCATCCAGTTAGTTATTTATAATGTTGTATAAGCGCTACATTCCGGTTGTGACCTTAATTGGCACAAAAGGTGAACTTCGCCCTCTTTTTATTATTTGGGATTATGGGGTAAAGTTTCCGATTGATAAAATATTAGAAGTGAGAAACTGTGCCTCACTAGTTGGCGGCTGTGGTACCCTTTATCGTTGTCGTATTCAAGGTAAAGAAAGAAATTTGTTTTATGAAAAGAATCGCTGGTTTATTGAAAGCCACCAACCTTAGATAGTAGATTAGTTCCTAATTTACGTGTATAATAAAACAAAAGGAATGATTTGATGGAAATTAAAATACCAACTTCAATTATAAATGTTATGAAAGCCTTAGAAAAATGTCACTATGAAGTCTATTTGGTTGGTGGTAGTGTTCGAGATCAATTGATGGAGTTAGCAATCAATGATTATGATTTAACCACAAGTGCCACACCAGATCAAATGCAGAGTGTTTTTCATGATGTTTATCCAATCATTCCCACTGGGATAAAGCATGGTACTTTAACTATCATTGTCGATCATAAAGCGGTTGAAATAACGACCTTTCGCAAAGATAAAAACTATGAAAACCATCGTACTCCCAATCAAGTCATTTTTACGCCTTCTTTATTAGAAGATTTAAAACGGCGAGATTTCACTATCAATGCGATTGCCTATCACCCTAGCAAAGGCATCATTGATCCTTTTAATGGACTAGCTGATATTAAAAAAAGAATCGTTCACTGTGTTGGTGATCCTAATAAACGCTTTGATGAAGATGCTTTAAGAATGATGAGAGCAATTCGTTTCTCCCATGCTTTGAATTTCACGATTGAATCTAAAACAAAAGCAGCCATTATCAAACAAGCTCATCTATTATCCTTTATCTCAAATGAGCGAATCATGCAAGAACTTGTAAAGTGTTTAAAGAGTGAAAATAAAGACTTATTATATAAGCTACAAGAAGTTCATCTTTTAGATAAGATTTTACCGGACGTAGCCAATATGGTGAACTTTGATCAACAAAGTCCCTGGCATAAATATGACTTATTCAAGCATACACAGATTGCCCTAAACAATGCTTCCACTTATTCAATTAACTTAAAACTAGCAATCCTATTACATGACATTGGAAAGTTAAGTACACAAAACTTTGACGAGCATGGTATTGCTCATTATAAGAAACATGCTTATGTTTCTTGTCAACAAGCTCAGCTCATATTAAAACGTTTATGTTTTGATCGTAAAACAATAAGCAATGTAATGCAATTAATTGAATATCATGATTATTATCTACAAAACAATGAAAGAATTGTAGTCCGTTTCTTAAATAAAATCAATTATGATTATGACTTAGCTCGTGATATTTTACTCGTTCAATTAGCTGATGATTTAGCTAAGAATCCTGAAAAGGTAAAAGCTAAAATTGAAGTCATTCAATCCTGTCTTAAAATGATTGAAACAATGAAAGAAAATCAATCTTGCATCACTTTAAAAACCCTTGCGATCAATGGCAATCATTTAATTACATTAGGTTATAAAAACAAGGAAATTGGTGATACGTTAGTTGAAATATTAGAAAAAGTAAACGACCATGCCTTAGATAATAATTTACAAGCTTTACTACACTATGCAAAGAAGGTATCTCCTAATTAGGAAATACCTTCTTTTCTATTATGTTATACTGTTTCCTTTTTTAATCGATTAGCTAACTCTTTTTTGGATTCATCAATAATACTATTATCTTCAAACAAATCAATAATAGATCTACTCATTGACTTTCCAGTGATTTCAATACAGCGTTTTCCAGCTTCTGATTTGGATAACTCTTTAAACTGTTCCGTATGTCCAGAAATTTTATATTCAGGGAATATCGTAACATAAGGATTACAGATTGGAATTTCTCTTGAAACATTTCCAAGATCTTCTCCACCAAAATCTGCTGGCATGCCATCTAATAAAGGCTCATTAAGTAATTCTAACTCACCTTTGCATACATCAGATAGCACCTTGTTTGGAATTCTTCCTAAATATCCTATTTCACTCGTGAAATCTAAAGTAACACCAAAAGCATCAGCACATCCCTTTGCACATTTATGCATCGTTTTTTCTAACCATTCTAAATCATTCTTACCAAAGCAACTTAAACTACCTGCTAGATTTATTTTATCTGGAATCATACCAGGTGCTTCTCCGCCGTTAGTAATTATCATGCTAACACGCATATCACTTTTGAAATGTTGTCTCCATAATCCGATTGCTGAGAGGAAAATATTAGCGGCGCTTAACGCATTCAAACCATTTTCCGGATGACTTCCAGCGTGTGCTGACTTTCCATGAAATGTTAATTGAAGACGTGTATTCGACATACATTCACCTGCTAATCGAGTTTTATCACTGGTTGGATGCATCATAAATACAGAGTCAATATTATTAAAAACATTTTTCTCTAGCATTTTGATTTTTCCTCCCCCGCCTTCTTCTGCTGGGGTTCCAATGACTAAAATTTCTCCACTTTGCTTATTTTCTTCTAAATATTTTTTCACAACAATTCCAGTTGCTAACGCTGAAACGCTTATCAAATTATGTCCACATCCATGACCAAGTTCTTTCAAAGCATCGTACTCTGATAAAACCGCAATTCTAGGATACCCATGTCCATAACTCGCTACAAAAGCAGTATCTAATCCACCTGGATTTCGTTTTACGTCAAAGCCCTCGCCTTCAAGAAAAGAACATTGAGCCTCACATGCTTTGTATTCCTGATACGCAATTTCAGGATTATCATGAATATAAAGTGATAGATCCCATAACTCCTGCATTCTTGTATCTAAGTATGTATCATATACTTTTTTATTATTGTTGTTCATAATTTAACAATTATCCAAGAATTCCTAAGAATCCTGCAATCATTGAAATTATCAAAATTCCAAAAATAACTTTGTTATAATTTGCTCCTTTATGAGTGAAATACCAATATATTCCGAAGATTGCACATAATGGTAAAATTCCTTTTAACACTTGATCAAGAATAGTTTGTACTACGATTGGATTTGCATTCTTCATAGTAAATTTTAAAGGTGTTGCAATTTTAACATAAGAACTAGAAAGAGCTCCCATCATAAACAATCCCATTATACTAGCACCAGTAATAATATTATTAATCATTCCTGATTTCATTAAACGCATAACAGAATCTTTACCTAATTTATATCCAAAACGGATAAAGAATAATCCTAGTGAAAAACAAATGATTGGGATTAAAAATGGAATAAATGCACCCAATGGAGAACCTTGCATTGCAAATGTACATGCTAATGCTAAGATAATTGGTTTTAATGTTCCATGAATCAATGTATCACCAATACCTGCAATTGGGCCCATTAGACCTGTTTTAATTCCTGTAATTACTTCTCCTGGAATATCGACACCATTAACTTTTTCTTCTTCCATTGATAGAGAAATACCATGAATCAAAGAACCTGTAATTCCTTCTGAATTATAGAATTCCATATGACGAACTAACGCTTCTTTATAACCTTCTTCGTCATCTTTGTATAATTTTTTTAACGTCTTTGATAATGCATTACAAAATGCTAATCCTTGCAAGCGGTCATATGAATTACTCAATTCAGTTGTTAACCACCACATTAGAAACGTTTTATTTAGATCCTTTTGAGTTAATTGAATTTTATTTTCTTCCATTATTCAGCACCTACCTTTGATTTTGAATTAAAAATTATTAAAAGCGCAATACATGTTCCAAATACTGCTGCTGCCATTGTGTTAATACCAAGGTATGCAACTGCAAAGAATCCAATAAAGAAGTATGGTAATAATTTAGGTTTACCGATTGTAACAATAATGATTGCGAATCCCATTGCTGGTAAGATTCCTCCGGCAACTGAAAATCCTGTAATAACTCCTGCTGGTAATATTTTTAATAAATTTGCTACTGCATCCGTTCCAAATAATGTTAAAACGAAAACTGGAACAAAGCGTAATAAGACTGTCATTAATTCAGGATAAACAAATGCGCATCTAAAGATTCCTTTTTCATTTCCTTCTAAAGCAAACTTATCAGCCATTCGAACCCAAATTGAATTTGTAGTACGACGAATTTGATCTAGAAATACACCTAATACTCCAAATGGAACAGCTAAAGCAACAGCAGCATTAGCGTCAATTCCAGTTTTTAAAGCGATAGGGATTGCTACAACTGCAGCTAAGGCAGCATCAGCTGGAACATTACCACCTGTCATAATAATACCTAGATAAACTAATTGTATTGAAGCACCAATCATTAAACCTTTTTCGACTTCACCTAAGTATAAGCCGATAATGAAGCCAATAAAGATACCTGATCCCAATGGGGCTGCCATTGTATAGCCAACTCGATTTGTACCTAGAAAATATAATAAACCGCATAAAATTGCTAATATAATATCCATAATTTTCTTTTCTCTCCTATACGTTAAAATCGTATTTTTCTAAAATCTTAATAAAATCTATTTTCCCTTCCTCTGGAACTTGATGCAAATAAACATGACTCCCCTTATCCATCATTTCTTTAAGCATTTTGGCGTCTATATCATCCATAGTTATTGGACCATATACAACTTTTCTTCCTGGCGCACTTCCCAATCCACCAATTTGAATCTCTGGTAATGGTAGTCCTAAGTTGAATGTTTTGTATGCTTGTTCAACATTTTTAAACAGCAACAATACTTTACCATTTCCTAAACCATTTTCATTCCAAAGCTTAATTGCTTGATCAACAGAATACACATTAACCGTTGCTCCTGGAGGAGCTGACATAGTATAAATACTAGACATGAAATCATCTTTTGAGAGCATATCATCAATAATGATAATTTCATTTGCCATTGTTTGTCCAAACCACTTCGTAATTACTTGTCCATGTATCAATCTAAAATCGATACGTACTAATCTAATATCCGCCATCTCTTATACCTCCTTTCTTTTTTGTAATTCTTCTAACTTTTCCCTTATATCATAACCGCTACTATTCAGCGTTGATAAAGCACACTTTTTCAAATTTACTATTGTTTCGTTTTTCATCATTGAATAAGTTTCAATAAGCATTGCTAGATTTAATCCTGACACGATTTCAATATCACATTTATGTAACTGTGCAGCCATCATGTTTGAAGGAGTACCTCCATACAAATCTACGAATGAAATAAAATCACAATTTTTAGTTTCATTTATATAATTTGAAATTTCGTCACCAAATTCAAATGGATCCATTCCTGGTTCTAAAGAAAATGTTTTCACGTTTTTCATAGGCCCAATTATCATTTCAGCTGATTTTACAATTTCTTCACCAAAATGACCATGAGTAGAAATAAGCATTATTGTATTTTCCATTTATTCACCTTCATTTGACTTAATATAAGAATGTCCGCCAAATCCATTTCTTAACGCAGAAACAACTTTGCAAGAAAAGTCATCATCCTCTTGTGATTTGTTTCTCATCATTAGCGATAACGCAATAACTGGTACAGCAATTTCTAATTCAAGTGCCGCTTCAACTGTCCACTTAGCTTCACCACTTGCTGCTACTACCCCTTTGATATCTTTTAAACCCGGATGTTCAATGAATTGATTTTCAGCTAATTCCATTAACCAACCTCGAATTACGGATCCATGATTCCAATTTTTTGCTACAGAAGCTAAATCGTAATTAAACTTGCTTCGTTCCATTATTTGAAATCCTTCTCCAATTGCTTGCATCATTCCATATTCGATGCCATTATGAATCATTTTCATGAAATGGCCACTGCCTGCTTCACCAGTATAAAGATATCCATCTTTTACCGAGATTTTAATAAAAACTTCTTCTAAATAGTTATAAGCGTCTTTGTCTCCACCAATCATTAGACAAGCACCATATCTTGCTCCTGAAGTACCACCAGAAGTACCGATATCAAGAAATTTGATACCTTTAGAATTAACCAAATTTGCATGATTAATTGAGTCCTTGTAATTTGAATTACCCGCATCGATTAAAATATCATCTTTATTCAAATATTTTAATACTTCATTAATACAATCATCCGTGATAGCACCAGAAGGAACCATCATCCATACTACTTTTTTATCATCTAAACTGTCACACAGATTTTCAATCGAATTTTCAGTTTCTATACCTTTGTCTTGCATAGCCTTTCTTGTCATTTCATCAACATCAAAACCTATTACATTTTGACCATGTTCTTTTAAATTCATGGCTAAGTTTGACCCCATTTTACCTAAACCTATTAACCCTATCTTCAATGTAAGCGCCTCCATTCAACTTCATAACTAGAGTATACAACAAAATATTTTTTTTGTAAACAATTTATACAAAAAAATATTTTTGTTTGTATTCTCTACCTTAATGACTTTGAAATGTATTTATGATATTATAATACATATATAGAATATTTTATTATTAAGTTTTTAACGGAAGGAGATATTCAAATCTAATATTATGGAAAAACAATCAATAAAAGTCGTTATTAAAACGATATATCGAGATTTAAGCAAAAAAGAAGCTACGATAGCTGATTATATTTTGAATAATCCAAAACTTGTTTCAAGAATGACAATAAACGAAATATCATCAAATTTAGGCTTAGCAGACTCTACTATTTTCCAGTTCACTAGAAAATTAGGTTATAAAGGATTCCGTGAATTTAGAAACGACCTATTAACCGAAGAATTTGATCCAGAAATTTCAGTGCACGAAAATATAAAAAAAGATGATAATTCATTATCAATGGCCCAGAAAGTATTTGACTCAAGTATTCAATCTCTTCAAGATACTAAAAATCTATTATCAAATGAAAAACTTCAAATCGCCGCGAATATGATTACTAAGGCAACCAAGGTCTCTTTTTTTGGTGTAGGAGGTTCCAATGTAGTTGCATATGATGCATATCACAAATTTCTTAGATCACCAATAAGATGCCAGCACGGTATTGACTTTCATATTCAACTAATGCAAGCTTCTTTATTAGATGAAAACGATTGTGCCATTATAACGACTCATACTGGATTAACGAAAGAAACGTTAAAAATTGCAAAAACTGTTAAAAAGAATAAAGCAGGGTTAATTGTTATTACGAGTTATCCTTTAAGTGACATGGCTAAAATAGCTGATATTGTATTTGTTTCTGTATCAGAAGAAACTGGCTATCGTTCTGAATCTCTTTCAAGTAGAATTTCACAATTAGCGATTATTGATTCTTTATTCACTATTATCATGTTTAAATTAGAGAATAAAGCGGTTGATTCATTACATAAAATTCGTTCAGTTATTAATACAACAAAAGTTGAACCACATTAG
>JAVXTH010000018.1:0-31223 GCA_036642795.1 Erysipelotrichaceae bacterium
GTGAAATTGAAGATAATTGTTTAAATTCTTTCATAAATGCTTGTTGTTCAATGTAATTTGAGATAACACTAATTGCACACACAACTGAATCTATTCCCATTTGATAGAAAAAATCTGTCTTTAATGGATCATTTACAAGTGCTACGGTTTTCTCAACATGAAATAGTTTCTTACAAAGTTCACAAATTACTAAGTTATCATCATCTCTTTGAGTTAAAGCAATGGCCATATAATTGCTTTCCGCATTGGCATCTTCTAATACAAAGGCTTTGGTTCCATCTCCTTGAATTACCTTTAGTTCATCAATTTCCGCAAGTTTTAAACAATTTGTATAATCATTATTAATTGCTGTAACATGATATCCTTTATCAATTAATGATTTTGATAATGAAATGGCTTTATGATAACCGCCAATTAATAAAATATTATTTTTCATAAAGTTCACATCCTTTTTTACGATTTAAAATATGATCAATTTTATGTGCAGATAATACGGCAGGACAAATCGTTTCAATTCCATATTCCTGATAAACACATTCTCTTTGTGGATCATATAATCTAGAGATTACATGTTTCGCATGAAATACATTCTTAGCAATCTGGGCAACCATTACATTTGTATTATCGTTATTTGTTACGCAGACAATGGTTTCATAATCTTCCATATGAATCTCTTTTAAATAAGCTAAATCTAAAGCATTTCCCTCTAAGGTTAAACCACCAAATGAATCGGATAGTTTACGAAACGCTTTGCCATCTTTATCGATGATCGTAACATTGTGATTTTGTTGCGCTAATGAATTCGCAAGCGTTGCACCTAATCTTCCACAACCGATAATTAAAACATTTAATTCATCACTTTTATTTATCATTTTAATATTCATAATCTCTCTCCTCGTTTAATCATATGACCAATTCCTTTTTCATCATATTCCATTTTATATCTAACTTTCTTATCCTCTAACAAAGGACAATCTTGCTGCGTATAGGCAATGGTTGCTTTTTTATTTAAGCATACAAATCTTTCCATATTCCATCGAGCAGGTAAGTAGCTTGGATCTAAGGCATAAGCAGCCCGATAGTGTGCCATTGCCAATTGCTTATCCCCGCTTTTTTCCATCATAATTCCCATCAGGTTATGAGGGAGTGCACTATGAGGA
This sequence comes from Erysipelotrichaceae bacterium, assembly GCA_036642795.1. Classification (GTDB taxonomy): domain Bacteria; phylum Bacillota_I; class Bacilli_A; order Erysipelotrichales; family Erysipelotrichaceae; genus JAVXTH01. The sequence continues at coordinate 1,161 of JAVXTH010000018.1, forward strand.
TACAACATCATTGCTTTTACAACTTCTCCATAGAGTACTTCTTTACTTAATTGATGCTTCTTAACACTTTCACATAAGGAAAGCAGTTCTTCTTTTTCTTGTTTCATATTTTCGTCTTCTTTCTTAAGCAATCCTATTTTAGCAAATCTTTTGTGAGTGTGATGTGATAAGAATGACTTCGATGTGATAATCCTGTGAGTAAAAAAAAACTACCTCAATTAAGAGATAGTTCATTCATCCACTAAGCGATAACCAACACCAATTTCAGTTAAGATATACCTAGGTTTAGCTGGTACTTTTTCAATCTTTCTGCGCATGGAAGCCATCAATGCACGCAAAGCTTGGGTATCACTTCCATAATTTGCTCCCCAAAGCTCTTTTAAAATACTTCCCGTTGTCATTACTTTTCCGGCATTCTTTCCAAGTAAAGCAAGTAAATTATATTCCATTGGCGTCATATGTAATTCACAGCCATCCAAATAAACTAAATGCTTCGTGTAATCTATTTTAAGCGTTCCTACTTGAAACACCATGTTCACACGTTCACTTCCCTGTTTATAAAGATGTCGAATCGCAACCCGAATCCGTGCTAGTAATTCAACGGCCGAAAAAGGTTTGGTTAGATAATCATCGGCCCCTAAATCAAGTGCAGCGACTTTTTCTTTATCTTGATCACGGGCTGATACAACAATAATTGGCATTTGTGAGAATTCTCTCACTTCCCTTAAGATTTCCATACCATCCACATCTGGTAAGCCTAAATCAAGTAACATTAAATCAATGGATTCACTTATTAATAAACGTTTAGCGCTCGCTCCATCGCTTGCACTAAAACAGCGAAAACCTTCACTATCCAGTGAATAATTTATAAATTTACGAATTTGTGGATCATCTTCCACGATTAATATTTTCTCATTATAATTACTCATCCTTAGCCTCCTCTAATGGTAAGGTAAACATAAACTCTGCCCCTGTCTCACCTTTCACATTGCTCGCTTTGATATCGCCACCATGTACCTTAACAATCGCGGAACATATCGTTAAACCTAATCCCATCCCATGCTGTGCATCCGCATGTTTTGTATTAGTAGAATAAAACATTTCAAATATCTTAGGAAAATCCGCATCACTGATTCCACTACCATAATCTCTTACTACCGTTTTCGCATACTCGCCCTCTTTACTTAAGGTAATTGAAATAGGAGCATCGTTTGGTGAGTGTTTAATCGCATTATCTAAGAGATTAATAATAACTTGTTCAATTAATTTCGCATCTACTTTCACTAATAACAACGCTTCTGGTGTATGAACATTTATTTCGTACTTAGGTGAGCTTTGTGAAACATGATGAACCGCACTACCAATAATTTCTTCTAAGACTTCACTTTCTTGGTGAAGTGGTACTTTTCCACTTTGTAATCGCGTTAAACTTAAAATGTTTTCAACAAGTGAATGCAACCAATTTGCTTCTTGGTGAATATCACGAGCTAAATCATGGCGTGGATCATTTTTTTTACTCATGTCCATCATCATTTCAGAAGTACCGATGATCGCCGATAATGGTGTTCTTAAATCATGCGATATCGCTCTTAATAAATTAGAACGATACCGTTCTTGTTCCACCTCTTCATGAACCGCAATCTTTTCTTGGGATAAATTAAAACGGTCCATCGCAAGGGCTGTACTTTCATTCATCGCTTGCATTAAGTGAATCTGAGATGGCGTTAATTGTTCCCCAATTTCACTTTTAATTCGAAATACTCCAAGTAAGATTTCTTGACCATAAATAGGCCATTCATAATATTCATGATCTACTTGATAATGATTTCCACGAAATTCAAATTTTTTCTTTAACGCTTTCCCATCCATTTTTTCCCCAAGAATTTGTGAACCATCTAATTTTTGAATTAAAAATTGATGATTTAATGTTTCATTAAAATATAAACACTCAACTTCACAATTCATCACTTTACTGATTTCTTCAATTGCAGTTGATACAATATGATCCATATTCAATGCTCCACTTAAACGATTCGTTAACCGATAAAGAGCACTTGCTTCCATTTCTTTATGTTGTGCTTCAATCGCATTTTGCTTTGCACTTGAAGTTAATGCACTTGTAATCAAAGCTGTGATTGTCATAACGATAAAAGTAATAAAATAATAAGGATCTTTAACCGCTAAACTATAGAAAGGTGCCGTAAAGAAATAATTATAAGATAAAGTCGCAAGAATCGAAGCTAAAATACCAAAGATAAAACCTTCACTATAACGAGCTGTTAAGAAAACAGCGAAGATATAAATAATGACAATATTCGCTTCTGGGATACCATTATCGCGAAAGAATAAACCAATCATTGATGATATCGTAAGCAATGCAGACATTAAGATAAAAGAATAAATCATATTCTTAATAATTTTTTTATATGCCATAATATCCTCCACAAGAATAAATTTTCTTTATTATACTCCGATTTTAATGAGTTGCGTGTTTTTTTTATTTTTTATGCTATAATAAAAGAAAGAAACGAAGCATTTAAGGAGTATTATGAAAAATTTATCTCATAAACAAATTATTTTAATTCTTTTACTTGTCATAACAGCTGTTGTATGCGCTTATGCCTTATATACAGTAAACCTTTATTTATCGATTCCCACCTGCATTATTGTGATTATTCTAGCGATTTGCTTAAGTGAATCTTTAAAACAAGCAGCTGAAAAATAGGAACTACTAGGTTCCTATTTTTTTAGACAAAAAAAAGGAGTTACGAATAACTCCTAATTTAAGTTTATTATTTTAAAGCTTCAGAGATTGCTACGGCAACTGCAACACTAGCACCAACCATTGGATTATTACCCATTCCAATTAATCCCATCATTTCTACATGGGCAGGAACAGAAGAAGATCCAGCGAATTGTGCATCGGAGTGCATTCTTCCCATCGTATCTGTCATACCATAAGAAGCAGGTCCAGCACCCATATTATCTGGGTGAAGAGTACGTCCTGTACCACCACCTGATGCTACTGAGAAGTATTTCTTACCTTGTTCAATACATTCTTTTTTATAAGTACCAGCTACTGGATGTTGGAAACGAGTTGGGTTTGTTGAGTTACCTGTAATAGAAACATCAACACCTTCTGCGTGCATAATGGCAACACCTTCACGTACATCATCACAACCATAACAGTTAACTTTAGCACGTTCACCATCAGAGTAAGGAGTTTTAGAAAGAACAGCTAATTCACTTGTAAAGTAATCAAATTTAGTCTCAACATAAGTAAAGCCGTTGATTCTAGAAATAATCTTAGCAGCATCTTTACCTAAACCATTTAAGATAACTCTTAAAGGTTCAATGCGCGCTTTATTTGCATTACGAGCAATACCAATTGCACCTTCTGCTGCCGCAAATGATTCATGTCCTGCTAAGAATGCGAAGCATTTCGTGCTTTCAGATAATAACATTGCAGCTAAATTACCATGACCTAAACCAACTTTACGATCATCTGCTACACTACCAGGGATACAGAAAGCTTGTAAGCCTTCTCCAAGTGTTTTCGCAACATCATAAGCTGTTTTATCACCTTTTTTGATTGCCATTGCAGCGCCTACTGTATAAGCCCAACAAGCGTTATCAAAACAGATTGGTTGAATATCTCTTACGATTTTTGCTACATCAACGCCAAGATCATCACAAATTTTCTTTGCTTCTTCAACAGAAGAGATACCATGAGCGTTTAAAACTTTGTTAATTACATCAATACGTCTTTCATAACTTTCAAATAATGCCATGATTTCTTCCTCCTATTCTTGTCTTGGGTCAATATATTTCGCAGCATCTGCGAAACGACCGTAACTGCCTTTAGCGGCTTCTAGTGCATCTTTAGCGTCCGTACCTTTTTTGATAGCGTCCATAAATTTGCCCATATTTACATATTCATAACCGATGATTTCATCGTTTTTATCTAATCCTAATTTCATAATGTAACCTTCAGCAAGTTCAAGGTAACGAGGTCCTTTTAATTTAGTTGAATAACAAGTACCAACTTGAGAACGAGTTCCTTTACCTAAATCTTCAAGGCCAGCACCGATTGGTAATCCACCTTCTGAGAATGCGGATTGTGTACGACCATAAGCAATTTGTAAGAATAATTCACGCATTGCTGTATTGATGGCATCACATACTAAGTCTGTGTTTAAAGCCTCCAATAATGTCTTACCAACGATTGCCTCTGAAGCCATCGCTGCTGAGTGAGTCATACCAGAACAACCTAATGTCTCGATCAAAGCCTCCTCAATAATTCCGTTTTTAACGTTCAATGTTAATTTACAAGCACCTTGTTGGGGAGCACACCAACCAATACCGTGCGTTAAACCACTAATATCTTTGATTTCCCTAGAGTTAACCCATTTACCTTCTTCAGGAATAGGTGCACAACCGTGGCTAGCGCCTGCGGCAACTGTACACATGTTTTCTACTTCTTTTGAATATATCATGTCTGTTCAATCTCCTTTCTCATCCTTCTACTGATGACAACTATATGCTAATCTCTTACTAGAGTGATAGCCAAATATTAAAAAATCCATGCCGATAAGGACTAAAATCAATCCATAATGTGATGCCATTTCATTTAAAAAAACGGATGAGAATGCTTTCTATTCTCTTATTAATGATAGTCTTTTTTAAATTCTATGTCAATATAAAACACACCTAGTTATGCCCGATTGTGCACATTTTCACATATAATTTTAGCTTTACAAAATGAAACCGCTACCTTTTATATAAACCACTAAAAAAGTATCTAACATAATGAATGAAAGATACTTTATTACTTACTTAACCATTATTGTCTAATAAAACTAATAAGCGTTTTACCACATCAACCGGGAAATCACTTGCAATTGGATGATCAATTAAAGACTGTAAGAATTCATGCGTATTATTACTTTGTGGTAACATATAACCTGCTTCACGAATAATATCTTCACCCATCAAATGATTTGATTTGCTAATCGCTTCCATTAATTGTGCTAATACTTTATTATCGGTTGTTTCTTTGATTTGTAAGGCAATCTTTTCTTGTTTTACTTTACTTAAAGAAAAAGCCTTCATAGCAGATACAACACTTTCATCATGAACTTGTTGCGCTGCATATTTTTCTGGTACCATTGAAATTGCTTTGGAAGGACAGGCAGCTGCACATAAACCACATCCAATACATTTATCTACATCAATAATACTATTCTCGGTATCAGCAGCACCAGTTGGACAAACATAAAGGCATAAGCAATCTTTTGTACATAATCGAATCGTTCTAACCGCATGCATAATTATTGACCCCTTTCAATTTTTATAATTTTCCAACTAGGAACTTTACAAATAGGACATAAAGCTGGCGCTTCATCTCCAATATAAACAAAGCCACATGTTTCACAGACAAATACATTTGTATTTTCTAAGAAAGCATCGCCTTCTTTTTCATAACGAGTTAAGATTGAACTTAAAATACGAGTTACTTTTTCACTCCAAACCAAAGCTCTTTTTGCGCCACGATCATTAACTGCTCCAGCTGCTGCATTTGCGTTAGCAAGTTCAGTTTTTAAATCTTGGTTTATCATAGCGGTTAAATCACTAACGGCCTGTTCCTTTTCCTTTGGTGTTTTACCTTTAAAGTAATCCGCTAATTGTGTAAATAATGCGGATTCTTCATTTAAGTATTGTTTCTCAGCACCTTTTGCTAGGTTGGAACATAAGGCAGCCATTTGACCAATCGTAAATTCACTTGATTCGCTTGTTTCATTGATTACAACTGGTTCTGCTTTTACTTCTTCTTCTCCACCTTGTACTTCAAATACTACGGTAGGAGCTCCACATAATGGACAAACCCAATCTGGTGGTAAAGCATCCCATGTGGTACCTGCTGCAATTCCTGCTTCAGGAATACCGGCAGCTTCATCATAGATATAGCCACAGATACTACAAACGTACTTCTTCATTGTATTCCTCCTTCAAATAATTAATAACAATTTATTATAAAACACTCGATTGAATACGCATACGAATTTCCACATTCTGGCGTACAAAAATAGAATCGAATATTTACAAACGAACGTAATTTTAATATCCTATATAATCTTTTATAAATGTTTCTTTTAAAGGAATTATGTCCTTTTTTAACTGTTATTATTATACCACTTCCTGCTTACCATTGTAAATATAAGCGCTTACTTAAGTGTTTAAACAGGCATGAAAGTTTCGCTCAACAACACTTATTTTACTTAATCTGGATCAAAGCGTTCAAATATCATAATATCATATTGATCTTTCAATTCTTGATAGTGATCTTTATTCTTAATGGTCCATAATACTGTATTTCCTTTATATAGATGATGAATGCATTGAAAACTTAAATTATCTTTATGCGACACATCATAAGCAACAAAATCTGGTTTCAAGAAAGCATTAAAGCATAAATACTGAGCTGGTAATTTTAATAAAGCAGGCATATTTTTATCTTGTTTTAGATTCATAGAAAGTTGTCCTCTTATATAATCAGGACGATGTTTCTTAAACCAATAAACAACATAAGGATTAAATGATTCAACCATAAACTTTCCAGGATAACGATCTAATATTTTACTGACTTCTTTACATAAGCGATAATTCTTGCCTTTTTGTTTTACTTCGACAATGATTGGTACTTTACCTTGAATCACATCAAGAGCCTCTTGTAAGCTAGGTATCTTTTGATCCGTATCAAACAAGGTCAAGTGTTTAATACTAGCATAATCACATGCATCTACTTGTAAATCAACACCAGTTGCTCTTAGTAAACTATAATCATGTAAGATAATACATTTATGATCTTTGGTTAATTGAACATCGAGTTCAATCCCTAAATTATGTTTAACTGCACGTTTAAATGCTTGACAACTATTCTCTGGAATATGTTTTTTAAGACTATAAAAACCACGATGAGCATAAGGACGTTCACAGAAAGTCTTAAAGGTTGCTTTACGTTTTTGATTTGGTTTAATTAAATATCCATATACAAATGGTATTCCTAATAATAATATACTTTTCAAACAAATCACCCCATAGCTATAATGTATCAGATTATATATATTATTTGTGTAAAATGTTGGTTAATTAAGAATTCTTAAGAAAGTAAAGAGTGCAAATTTGCACTCTCTATTTATTGCTTTTAATATAAGCATTCACTTGTTTTTCGATTACTTTAAATGGAGAAGGTCCACAATCTAGTATTACTTGATTAAAAGCTTTTAAATCAAATTTATTACCTAATGCCTTTTCTGCCTTTGCTCGATAATCTTGTAACATAAAACAAGATAGATAATAAGCATTATAATTGGCTGGCGTTTCTAGGATTAAATCATATTGTTCATCAATATCTTTCTGAGGTAAATCACCAAATAATTCAATAAGTTTTTTACTGAATTCCTTTCGATTCATACTTTCATAATGTATATCAATATCCAATAAACCAATTGTTGCATTGGTATAACTACTATTTAATTGATAGAACTTCACAATATCTGGATCGCCTCCCATGTATTCATTTGATATATTCTCTACATAGGTTGCCCATCCTTCCGCATAGCCTTGGTAATTAATCATATAGCGAATCGTATCAAGCTGTAAGGATTTAAAATAAGCATCTTGGTACATATGACCTGGATAGCCTTCATGAGCTACCGTTGTAAAGATACTAGGATTATATTCACCATTGATGAAGATAGCGGAAGGAGTGTCGATTGGCGCATCCACACGGCTTGTGATAAAGGCTGCGGGTGAGAAGTTATCTTTCATTGAATCTGGTACTGGATTAACTTTATAATTCAACGTTGCTAATGCAGGAAAATCCTCCGTTATTTTTGCGCCCAAATAATCCAATGTTTCACTCGCTGTTTGCGTTGCGCTAAACGTTGGCTGTTGCGGATAGTCTTGTGCCCATTCTGGATGTTTCATGATTAGTTGCATCATTTCATTCATAATTTCTTCTTGTTTATTCTCAAGATATTGCTTAACTTCTTTTGGTGTCATATCCACACCGGTACTTTGTTTTAATAAATATTCATAATATTCTTTCCCGTTTTTTAAAGTTGATAAACCACCATCTTTATTCGTTGCGCTTTTTTCTAATTGCTTCAGTTGCTTACCTAATGTAACATAAGCATTTCTTAAATCCGTATTTACAAGTTTTGTGTTCTTAAGTTTCGCATCCACTTTTTCTTGTTCATTTAAAAAGGTAAATGTATCAATCTTTTCATTGATTAAATCCGCTAAAAAGATATTCTCTTCCTTCACAAAGTTATCGCATTGCTCAATGACTTTACGAACAATCACTTTTGACATTCCAACTTCACGTTCTTGCCGCTCTTTCTCAAATTCTGCATATTTCTTAAACGTCGCTTCGCTGGTTTTCAATATATTAAAGTAACTGTTTAAATCATTTTTATTATTAAATTTAAATTCAACTAATAAAAGTGGTAATTGCGCTTGAAAGCCAATAAAAGAACCTAATAAATTATTTTCAAAGTAGTAAAAATCTTCATGATTTTTATCTACCTTAAAATAATCTAATAGAATATCATAGGTAACTTGATCTTGTCCTTTTAAGGAAGTTCGATCAAATGATTTTAATTGTGCCATTAGTTTTTTACTATCACTAATACTCTCATTGTAATCTTTCTGATCGGGAACTGGCAATTTTAATAAAGTTTTCTTATACCCAAAATTCTCTGGATGTTCAAATGTATAATTGATATTTAAATCATCCTCATGATAGAATTCACCAGGCATTTTCTCAACAAATTCATCGAATGTTTTCGCTTTAATTAAATAATCTTCTTTCTTTATTGACTCCTTCTTTTCACCACAACCAACCACATTGAAGCCAAGCAATAATGTAAGACATAGGATGATTCGCTTCTTACCTTTATTCATATAAGTTCCTCCACTTATTCTTACTATCATTATAATAGAAATTTACCCTTATACCAAGTATATTTAAAACGATCTTATTTATTCACTTAAAAAAGAGATAATCCAATCGGATTATCTCTTAACTCTAAAATGATTTTAAAACACTGGAGATTCTTGGAATTATTTGTTTCTTACGTGATACAATTCCATCTACAAAATACATGCGATCATGAATTAAATCTTTAAAGCCTTCTTCAATTGCCCAGCTCTTTTTCCCAACAAAAACAAGGTTACTACCTTTTCCTTCCGCATTGGTAAAGACCATTAATAATAAATCATATTTATTGGCATTATTAATCTTTTCAATATATGTTATAAACTCTTTTTTAATAATCTCAAGTTCACGAATATCTAATAAGTTTATTTGACCAATCCCAATTCGATTACCTTCAATTGAATATTCTTTAAAATCGTTATATAAGATTTCCCCAAAAGATTTAAAACGTAATGTGGCAACCGCTTCAAACATCTCTTGTGCCAAAGCATCGGTATCAATTTCCGATATCTTCGCTAATTCATCCGCAATCATTCGATCCACTGGCGTAGTCGTTGGTGAATTGAAATTCATCGTATCCGATATAATTGCGCAACATAATAAACCAGCTACTTTTTTACTAGGTTTAAGATTATTCTCTTTATATAAAAGTGCGACAATCGTACAAGTACTACCTAGACTTTGATTTCTGAAGTTAATTGGGTTCAATGTTTCAATATCACCAATTCGATGATGATCGACAATCTCTAATACTTCACCATATTCAAGTCCTTCAATACTTTGACTTCGTTCATTATGATCCAATAAAATGAATTTCTTTTTTTCATAATTGAATAAGTGGAAACGCGATATAGCTCCAATCACATGTTTATTATCATCTAAAACAGGATAGGAACGAAACCGTGATTTCGCCATTTTTTCGGATACTTCATCAACAAATTCTCGTTCATGAAAGCACATAACTTCATCTTGCATCACACATTGAATGCTTGGCGTTTGATAGATTAAACGCGCTACTTTAATCGCATCTTCTGGAGTATGAAGAATGGCACAGTTCTTTTCTTTCGCCAGTTTAATAATATCATTGTCGATTTGTTTTTCACCGACTAGAATTAAACAACTAGCACCTTGAAGCAATGCTTTTCTTTGAATATCATGATGATTTCCTAAAACGACAATGCTACCTTCAAATACATCTTCACAAGTATCCAAATCAGCCGAGACAAGAATTTGTACATAACCACTTGTAGCATAAGCTTTTGGTTTAACTAATAAATCGGCATTTAATGTTTTTTGAATATTTGTAAGTGGTGTATGAATGATAAACTCACGAATATCTTTAAAGTCTGTCATTAAAACATTGGATAAATTAGACATTGAAACAACACCCAATAGGTGTTTTTCTTTATCTACGACAAACAGTGATTTATTCTTAATTTGAATAATTTTATCCCATGCCTGTTTAATTGTCATTCCTGGATCAACTAAAACTGCTTCATCCTTTTCAATATCTTTTAGTTTGCATTTCGCATTATCCACAAAGATAGGTTGAGCCATATCAAATTTCTTTAAGACAAAATCTGTTTCGGTGTTTAATTCACCAAGTCGACATGCAACCGCTGGAATTCCTAATTGTTGTTTCAGTGATGCATAAGCAATCGCTGAACATATGGAATCCGTATCCGGATTCTTATGTCCGGTAACATAAATTTCTCTTTCCATGATCCGCTCCTTATAAACATCTGTTTACTAAAAGTATTATATCGTACTTTCAAATATTAAAAAAGCGTGTTTGTACACGCTTACAAATTCGTGTTGTTTTATACAACATGTTTGTTTACTTTTGTCTTAAAGTGGCCTATTTTCATCACTTAAGATCGGGAAAACTAAATTAATTTGGTAAATATTTTCATAAGTAAAGACTTCTAACGTGCCTAAATGTTGTAACATCATCTTTTCAATGCTTCTTAAACCAATTTTATTACTTTCTGTTTTATTTTCATTTTCTTTAATTCCATTGGCAATTGAAATCTTAAATTTACCTAATTCACTTACACTTTGAATCATAATCTTTTCTTTTGGATCTGCATATTTAATAATATTTGAATAAATATTATCGAAGATTCTTTGTAGGACACTCTTATTTCCTTTAAAGGATAAAGCATCCCATTTACTATCATCTTGAATAGCATAACCTTTTTCTTGTAGTTCTTCATTATGAATATTCATTAATTCATGAAGATAGTTAATTGATAATTCTTCTAAGATGATTTCTTGGTTGATATCATAAACCAAGAAATACTGAAACAAGCGATCCGATAGTTCTTTTATTTGAATTGCTTTTCGTTTGCTTGCTTCCACATAGTGTTGTAACTGTTCTGGGCTTTGATATTTCTTTAATTCAATAATATCCAAATAACCAATTAATGAAGTTAATGGAGTTCTTAAATCATGCGACATTGCGGTAATCAAATCTTTATTGGATTGATGAGCAATTGCTTCATTTTCCATATTTTCAGATAATGTTTTTCTTAAATAATTTAATTGATTAGCTAGTTCACTTAATTCATCGTTCCCCATTACTTTAATTTCACTCTTTAAATCACCCGTTTCCATTTGCTTAATACTCTTAGCAATTCTCTCTAAATATCTTGTTTTATAAGTGATAAACAATAAAATAATCGTTATAAATGTAATGATCGGCAAAAGAATATTTAAAGCTAAATAGATAACTAATAAATCGATGTTATAACACGTATAGATAAAGATTTCATAAGGGCGATTATTAACGGTCACATCATATACTTGTTGCTTTTTCGCATTATAAATATCGACATCGCCATAAAAGAAATTATTAAAAATAAAACTATCATACTTACCAAAACTTGAACCAAACTGATAGAAGCCATAATTTTTTGCTTGTGGATCTGCATCGTAAAAGGATACATGAAAATCAGTATAACGATCTAATTCTTTCATAATAACCTTTTCTTCATTTTTACTTATTTTCCCACTTTTAGAAAATTGAAATGAATCAAGATATTGAATTAAATCATTATAGACTTGGTTTGCATCTTTCTTTTCAACTAATTTATCTTGAAAGAAAAGAACAACATCACTTCTTACAACATTAATACAAAAGAATAAGCCAATTGAGATAATCGCTGATACGATAATCACCATAAATAATTGAAGTGAAAGTTTTACTTTATGTTTTTTAATCACAACGATACCCCTTTCCCCAAATCGTCTTTATATACTCTGGGTTTTGTGGGTCTTTTTCAATCTTTTTTCGCAGGTTACGAATATGTACCATGATTGTATTATTTGCGGAATAGAAATAGGGTTCATCCCAGATGGTTTCGTATAACATTTGCGCTGTATAGATAAAACCTGGATGTTTCATTAATAATAAAAGGATATGAAACTCAATATCGGTCAATAATAAAGATTGATCTCCTAGATATACTTTTTGATTTGTTTCATTTATTCTAAGCTCACGTATTTGAATTTCTTTTTGTTTGCTTTTTACTTCTCCATCTTTTCCTTGATAGACTTGATATCTTCTCAGTAATGCCTTTACTCTTGCCATTAATTCATTATAAGAAAATGGTTTAGAAAGATAATCATCTCCACCACTTGAAAACCCTAAGGCTTTATCACTGTCTTGTGATTTCGCGCTTAAAAATAAAATTGGCGCTTTGCTTTGTTCTCTGATGATTCGACAGGATTTATAACCATCCATTTTAGGCATCATGATATCAAGAATGATTAAATCGATATCATCACTTAATTTAGAAATGGCATCTTCTCCATCTTCTGCTTCAATGACTTGATAGCCTTCACTGCTTAATAGCACATTAATAATCTCTCTAATTTCAGGGTTATCATCTGCCACCATTATTTTACTAGCCATAGGATTCACCTCCCTACTACTCAAATTATACTATATAAGGAAAATATTCAAGTGAAAATTAAGTTTTCTTAAGAATTGCTTTGGGCAATCCTTAAGAAATGAATGATTAAATGATAAGCATAAGGAAGGAGTTTTTTTATGAAACAAAAAGACGTTCGCTATGTTTGTTTATTATTGGGTATTTTTGTTTTAATGATTGTTATGGCTTACCCCCAAAATAGTCTTTTTGGATCAACGATTGATTGGTCGAATCAACATGTGATATTTCCAGAATATTTCCGTGATTTATTCTATCAAAGCCATCAATTATTTCCTGACTTTGCGACACAACTAGGAGGGGGACAAAATATCTATAATTTTTCATATTATGGATTATACTCGCCAATGGTTTTAATCAGTACTTTATTACCCTCTATTTCAATGAATTTAATTCTACCCTATTTCATGATTTTCTTAATGGGTTGTAACATCGTTTTAATTTATACCTTTATGTGTCAACACAGTGAAAATAGAAATGCTTGTTTCCTCGCTTCGTTGTGTTTTATCTTTGCCACTCCCTTGTTCTTTCATACACATCGACAAATCATGTTTATCAACTATATGCCCTTTTTATTATTAGCACTATTATCCTTACCAAAGGTTCTTAACCATAAAAAAAAGACTTTGTTTATCATCAGTATCGTCTTTATCATTTTAAGTAGTTATTACTACGCGATTAGTTGTTTGGCACTCATTTGTTTATATACTTGTTATTTACTTTATAAGCGTGATCAAAGCATCAAAGCAATCTTTAATAAAGATTTATTGAGAGTTATCTGTTGTATCTTAATTGCGATATCCTTATGTGCTTTCTTATTATTGCCGACTGCATCAACGATGCTGGAAGGTAGAAGTAAAATGCATTCCACTTCATTCGCTACTTTATTTTCAATTGATTTCTCATTCACAAGTTTATTATATGATCCTTATTCTTTGGGAATGAGTGCCATTGCTTTATTTGCTTTATTATGGAATCTTTTTTCTCATAAAAAAGCAAATCGTTATCTATCGATTGTTTTATTCTTAATTCTACTATTACCCTTATTGTGGTTTATCTTAAATGGTTTTCTTTATGCAAGAATGAAAATATTAATTCCTTTTTTACCTTTATTTGCTTTAATGATTTTATTCTTTTTAGAAGATATTCAATTGGTATTTCATAAAAAGAGTTATGCTATTTCAATGTTTATCTTAATTCTTCTCGTTCTTTATTTCTCAAATAAAGATCTTCGCTACCTATTTATGATTGATTGTTTCGCTACTTTAATTATTCTTTATTTGTATGCGAAGCAAAGTAAAACCATTTCAATCTGCTTATTTCTTTTATTATCCTTTACGATGTTGCTTTCGAATAATAAAAACGAAAATTATTATAGTCATAAGAATTATGCCCAAATTAATGATAAGAACAAATTAGCTTTAATCAAAGAAGTAAAAAAAGCACCAGGTGACTTATATCGATTTGAAGATTTCTCTCATAATATTATGACAAGCAATCATATTTATGATTTATCCATGTGGAAGACTTCTCAATATTCTTCCGTTAACAATCATTTATTCAATCAATTCTTTTATGATGTAATGCATAATCCAATGAGTGCTAGAAATCGGGTAACGACAACAACGACTTCTTCTGCCATTTATCAACAATTAATGGGAGCAAAATATGTAATTAGTAAATATACCTTACCGCAAAATTATCAATTAGTTAAGAAACAAGGGGTATATCAATTAGGTGTTAATCCTAACGTATTGCCACTTGTCTATGCAAGTGATCAAAGCTTAAGTGAAACTACGTTTGATTCACTGGCATGGGGTGATCAAATGTCATCCTTAATGGATCATGTAGTCATTAAGAATGCTTTACCTACACATCATAATCAAGTAACTCCACTTCATTCAAAGTTATCTATTCTTAAAAAAAGTGTGGAACTAAATGAAATCAAAAATGGAATTAAAATCAAGGCAAAGAAAGATGGTAATTTTGTGGTTAATTTAGATCCCGTTATAAATAACAAAATCATCTTATTAAGCTTTGATGTCAATCCTTTAAAAAATGCGAAAGATAAAGATACGGTTATTTCAGTAAATGGAATTACCAATCGTTTATCAAAGACTTCTTCCATTTACCAAAATAAGAATCATAAATTCTATTACACATTAAGTGCTAACAAACATATTCCTTATTTGAAGTTCAGCTGTTCAAAAGGTGAATATACGCTTACCAACTTTGAAGCTTATGAGATTGATCCACAAACGATGATCGATTATGCCCAAAGAGTACAGCCAATGAAATTTCAAGGTTCAACAAGTTCACTTGCCAACTTAAAAGGTTCCATTGATGTAGCGCGTGATGGTTATTTAGTAACCAGTATTCCTTATCAAAAAGGTTTTACGATTGAAATTGATCATAAAAAAGTAGCTTATGAAATTGTTAATAAAGCCTTTATTGGTTGTCCGATTAAAAAAGGTCATCATACAGTTAAGATAAGCTTTCATGCCCCTTATAAAGATATCGGTTTGAAAATCAGTGGCTTCACCTTAATTGCCTATTTATTGTTACTTATCTATGAAAGGAAGGGAAAACATGTTAGCTAAACAATCTACCTTAGAAATGATTCGTTATATCCTATTAGGAATTCTTACAACCTTGGTTAATTTCATTATCTATGATATTGCGATTACACAGTTTCATCTACATTGGAGTATTGCCAATACAATTGCTTGGCTTGTTGCCGTATTGTTTGCTTTTATAACAAATAAAACAATTGTCTTTAAACATTATGGAGGCAATATTCTAAAAGAGATTATATCCTTTTATTCGCTTCGCTTTGTTTCTTTGTTAATTGAAAGTTTATTATTATTTATCGCAATTCAAATGATTTTAATGAATCAAAATCTATCAAAGATAATCGTTAGTATTGTGACCGTTATCTTAAATTATGTTTTATGTAAAGGCTTCATCTTTAAGGAGGAAAAAGCTTATGAACAAAATTAGTATTGTTGTACCATGTTTTAATGAAGAAGAAATGATTCCTAAATTCTATCAAGCAATTAAAGATATTTGGGTAAAGATGGAAGATGCAACTTATGAGATTATCTTTATCAATGATGGAAGTAACGATCATTCTTTATCGATTCTTAGAATGATTAATAAACGAGATCCTAATTGTACTTACTTATCCTTCTCAAGAAACTTTGGGAAAGAAGCAGCGATGTATGCTGGACTAAGTAATGCGAGCGGTAACTTTGTAGTCATTATGGATGTGGATCTTCAACATCCTCCTACCCTTCTTCCAGCTATGTATCATGCCGTTAGTAAAGAAGGTTATGATTGTGCTGGAGGTAAACGAGCCGATCGCTCTGGTGAAGGAAAACTTAGAGCAATCCTATCCAAAGCATTCTATAAAGTAATTGATTCATTAAGTGACATTGATATGAAAGATGGAGCTGGTGATTTTCGGATGATGTCTAGGCAAATGGTTGATAGTTTACTATCAATGAAAGAATACAATCGTTATTCCAAAGGCTTATTTAGTTTTGTTGGCTTTGATACAAAATGGATTGAGTTTCATAATGTGGAACGAGTTGCTGGTGAGAGTAAATGGAACTTTGGATCCTTATTCAAATATGCAATTGATGGAATTATGTCTTTCTCCACCATCCCCCTTGTTTTAGCAAGTGTTTGTGGTGTCATCTTCTGTGTTATATCGCTCATTATGGCTGCCTACGTTGGCTTTAAGACACTTTTATTTGGTAATCCAATATCTGGTTATACCACAATTGTTTGCGTTATGTTGATGCTGGGAGGTATCCAATTATTCTTTGTCGGAATTGTTGGCCAATACTTATCAAAAAATTATATGGAATCAAAAAATCGTCCCCTTTATATTATAAAAGAGACAAGTCTTCATCCTGTTTATGAAAAAGTTCATAATCAATAAAATTAAAGTATACGAAAAAGGAACTTTTCAGTTCCTTTTTTAGTCCCATTCACTTTCTAAAATCCAAGCTTCATAAGGATACATATGTTTTAGTTTCTTATCAACTTTCGCTTGGGACTTGTAGAGTTTCATCATTTTCTTTTTCATTGTGAAATCTTTTTTAGATATTTTCTTCACGTTCTTTAATTCTTTTATATGTTTCTTTTGTTTATACTCACCAAAATAATAGAACTTAGCTTTTAACTTTTGATCTTTCACAATCTTTGTAACATATTTACTTGTTCGTTTATGGTGAATATGTCCATATTCACCCTTTGGATTATGGGTTGCGATCAGTTTCCAATCTTTAAAGTTCATGATGTAGTTTAAATCTTTTTGAATGGCTTCTTCACTACTTTTCCAATCATCTCGTTGCCCTTTTACTTTATCTGGATAATTTAAGATTAGATAGGGTGTTTTAATCTTTTTCATGACCTTTACAAATTCTTTATGACGCTTGTTATTCTTACCATTGGTAATACAAACAACCAAGTATTTGTCTTTCAGTAAATGGGAAGCTCCCCAAATTGTTTCATCATCGGGATGGGCTACGATCATTAAATGATCTACATCTTTTAATTCTTCTTGATTCAATTTAATGTTAGTTTCACTTGCATAAACATCTTGAACAAAAAACATACTACAAACTAACATTACTAAAACGAATACTTTCTTTGCTTTCATATTATCACCACGTTTATCGTATCATGGTTAATTAAGATCAGAAACAAAAGAAATCTTAAGAAACCTTAAGTACGACTAATCGTAGTATGTACGAATATATTAATATTATAAAGGCATGGAATAAATTTACTTGGTGATTTTTATCTTAAATGAATATCTTTGAAAGCCTTGTTTTGCCTTTACAAGATAGGTTCCACATTTCTTATTATTCACATTTGAATAATCAATTGTAAATTTAGAAGGTTCAATGACACCTTTAAAATAATGCTTAGCATCTTTTGTTATTTCGGTATTTATTTTATAAGTGAATACTTCTTTACGAGTGATTAAGGCAGTTCCATTTGAACCAATTAAAATGGCAACAATGGAAAAAATTACTAGAAACGTTATAAAAAAGATTGTGAGTCTACGATGTTTGTTAAACATATCATCATCTCCACAATCTATTTTACGCTATTTATTAGAATAAATGAAACATTTTTAATACGGTTATCCACATAAATAAAGTTACAATGGATAAAGTGGAAGTAATCACAACGATTTGTCCTGCTAATTCACTATCGCCTTTCATGCTTTCAGCCATTGTGAAAGATGATACAGCCGTCGGTGCCGCAAGTAATGTCATAATCGCTCCTAACTCCATTCCTTTAAAACCTAACATAAGTGAAATAGGAATCCAGATAAGTGGAACGATCACTAATTTACAAGCCGCTACAATCATCAATAAATTTAGATTTGTTCCTGCTGCCTTAAAGGCAAAACCTGCTCCTAACGCAAGTAAGGCAAGCGGTGTGGCAATACCTGCTATATCTTCAATCGTAGTAATTATGGCGGTTGGTAATTGAATATGTAGGATAATAAAGACAAAGGCAAGGAAAGAAGCGATAATTAAGGGATTCTTTAAAATATCTTTTAAGGTTCGCTTATAATTAATTTTACCTTCTTTATAGATATCTAATATAATAATTGATAATACATTAAATAATGGAACTACAAAAGCAATTAAAACAGCCGTTGTACCAGTATTTTCTTTCCCAAACAAAGCAGCCGCAATCGGTAATCCAAATAAGATATAATTACTACGAAAAATACCTTGAATAACAACTCCTTTGCGATTGGTTTGTTTTACGCATTTACTTGCGATTATACTTACAACAATAAAGGTAATAAAGACAATCGAAGTCGCATAGCCAATTAGTTTTGGTTTAAATATCTCTTCAAAATCACTTTGGTAAACATTAATAAATAGTAAAAATGGTAAGAACACTTGAAAACACAATCTGGTTAGTTGTGATATCAGTGGTTCTTTTAAGACATGCAGCATTCGTAAAAGATAGCCTAAACTCATCATCAAACATAGAGGAAAGACTACATTAAACGCTAATACTAGCTCATTCATAATGAGCTAGTTCCACTAGATTACCATCAAAATCACGTAGGTAGATACTTGTCATTTCCCCATGTCTACCAAAACGGGTTACTGGTCCTTCTTCAATTTGATAACCTTGTTTTTCAATCTTACTTTTTAACTCGATAATTGAATCATCTACCTCAAAACAAAAATCAGCACTTCCTCGTGTCACATGATTTGCCTTTGGTTCAAGTTCATGATTTTTAAGATGTACATTTATTTTAAAATCATTTGCGACTAAGCATTCATAGTTTCCATGATCTTCAAGTGTAAATCCTAATCCTTCATAAAACTTTGCACATGCTTTTAAATCACTTGTCGTAATCACAAAATGATCGATTTTCTTAATCATTGTATACCTCCAAACTAGCTATTATAGGTAGCTTTTAAAGTTGCTTCCATTAAAATATGTTGATCCATTTGCTTATATAAATCATTCATTAAAAAACCTTTTTCAAGTTTCAATGTGGTATCTAATGCATAAACATGTAGTTCGTATAAATGAGGAGCATCTGGTGGCATACAGCCTCCATAATAACTTGATAACTCAAGGCTTTGATTTCCACCTTGGATTGAAACCCAACTATTCATACCTTGAACAAAATCGGTTGCGCTAATACTTTCATTTTCTAATACTTCCTTGCGGGTTAAATTAGCACCTAGCCAGTGAATCCAAACAAAGCCACCGCTCACTGGATAAGCATCTTTATCTTCTAAAACAAAAGCAAAAGAAACACTATTAGCTGGTGCATCTTCAATCTTAAATGGAATTGAATAATTCGCTACTCCATTTTCATTAAACTGCGTTCCGCGTTTTCCATATTTATCATCGAATAAACCATTCTTACATCCTGTACTTGTAATATGCATAATATATCCTCCTCGTATAACCTAACTAGATTATAATCCAAGAATATCTACTTGTGAATTACCCACTATTTTGTAGGTATCTTATTTTCATCTAATTCCATATAGTCACTACCTATTTCTTGCATAATAATTAATGCTTCAATCATTCTCTTTCCAAAATTATCGGTTAAGAAATATTCCACATGTAAAGGATATCCTTGATATACCTTTTTGCCAACAAAACCAAAGGCAATCAATTCTTTTAAATGTTCTAATAACATTTTTTGATTAATTCCTTCAATATCTTTTTCTAATTGTGATAAAGAAGTATTACCTAATCGAAGTCTCCACAAAATAATTGGTTTCCATTTTCCTTTAATCATATCGTGTACAAGTTCCAATGGACATGTATATTTATCTCTAGTTTTCATAATAAAACATCCCCTTGCTTATATAAATTGAACCATATAAGCAAAAGGATGTAAAGTATAATAATCTTTAGGCAATTAGTAAGAAATAAACTAAAACAATGATTCCTAAAGCAATTCGATACCAACCAAATATTTTAAAGTCATGTTTTTTAATATAACTCATTAAGAATTTTATTACTAGAACGGATACAACAAAGGCAACAATACAACCAAGTCCTAAAATCATTAATTCATTAATTGAGAAAGCTAAACCAAATTTTAAGATTTTAATAAAACTTAGACCAAACATAACTGGCACCGCTAAAAAGAAAGTAAATTCAGCCGCAGCATATCTTGATACACCAATTAATAAGGCACCAATAATCGTAGCACCTGATCTTGATGTTCCTGGAATAATGGATAAGACTTGAAACAAACCAATGATCAATGCTGTTTTATACGTAATATCCGATAATTTTTTAATCTGTGGTTTTCTTGTCTTATTTCCATTTTCTATCACAATAAATAAGATACCATAAATAATTAACGTTGCCGCAATGACAATTGGTGTACTTAATTTAGCATCGACATAATCACCAAATAAAATAGTTACAACCGCACCTGGAATACAGGCAACCACTACTTTAAACCATAAAGAGAAGATATCTTTCTTAATTTCTACTTTATGATTACTAAAATCAAATGGCCACATCTTATGCCAGAAGATTAATACTACGGCAAGAATTGCACCTAATTGAATCACCACAAAGAACATTTCTTTAAATGCAGGCGTCATATGAATTTTTAAGAACTCATCAACAAGTAACATATGTCCCGTACTACTAATTGGTAACCATTCTGTTACCCCTTCTACAATTCCTAGAATAATAATTTTTATCGCTTCAATAATATCCATAAATCCTCCATCTAATTCTTCTATAAAAGTTACTAGGTATATTATTGAACGAAACGAGTAATATATCAAGTATATTTTTCTAACAATATTGTTATTGTACTTCAATATCTCGATTCATTAAAAACGGCATCAAGTAGAATGGTAAATAATAAGTTCCGTTTGAATCAAGTCCAATATTTTTCAATGAAAAGCGGAAACTATATTTACTTTCATAAGTATCTACAAATTTAGTGAAACTAATCGATCGAGTATGTATTCCACCTTTCACTTCAATTGGTGTTATCTCTCCCTTATAATAAATAATAAAATCAATTTCACTGGTTGTCGTTGGTTCATAGTAGTAAGATTTATAACCTGCACTCATAAGAATTTGTGCACCAACATTTTCATATAAAGCACCTTTAGCAATATTCAAATCACCAATCATAATCTTACGAATCATTGAATCATCAAATTGTGAAACTAATAAACCTGTATCCGCCATATATATTTTAAATACATTTAATTCAGTTGCCATCTCTAAGGGAGTCATGATACTCTTTAATCGATTTATTTTAAAAACCAATCCACTTTCCTGTAACCATCTTAAACTAGTATCATAATATCTTGCATTATAGCCTTTTTGTACCATTTTATATTGAAACTTTTTATTCTCTTTTGCCAATTGAATTGGTAAAGAAGAAAAACACTCTTGTGCCTTTATTTTATCGCTTCCACTTCCATATTTCACAATATCGTTCTTATAATCAGACACAATTCTTCTTTGTACCTTTAATGTTTCAACAAAAGAATTACTAGTAATATATGTCTTTACAACCTCAGGCATTCCTCCACAAATAATGTAGGATTTAAAAAATTCATTAAAACGATCATGAATCATTGTGGGTATTTCTATTTTATTATTAAAAGCATTGAAAATAATTTGAACTGAATCGTTTCCTACTCCTAACGCTTCTAAAAACTCTGTGAAATCCATCGGAAACATCTCCCACGTTTCCACATATCCAACTGGGAATGAAGTACTACCAGCTATTGCAACGCCAAGATTACTTCCAGAACAAACAATATCATACGGACTAGTTTCAGATAAAAATTTTAATGCTGTTAAAGCATCAGGACATGCTTGTATTTCATCAAAAAATATAAGAATATCTTTTTTCTCGTGTTGCATATTTAAATTACCTAGTTCAATATAGGTAATTATTTCATCTGGATTTCTCGTCTTCTTAAATAAATTTTGATACTCTAAGTCTCTTTCAAAATTTATTTCTATAACAGCTTTATATTGCTTCTTAGCAAACTCACGAATTGTGTAAGTTTTACCTACCTGTCTTAATCCTTTAATAATCAAAGGCTTCTTATTTTCATTATTTTTCCAAGCAATTAGTCGATCTAACATTTTCCGATACATATTATCACTATCCTTTTCTATATTATAGCACTTTTATAGAAAAATATGCAATTTTACCTTTTTTAGTATCGAAAAATATGCATTTATACCGTTTTTAACGCGTTAAAATATGCATATACTGTTTTTAGTCTTATTTAATCATAAAAAAAGTAAGACTGCTCAACCAATCTTACTTATAAATCAAGTGTTAAAGAGCTTACTTTTAACCTAACCAGCCAAGGTATACACCTAAACAGCTTAATACAATAATACCAACTAATATTCTTGTTGTTTTAATATTCTTACCAAGCAAGTAATACATACCACCAAAAGTTAATAATGGTAAGAATGCTGGCATAATTTGATCAATATATGTTTGGATTGGTTCTGCTGCACCATGAACACCAATTTTGAATGGGATGGTGAAGTTGACTTGTGTCGCTACCATTGCACCAATTGCCATTAAACCAACAATTGATACGGCTTTTGTTAATTTTTCAATGACACCAGATGCTGACATATCAGAGAAGAATTTAACACCATATTGAAATCCATATTTTAAACCAAAGTAACGAGCTAAGAAACCTGGAACATTGATAATTAATAAGAAAGCAATTGGTCCAACAATACTGCCTTCTTTCGCAAAGGAAACACCAATACCAACGGCAATCGTAAGCAGTGTTCCCCAGAAGAATGAATCCCCAAGGCCTGCCATTGGACCCATTAGAGAAGTCTTAACGGCACTGATTGATTTCGCATCGAAGTTAGGATTCTTTGCATTCTCTTCTTCCATTGCACCCGTAATTCCTACTAATAAAGATACAATATGTGGAGTACATGACATAAATTCCATATGACGAGTTAAGGCAGCTGCCATATCTTCTTTTTCTGTATAAACACGTTTTAAAATAGGAATCATCATATAACAATAAGCAAGATGTTGCATACGCTCATAGTTCCAAGGACTATCTAACGTACATGATCTTGTGAAACATTGCCAGAAATCACGTTTTGTGATTTTACTCTCTGGAGAAATTGTGTTTTTATTAGAATTCGTTGTCATCTTCTGCTACCTCCATACTTACATCACTATCTTTTTTTGACCAATAATATACTACCAAAGCAATAACTAAACCAAATAATGCTACACCTAATACAGAAATCTGCATATAAGCGGCTAATAAGAAACCAGCTAATAAGAATGGTGACATTTCTTTAGTAACAATCATGCGTGCTAACATTGCAAATCCAATGGCAGGAATAAGACCTGCTGCCACATCCATACCAGTAATAATAAATTGTGGAATAACTGCTAATACATCTTTAATCATTGGAATTCCTAGATAGAAAGATACTCCAACAATTAATGCCAACACTACTTTATTTCCAATACTTGCAATACGTGCTACCCATTCAACTTTTTTATAATCACCTTGTGCAGCATATTTATCCGCAATATGTCCTGCCCATGTTAATACAAAAGTCATTTGTAAGTTATCAATTAAAAGAATCAGGGTTGCTACCGGTACAGCCAACGCAACCGATGCGGCAATTGGTTGTTTTGAGATAATAACGAAAGCTGTTCCAATAATTGATCCTGATGTCATATCCGGAGGATTACTAGCACCAATTGGTACTGCTCCTAAGAATACTAATTCAAGTGTTGCTCCAACCATAATACCAGTTTTTAAATCCCCTAATACAAGTCCGACTAACGTTGATGCGATAAGTGGACGATTCCACATTGTTGACCCCATGTAAGAGTGCATATAACAGAAAAATGCAACAAGTGTAATCAACAATGCCTGTAAAAATAAATTGTTTTCCATAAGTTTTCCCTCTTTCTTAAATTAAATTCATTAAATTTTGACGATTGTCATTTGGTACTAGACGAACTTCTAATTCAATCCCTTTTTCATTTAATTCCTTTAGTAATTCAATATCTCGATCACTAACATAGACTGCTTTGGAAATCTGATGACGATCTTCCTCTGACTTCATTCCACCAATATTAATGCTTGTTATCACACTAGTGTGGGTAGCTAAATAATGAACATCTTGAACGCTTTCGCAAAGAATAAATAATTTATATTTATCGGTTACGCCGCTGTTGAGAGCAGTAATTGCATCATCCATACTTTTCATTACTAGCTTAACTCCACTTGGTTTTGCCATTCGCATCGCTGCCATTTTTAATTCATCTTTCATAAGATTGTCACTGGCAATCAAAATGCAGTCTGCTTCTAAAAACTTTGTCCAAGAAAATGCTACTTGTCCATGTACCAATCGATGATCAATACGAACTAATTTAATCATAATTACACCCCTTTCATTCGTATCTCGTTTACTTTATCCATCATCGCTTTCACATGCGATGCATCGACATCTCCACTATCTTTATAAGTATCTTTGAAATAACTGCCAACGATAGCCGCATCTCCAATTGCAAATTGTTTCTCACAATTATCAGGTGTCATACCCGCTCCAATCACAAGTGGGAAATCACCAAGGATGGTGCGGAAGTTTTGAATCTTCTCCATTGAAGTTTCTTCTCCAGTAGCGTTTTGAGTAACAACAATCGCATCACAGTTTTTCATACCTATCGCTAAATCTTCTTCTAAAGGTCTTTCTGATAAATACGGTTGATATTTAAAACGTACACCACCTAGTACATAACCATCATAATCTTTACGATTCATTTCCATAAATGCCGCAAATCCTGCTTCATCTCTTTGTTTTAAATGACCAGCTACTGAATCTAATTGAACAAAACTTGCTTTATATGTTTTAGCTAAGTAGAAACCCATTGGATCTACATTCAAACAATTCACACCATAGATAATGCCTAAGTCTGCTTTCATTAAATAATCTAAAACTAGTTTCATATGATCGTATGTACCATAATAATTCTCAACAATAATCGCATCGACATTACCTTGACGATAAATTTCAATTTCCTTTTTTGCTCGTTCAAATATCTCTTCTTCACTATCACCTTTTAAGTGAATCATCGCAAAGATTGGTTTCTTGTTTTCAAATAATTCTAAAAATTTCTTTTTCATAATATTCCCTTCTAGAAATCTTCTTGGATTTCACTCTCATAGTTTAATTGAATACAATTAATTGCTGCTCTTGCATCCTTAATAATTTTCATAATATCTTGGTAAGTAATATCGTCTTTAAGAGCGAATAATAATTCCATTACTAACGCCATATTCATACCGGATATTACAAACACTTGTTCGATTTGAGTTAATTGCATTAATGCCGTATGAACACTGCCACCTAATATATCGGTGACAAAAATATGTGTTTCCTTTGTTCTTTCTATTTCTTCACGTTTCTTTTTCGCATAATCTTCAGGGTTTTCACCAGCTATCAAGCTATATATTTCTAAATTATTCGTAAGATCACCAATAATCATCTTTAAACTATCTGCCATCCCTAACGATAAACCACCATGTGTTGCTAGAACCAATTTTGCCATACGTTTCACTCCCTTCACTTTACTATAAGCAAATACCATGCCAACATAAAAAAAGCCCCATTTCAGTAGGGCTTTTCATTTAACAATTCAATTAAGCGACTCTAGCAAGATAATTAGCGACGCTATAATGAGTTCTCATCTTCTTTTTCTTTATTTCCTTTTTCACTTGCATCATTTTCTACATAATCGTAGATAAAGCCAATTTCAGGTGGCATCACTTCAATCATATAATAATGTTCAATCGGTGAGAATGCTGCTTTTACGCATTGAATAAAATGTTCTTGTTGCTTCACAAAATCATTAATATTAGGATATTGATCAATATCTTGATGCATTACCAATCGCTCAATTAAGCAACATACATGAACGTATAACCCAACACAGGTATTATTAGAAAACGAAGTTTGTAATCGTTGTTGCAAGTCTTCAATAGCACTAGAAACTTGTTCTAATAGCTTCGTTGGATTTAAAATAGTTAAAGAATTCATAATATTAGTTAATGAGAAATTCTTTAAAATATTCGTTTTAAATATTTTCATATCATCAATGCTTAAGTAATCTTTAAAATAATGATGTAATTTATCTAGTGAAACATTAATAATTAAATCTTCAATTGGAATAAACGGTACATCATCCAAATTAGGATTCAAGGTACCTACGATACAAATTACTTCATATTGTTCAAAGAAAGTTGAATTCAATTGTTTTTCAATTAATTCATTATAATCATACGTTAATATCTTAACAACTAATGATTTAGGAATACTTTCTTCTAGTATCTTCTTTAAACGATCTGCTGTTCCAAGTCCACTCGCACAAGAACACAAGATAACGGGATCTTTATGATGGTAGTGAATAATATGATGGGTTGGTAAAGCCGCTTGATCGACTTTCTTAAAGATGGTTTCGAGTGATTCACCTTGACGAATACCATTTCCTACTTCCAATGCCATTTTGATTGTTACATTATTAATAATTCCAATGTTGGCATGGGCAGATGATGAAATACCTTTATGGATATCTTCTAAAGAACCCATATCGACTAATAAAACAATTTCATCGTAACTACCAATTTTATTTAAGTAATCATTTAACTGTTCAACAATTTCTTCATTACTAACTTGTAAAGGCATATCAATGGCATCAAAGATATATTGTTCTAATAAACGATTGGTCGCATCACTAATGCTACTAGCTGTCGAATAACCATGAGTTAAGATTATTCCAATTCGTTTATTACAATCCATAATACGATTGAATTTCTTTAAATATAGAGTTAGAACACTAATTGCCATTTCATCTAGTTCAATATCCGCATTCGCATGAATGCTCTGTGCTATTTCTTGAGCAATTAAGAATTCTCGATGAATCCGTTCGTTAACATTTTTATATAAATTCGTTATTTCAATTTGATGCTTATCAAAATAATTACGAAGTTCAAAATTATAACGCGTATAATCATGAATATAAGTAGCAAAAGTTAATAAATCATTGTTGCTAATTTTTAAACCATAACGATTACTAATAATATCAAAGATATTTGATAGCATACTTTGAACATATAAGAATCCAGAGCTTTGTTTTGTGTTCTTTTGATAGATTGTATGATCATTATATTCATTTAGATATTGAAAGCTTTTATCTAAGAAATCCGCAAAGCTTGTTTTTAATTGAATCAATTCTTCATTCACTTCTAATATTTGATTATTTAAATGCACCTGTGCTCGATCATGATTGATGTATTTACGTAAATCATCTAATGGAATCATTGCGACTTGATTATCAACTATTTTCTGTTTCGCCAGTTCATTTAACTCAATTAAATTGGCAGGTAAATGATAGGCATGAATTTGTAATGTATTACCACTTGGATCACAGTTATAGTAAGCATTAACACAACTAGCTTGAATACAGTTTTTTAAGTCTCCAATATTTCCTGGGAAAACTGTGGAAACAAGGGCATTGTAAACAATATTACTAAATTGAATTTTTTTATTTAATCGTTTCTCTTCTTTTTTAAATAAATGATAAATCAATTGAATTCGTTCATGAACTCCACGTTCTTGTAAGGAAGGCAAGGTAATCATCATTGGAATTCTTCTTAATAATGTTTTTAATAATACTTTTTGAGGATTCTCCGTTGTGGCAAATAATAAACGAACATGAGAATGGATCCATTTTTCATTGTCACCCATTCGATGATAGATACCTTTATCCATAAATAAGAATAATTTCTCTTGGCATTCTGCTTTTAAGGCATGGACTTCATCTAAGAAAAGAATGCCACCTTCGGCGACTTTAAGTAAACCCGGATTATCTTTATCAGCACCCGTAAAAGCACCTTTTTTATAACCAAATAAATTAGCGGTTAATAATTCTGGATTATTCGCAAATTCACTACAGTTTAAGATTAAGAACTGTTTATCCTTTTCAATCAAGTTTTGATGAATACAGTAATCATACATAGTTTGAGCAATCATACTTTTACCGGTACCGGTTGGTCCATATAATAACATTGGTAAGCCTTCAGGAGGATAAGATATCGTTGCTCGACATTGATTAATAACCGTACTTAAAGATTCATCGTAACCGATTAAGTTCTCAAAGTCTTTATTCTTTTCATTTTCAATTAAGTCTTGAAAAGCTGATAATGAAATATATTCAGATTCATCTAAAATACATGAATAATGTTCTTCAATTAAATGTTTATCAAAAAAGATAACTGGTCTTGTATTTATTTTAATTAAAATACCGGCATTAAAATATTCATTTAAATACTGAGAAATAATATTTCTACTTGCATTTAATTCTTTACTAATTGCAACCGCATTTGCTTTTGAATCATCCATTAAAAGCGTTGCATCTTGAATCATATTTAATACTATTTCTTTCATATGAGAACACCTCGATTGATACAACTATATAGGGATAAGGAAGATAATGTCAAGTTAGAAGGAATAATTTCCAAGAAAAGCAGAAAGTAGAGTTTAAGCTACAATAGATACTTTCCATTTTGTTTAACAGAATATTGTGTACATATATTAAAGCATTTTACTTTTGTTGCTTCATGCGTAGTTCCATACTGTAATCGAGAATTTTCTCTTTTCGTTCGATGAGCATAGTCTGGTAGAAATCTTTCTGTAAATTCGAAATTATAGGTGTGTTATCAATGATTTCTAGGATTTTTTTCATATCAATTCTTCCCATAATTCGCTCCAATGCTTCGTTACATTCTTCATTTTGCAGAGACGATATAAAGTCAAAATAAGATATTTTCTTTCCTTTGTTAATGACTGCAGAGGTAGGAAAAGTATAAATTCGCTGGTTGATTTCATTTTCATCGAGCAATACCTTTGCCATATCCCGTACATCCATTTGCGGATAGAGGCAAGATCCACAATCATAAATTGGTGCAATTTCAGCCTCCTGCTTTTGTTCGTCAATCAAGATACCCCAATTACCGTTATGTCTGTCAAAATTTCCTAACCATGCATCTACCACGAACTGATCCCAAAAAAAAGCGCGTAATTTTGGCGCAGGAATTAATACTTGCTCATCAATTGCCATTAAAATAGAATCAAGTTCTGTACCATACCCATTTTGCTCACTATTTACGCAGGTGTTTTTAAGGTGAGCAAATTCCATCAGTATTTTCCCGCCTGCGGTGAAGTCCTTACATGCTACCACCAATTTCTCTTTACCTCGCGTATCAGTATAGGTACCAAGCAATGTATCCTGCACAGGCAAATTGATTGAAGCCAGAATATGACAGGCGAGATATTCACTTATGCAACTATTGGAATAACTCATAGCCTTGTTTTTGCTTGGAACTGGTGGAAACTTTAACATATAGCTTATGCCTTTATAAAGTACATTAATTTTGTTTCCGTTGGCACCACCATATGCCTTGAATTTATTAACCTCACAGTTTGTAAAATCAATCATTAGAATCCTCCTCTCCATAAAGATAAGTTTCA
>JAVXTH010000019.1:0-25998 GCA_036642795.1 Erysipelotrichaceae bacterium
CCAATTATAATGATTGGATTTTTAATAAAAATTTCTTTTTTTGAAATTGAATCGATATATTTATTGTGCTATACTGAAATTATAAAAAGATATAACTTAACATATAATAAAATAACTAAATCTAGCGTCGCGCGATTTTGATTGGGCTTTTGGGGAGGAATTATTATGAAATATTTCACACCACTAGAAGTAACGAAAGAATTTATTTTAACGCATATGGAAAAGCGAAACTTAGAAGATGCGCTCGCTTGTTTAAGTAAAAACATTCAGTGGTTTGGCACTGGGTCTTTTGAGGTTGTGCATGGAATTGATGATGCCTATCGTTTATTAAGTGAAGAAATTAAAGCTTTCCCACAAGGTTATACCATTACCTTTGATGAAATGAGCGAAGTCATGCTAAAGGATGATGTTGGCTCCGTGTTAGGTAAAGTCATGGTTATGGATCGTGAATGTAACAGTGAAATTGAATGTCGATTAACCACCACTTGTGTAAAGGAAAACGATGGCTTTGTGATTTCCATTTTACATATGTCGTTACCAAATGATCTACAAAACAAAGATGAATTTTATCCGCTTAAAATCGCTGAACAAAAGGTGAAGGAAATCCGCGATGATTTCTGGAATACGACCATCGCAGGTGGTCTTGTTTGTTGTGATATTGAAAAAGGATTTCAAATAAAATATGCGAACGATTTCTTTATAAAATTATTAGGTTATGATGATCAAGAGGAATTTATTAAGGCAACCGATGGCAAATTTGTAAATTGTTTTGGTGATGGTGAAAACATCCAAGGGATGGAAACGATTGTAAGCGAAATGAAGAATGAAGATCAACATACCTTTACCTATCGAGTAAAGACAAAGAATCATAATGAAATGTGGTTAAGAAGTTATACCCAAAAATACAGTGATGAAGATTTTTCTGGTATCTTGGCATTCTGTACTGATATTACGGATATCATTGATATGGAAAATGAACTAAAAGAACAAAAGAGTCGCTTGGAGTTTTATAATACCGAAATGGAAACCATCATTAGTAATATTCCAGGTGGTGTACATCGTTGTCAATTATTTGATGTTGTTCATGTGGATTATGTAAGTCATGGCTTTGAAGAAATGTCGGGTTATAGTCAAGAAGAAATACATACATTATTTAATGATAATTATAGTTTGATGTTACTGGAAGAAGATCGTGAAGCATTTACTTCAACGGTTGAACTTTTGTGCCAAGAACCAATGGATAAAATTCTTGAATATCGATTGAGAGCAAAGAATGGTAAGATTCTTCATGTTAGTGATCACTTTCGTTCGATTCGCATGGAAGATGGAAGAATGTGGGGCTTTGGTGTAGCCATTGATATAACCAAACAAGAAGCTGCTTTGGCTCAATTAAGATTATTAACCGATACGATTCCTGGTGGATTAGCAGTATATGAATATTCAAGTGCAGGGCTTAAAACTTTGTATTTTAGTGATGGTGTTGCGGATTTAATGGGTTATACAAGAGCAGAATATGAAATCGTAGCTAAGGATAAATTAATGGAAACGGTTCAACCAGAAAACATTGAAATTATTCGAAATAAAATTCTTGAATTGAAGAATGGAAGCAATGATATTGATATGGTTTATCAAGTCATTCGCAATCAAGGAAGTAAACGGTGGATAAATCTTAGGGGCAGTGTTTCAGAACGTCATGGTGATGTGATTATCGTAAATGCTGTTATGTTCGATGTTAGTGAAGTCAAAGAAGCACAAGAAAAGCTGCGTATACGAGATGAAGAATATGCGCTAGCGATTAAGCAAAGTGGAAAAACAGTGTACCGTTATTCGATTCCAAATCAAACATTAACGCGTATTCAACAAACGGAAGATGTATTTGGCTTACCTGAATTTGTGAGCAATGCACCAGTCTACTTTATTAAAGAAAATTTAATCGCCAAAGAAAGCGTTAAAGATTTTATCGACT
The DNA here is from genome assembly GCA_036642795.1 of Erysipelotrichaceae bacterium. Lineage (GTDB taxonomy): Bacteria > Bacillota_I > Bacilli_A > Erysipelotrichales > Erysipelotrichaceae > JAVXTH01. Next base: position 1,967 of record JAVXTH010000019.1, read on the forward strand.
TTTTTGATAACATTCATTCAGGAAAGAAAATGGGCAAGGCTACGATTAAAAGAAAACTAGAAAATGGTAAGTATGGATGGAGCAAATCAAACTTTACAACCTTATATTCAAATAACAATGAACCAGTATCGGCGATTATTTCAATTGAAGATATAACGAAACAAAGAGAACAAGAAATTGAAAATGAGTTATTAAAACAAAATGAAGAATTATTTCAAATTGTCGTATCTCACTCCGATCGTTTTATCATTAAATACGATATTAAAACTAGATGCGCTTATCCACAAAAAAACGCAAGAAAGTATTTCGACTGTGAATCGATTATTTACGATGTGCCTAATTGTATCAATCACAGTGATTGGTTTACAAATGAAGCTAAAAAACAATTGATTACATTCTATGAAAACTTAATTAAAGGTGATGCTACTTCAAAAACAATTGTAAGATTTTCTAAAACGAATTTAAAAGATTCTTGGAATTGGTTCCAATTCGATGGAAGCAATATTTATGATAAAAATGGCAAACCTGAGTATGCGGTAATATCTTTTATTGATGTTAGTGATCAATATGAAAAAGAATTAGAATTTGAACGAATGAGCAAACGAATTAATGCACTATCAAAAGGAGCTTTGTTATACTTTGAAGCTAATTTAACGAAAATGAAGATTGAACGTTATGGTGGAAATTGGCTTAACAACTTGAATATTAATTTTAAAGAGGACTTAACAACTCTATTAAGAAATACAGTTCATGAAGTTGTTAAAGCTGAAGATCAAGAAAAAACGATAGAATTCTTTCAAAAAGATCGATTGATTTATGATTTTACACAAGGTAAAACAGAGCGAAAAATGGAGTTTCAAATTATCCATAATAAGCAACCTTTGTGGGTCAATGCTACGATTGAAATGATAACGGATCCCTCTTCTAACAATATTTTAATCTATATCCTTTTCAAAGATATTAACGAAGAGAAAATGAAAGAAATAAACAATGAGAAACTAGCTCAAATTGATGGAATGACAAATGTATATAATCGAGCATCAATTGAAAAGCGTATTAAACACGAATTGAGTAAAAGTAGCAAACAACATAAAGCATTATTTATTATTGATATCGACGATTTAAAAACAATCAATGATACGTATGGTCATATCCAAGGAGATCGCGCGATTATTGCTTTTGCTAATACCATTTGTAACTGGTTTAACGATAAAGCATTAATTGGTAGAATTGGTGGAGATGAATTTGTTGTCTTTATCGATGAAATAGAGAATGTTGCTCAAATTAAGGAAATGATGTTTGGTTTTAATAAAAAAATATCAGAGATAAAAATTGGTGAACATAATGATTTCCCATTACATGGAAGCATTGGAATTGCCATGAATGAAACAAGCAGTGATAACTTTCATCTATTATATAAAAAAGCAGATCAAGCTCTTTATAATGTAAAACGACAAGGTAAGAATGGATGGCTTATTTATCATGAATGAAAGGGATAATTTAGTAAAAAACCTTAATATGCTTGTAAACAACGATTAGTTTCTATATAATAAGAAAGTATAAAGGTTATGAAGGGAATAGTAATAAAGCAATGCAGCCTTCTAGAGAATGAAATAATTTGGTGTGAATTTCATGGTTGTGACTTTATGAAGATGGACCCGGAACTGTTTTTCTGAAATAATTTAGGAAAAAACGTAAGCAGGCGTTAACGCATAAGGTGCATGAAAATGCATAAATTAAGGTGGTACCACGAAAGCTCTCGTCCTTTGATGAGAACTTTTTTTATTATCAATAAGGAGGATTACAGATGAACAAAGGAAATTATTATATCACAACGGCAATTGCATATACTTCAGGAAGGCCACATATTGGCAATACATATGAAATTATTTTGACCGATGCGATTGCTCGTTATCGTCGTTTACAAGGCTATAACGTATTCTTTCAAACAGGAACGGATGAACATGGTCAGAAGATTGAAGAAAAAGCAGCAGAAGCAGGGGTTACACCACAAGCTTTTGTAGATGATATTGCAGGTAAGATAAGACAGAATTTTGATATGATGAATGCAAGTTATGATTATTTTGTTCGTACAACCGATAAAAAGCATATTGAAAAAGTTCAAGGTATTTTTAAGAAACTATATGAACAAGATGATATTTATAAAGGAAAATACGAAGGCTTGTATTGTACGCCTTGTGAATCTTTCTGGACACAATCACAATTAGTGGATGGTAAATGTCCGGATTGTGGTAGGGAAGTACAAAAAACAAGTGAAGAAGCTTATTTCTTTCGAATGAATAAATATGCCGATCGTTTAATTCAATACATTGAAGATCATCCTGAATTTATTCAACCAGAATCACGTAAAAATGAAATGGTTAATAATTTCTTAAAACCAGGCTTACAAGATTTATGTGTATCAAGAACTTCCTTTAAATGGGGTATTCCAGTTGATTTTGATGATAAACATGTCGTATATGTTTGGATTGATGCTCTATCAAACTATATTACTTCTTTAGGTTATGATCCTAAAGGAAATCATGAAGAAAACTTTAAAGCATTCTGGCCAGCAGATGTTCATATTATCGGGAAAGATATTCTTAGATTCCATACAATTTATTGGCCAATTATGTTAATGGCTTTAGATTTACCATTACCAAAACAAGTATTTGGTCATCCTTGGTTGTTAGTTGGTGATGGGAAAATGTCTAAGTCAAAAGGCAATGCAATTTATGCAGATGAATTAGTAAAATACTTTGGTGTGGATGCTGTTCGTTATTTCTGCTTACATGAAATGCCATTTGCTCAAGATGGAAGCATTACTTGGGAATTATTTATTGAACGAATTAATTCAGATTTAGCTAATATTTTAGGAAACTTAGTAAATCGTACGATTTCTATGTCAAATAAATATTTCGATGGTGTAATTAGTAATCCTAATGTTAAAGAAGACTTAGATCAAGAATTGATTGATTTAGCTTTAAATAGTGTGAAAAACGTAGAACATAAAATGAGTGATTTACATGTAGGAGATGCAATCGATGAAATCTTTACGCTACTTCGTCGTTGTAACAAATACATAGATGAAACTTCACCTTGGGTATTATGTAAAGATGAAAGCAAGAAAGATCGCTTAGCGAGCGTATTATATAATTTATTAGAATGCATTCGTTATAGTGCCGTTCTACTTCGCCCTTTCATGCCAGATACAGCGGATACAATTCTAGATGAATTGAATACAAAACATCGTGACTTAGAAAGTCTGGAGACATTTGGTCAATTAGAAGTGAACAACAAAGTAATTGAAACACCAGTTATGATGTTTGCCCGTATTAATGAAAAAGAAATGTTAGATAAAATTGAAGCGGACCATGCTTTGGAGGAAAAGAAAATGGAAGAAATCAAACAAGCAGAAGAAGTAGTTGAAGAAACAAAGAAACCACAAATTACTTATGATGATTTTGATAAACTAGAAATGCGTTTAGGAACAATCGTAAAATGTGAAAAACATCCTAAAGCGGATCGTTTGTTAGTTTTCCAAATTGATTTAGGTGATGAAGTACGTCAAATTATTAGTGGCATTGCTGAGTTCTATGATGATCCTGCCGCACTTGAAGGACGTAAAGTAGTTGCTGTTACGAATTTAAAACCAGTTAAACTTCGTGGTTTAGAAAGTAATGGTATGTTATTAAGTGCTGAAGTAGATAATAAACTTGATTTAGTAACGGTATTACGTGATATTCCAAGTGGTGCTGGAGTTAATTAATGAATAAGGCAATCCTGCAAGGATTGATGGTATCGCTTATTATTTCAATCTTTGGTGTTGCTTTCATTATAAAAGGAGCAACATTGGTACCACAAGCACCATGGGTACCAATTGTGCTTGGCATCTTTTTACTCATTATGGGAGGATTAAGATTCCAATTGTTTTACAAAGTACTGAAAAATCCAGACGAAAAATAAACTGTTATGTAAGGATAACAGTTTTTTTATGTTTATTATAATGGCATATCTTTTTTCTTAAAGATTAAATTTCCAATCCCAAAACAGATGATCGCAAGTAAAAGCAATATACTTAATTTATAATAAGCCTCATTGCTACCAAAGATTAATTGTTCACTATTGAATAAGGTAAAGATGGTGGCATATTTGAAATTCTCTAAATTACCACCCATGTTTGCTAACATTTGAATCAAATAAAAGACAACCGCAATACTGGAAGCTAAAAAGGTTGCATTTCTTGCTTCATTAAAGATACAAGAAACAAGATAAAAGATAGCAGCAAGAGCGACATGAAGGATAAATACACCGACATTTAAACGAAGAAAGGCAAGTGTATCTAATTGATTGGGAAAGGCAAAGGCACAACCAATTATCCCAACTAAGGTACAATACAGAATTAAAACAAATAGATTACTTAGGATCACCATCATTTGCGTGATGGATACTTTTAAACGTGAATTAGGAGAAGCAAGCAAATAAGCCATAAAGCCATGATCTACTTGTTTTGATATTAAACGAATCGCTAACATAATCGTAAAGATCATCGGAAATACAAGCATTAACATACCATATAAATAAGTCGATAGAAAACCGATTAATGTTGCACTTGTTTGCATCATTCCAAACATTGACATTATTTCAGGTAAACTTTTACTAAACTGACTTAGTGCACTTTCTAGTTTAGGATCGTACATCGTAATCATGATCGAAAAGTACATTGTTAAAATGGCACAGAAAGCAATGAGAAACTTATAATTTGATTTCCATCCTTGCATAAATAAAGTTTTATTCATATGGATTACCTCCATAAAAATGCATAAACACTTCTTCTAAACTCTGTGAATTTGTTTCCATATAATCAATATCATATTTACTTAAACATTGGATAAAATGATTCAAATCATTCTTAATCAATACTTCAACTTCCTTATTGTTTAATTGTTTTAAAGTCAAAGATTCTTTCATAAAAGCAGCTGTACTTTGTTCATCTTTAAAACCAATCTGATAATGTTTTGTTTTTGATTGTCTTAATGAATCGATTGTTTCAATGCTTACCATATGACCTTCTTTGATGATTCCAACGCGATCACATGTTTTTTCAACTTCTTCAAAGATGTGGGAAGACATTAAAATAGTTTTTCCTTTTTGTTTTTCTTTAAGAACTAAATCAATAAATTTACTTTGCATCAAAGGATCTAAACCACTGGTTGGTTCATCTAAAATCAATACATCAGGATCGTGCATAAAAGCACAAACAATTCCAATTTTTTGTTTCATTCCTTTTGACATTTTCTTTATTTTACCTTTTGGATCAAGTTCGAATGTTTTTATTAATTCATTCGCTTTGCGCATATCGCTCAAACCACGATAACGGGCAATGAAATTAATAAATTCAATTCCACTCATATTCTCTGCGAAACTAATTTCACCTGGAATATAACCGAGTTTTTCTTGAATGCTTACACTTTCTGTTTCACAATTATGAGCATTGATAAAGCATGTACCTTGTTGGGCTTTAATGAAGCCCATAAGGTGACGAATGGTTGTTGTTTTGCCTGCTCCATTGGGACCAAGAAAACCAAATACTTCGCCCTTTTTGATATGGAAAGAAACATCAAAGATACCTTTATGATTGCCATAATCTTTACTAAGATGATTGATTTCAATTACATTCATAAGTATTCCTCCATTTATTAAAAAAGTATATCATTTATTAAGAATAAAAAAAAGAGCGATTGATTCGCTCTAATCAATGATTGGATCCCAAGTTCCTTTTGTTTCAAACGCTTTAAGACGTTTGGATGCATTGGTTACAATATCTTTACGATAGCCTAATAGATTTAGTAACGCAATCGCATTTCTTGAAGTAGAAGGGCCTTTATGAATCTTATAATCAAAACTCATTTGTTCCCCTTTCATACTCTCTTTGAAATGATAATTCGCATATTCATCTTCTAATATTTTAGTTAGTTCAATATCATGAGTAGCACCTAAAACGATACAGTTTTTATTCGCAAAGGTTTTAAGGATTTCACTACTTGCGGCAATTCGTTCCAATGTATTTGTTCCTTTTAGTATTTCATCAATGATACATAAAGTAGGAACTTCATTGTTTAAAGAATCAAGCATTCGTTTTAAAGATTTAATCTCGGTCACAAAGTAACTTTCACTTGCGAAAAGATTGTCTTTCAGTGCCATCGATGAAACAATATGGAAATAACTAGCTTCATAATCAACACAGAAAACAAAGTGGAAACATTGTGCGAAGATAGCGTTAATTGAAATCATCTTTAAATAAGATGATTTACCAGTAGCATTTGATCCCGTAATCAAACGATTCTCATAAATATCAACATCGTTAGGAATTGCATTTTTAATCATTGGATGAATCATCTTTCTAGCACTGATATGAATCTTTGAATCATTTTCTATTAATTTCAATTTTGAATTTGCTTTCATCTTCACTTGATAGGAAGCAGCAGCAATTAAAGCATCTAATTCTCCAACACACATAATGGCCTTTTTAACGCTGTCTGCGTGTTCAAAGATGTTCTGGGCATACTTATCAAAGTTTAACGCTTCTCTTTGTAAGATAAAGTTAGTAAGGCCATTGATTGGCTTATCACTATCAAAGTAATCCAAAGCACTGGTGCTTTGTACTTTACGTAATTGTTTCGATAAATCACTCATCTGTTTACTCATCGAAGATAAACCAGTAAATTTAAGTTTTGCCAATTTATGTAAACCATTCACATGAGCAATACAATAAACCAAAGCATCGATTTGTTCACTTAATTCTTTATGTAAATAAAAGGAACGAAAGATATTAAAAACTAATAAAATAGCAGCAGGAATTAACATAATCTTGAAAACTGGAATTAAAACAAAACATAAAACACATAAAGCAATTGAAATCACTGTAATGTTTCTTCTAAATGGATTGGCAATGGAAGTATTTAATACACGTTCCATTCGATCTTGATAACGTTTATCAATATCAAATAAAATCAATTTAACTTGTTCACGTTCTTCTGGATACTTAATGGCCCAATTCATAATATCACTACGCTGTTTAAGCTCTTGGGCATTCATACAAGGTGTTCTTAACATCTGATATAAGGCAAAATCACCACCATTACATAGAGTTGAATTCATATGAAGAAAAACTTTATCAAGTTCTAAATCATTCCATGTAATATCATCAATGGTACATGAAGTTGAGGCATAATAAGGATATTGTTCTTTGATGATTTCAAATTGATCTTGACTCATGGCAAACAAAGGGTCATTTCCCCAAATATCTTCTAAAAAAGGTTGTGGTTTCATGCTTTCACCGCTTTCTTCCAAATGCCTGTTTTCTCAAAAGCAGATAATCTTAAATCAGCATTTTCAATAATTTCTTGATCATAACCCAATATCTTTAATAAAGCGATTGCATTGCGAGAATCACTTGGACCTTGTTTTAACTTATAATCAAATAACATAGTATTATCTTTAATTGTTTCATTAAAATGGACATTCGTAAATTTATTACTTAAGATATTAGTTAATTCAATATCATGGGTTGCTCCTAATGTAATCGTATTTTTATCACATAAGCAATTTAATATTTCACTAGCAGCAGCAATCCGTTCATTGGTATTTGTTCCTCTTAATATTTCATCAATCATACATAACTTAGGAACATCTTTATTGCTTGTTTCCAAGATTCTTTTAATTGCCTTAATTTCACTGATGAAATAACTATCGCCATCATCAATGGAATCACGAAGTGACATCGAAGTACAGATATTAAAGAAACAAGCTTTATAATCAGCCGCAAAAGCAAAACCAAAGCTTTGGGCAAAGATAGCATTTAAAGCAATCATCTTTAAGAAAGTCGACTTTCCTGAAGCATTGGAACCAGATATTAATAAGTTGTTTGTTAGCATAACATCATTCGCTACCGGATGCATCAACATCGGATGAATCATTCCATGTGCCTGTACTTCAACTTCATTTGTTATCAAAGCTTCACAATACGTTGGATGAGCTTGTTGGAAAGAAACAACGGCATAAGCAGCATCGATTTTTCCTAGAATTTCAACACATTTCATAATTGTTTCTTTTTTGTCATTCATTGATTTTTCTAATCTTGCATACGAAATTGCTTCCCCTAAGAAACATTGAGAAACAACTAACATAATTAAACCTCCACCATTTATAAAATTCTCTAATAAAGAATTATGAATATGGGATAGTTCATTTGAAATTTGTTCAATATTAAATAAATCTTTTACTTCTTGATTCATATGAGAACGATTCAAAGTATGAAGAGCTTCTACATAATGAATCATATATAATAATGTTTGAGACTTAGGTCCAACTTTTTTTTCAATGCTACTGGCACGGATACAGTTCATAACGCCTATAATAACCACAAAGGGAATAAAGACAGGGATAAAGATAGAAGCAATTAAGGAAACGAATAAACCACAAGCTAAAATATTATTAATGGCTGGATTCACATCAATTGAATTTGACCATGCATTTTTCCATTCAATTTCGCTTCTTCGAGAAATACGAGCAAGTATCTCTTGAATTTCATTTCTTGCGACATCATTGTTTTTCAACATATTCATAATCTTTTTACGTTTGTTTAAGGCTTTTATTTCAACGAAAGGATAACGTAAGAAACGATACAGTTCTACATCACCACTACTGGTTGCGCAATAATTCATCTGTTGGTAAAGGGCATCCATATCTAAATCATTCCAAGTGATCGCATCGATTTCACTCTCTTCAGGAAGTAGCTTCTTTTCACTTCTTCGACGAATGTATTTCACATCTTCTAATAACAAGGTTTCGTGTTCCCACTTTCCCCATTGTTCATGGAATAAAGCTAAACCTTTTCGCTTCTTAACAATCTGCATAATAAAATCAATAATTTCAATAATCAAAATGATTAAAATAATTGATAAGTATAGAATAATTTCCATATATCCACCTCGTGATTTCTAAGCTAAATGATAAACTAAGCGAAGTTAACTGTCAATTAATATAAGGTTAAGTTTGTTGTGTTTGAAACAATAAAGAAAGCAATCATGTTCTTATTCGTGTAAATAGGGATAAAATGTATAAATACATAATGAAATTTAAGATATTTTTCTTTAATTACTGTTAATATGATGAAAATTAAACTATAATAAGTGAGTTAAGAGTATTGGAGGTAGAATTATGATTAGAACAAAAAATAACAAAGTAATAAAAGAACGTTGGGGCTTATTTTTTATCTTTCTTTTATTAGATATTATAGGTATGGGACTTGCTTACTATTTTAATCAAGCCAATCAACAAACATTTTATTACGTTAGTTTGATTGTAGGTGCTATTTTAATTGTTATTAGTTTAATATTATTAATTATTAATATTGATCAACATCGCATATTAAAAGAACATGATCGAGAATTAAACTTTGAATTGAAGAAACAAGGTGGACGTATTTGTCCAAGATGTGGTGCACATGTTGGTTTAAATGATTGTGCTTGTAATAGTTGTGGAAGAAAGTTGAAATAGGAATTGATATGGAACTTGTATTTGTATGTATTATAATTGGCATCATCCTTATTGCTGGCATTTATTATTTTAAACATCCTAAGTCTTATCAAGTAGATTTAAATGATAAGATGGATATCTATGATCGTGTTTGCCCGCATTGTCATGAAATGGTACAAAGTGGAAAGACTCATTGCCCTTATTGTGGCGAAAAGTTATAAATAAAAGGGATGCTTCCCTTTTTCTTTAGAAAAGAGGTTAAATCAATGTACGATTGTTTAGTAATAGGTGGAGGACATGCAGGGATTGAAGCAGCGCTTGCTTGTGCTCGCTTACATAAAAAAACCGCATTATTATCGATGCATATTAATATGATCGGTACGATGCCTTGTAACCCTAGTATTGGAGGACCTGCCAAAGGAGTTGTAGTACGTGAAATCGATGCACTTGGTGGTGCAATGGGAAAAGCGGGCGATGCTACAGCGATTCAATTTAAAATGTTGAATACCACAAAAGGACCCGGTGTTCAATGTTTAAGAGTTCAATCAGATAAATTAGCTTATGCCAACTATATGCAGCAATTGGTGTTACATCAAGAGAATCTAGATGTGATTGAGGCAATCGTAGAAAAAATATTAGTTGAAAATAAACGAGTTAAAGGAATTGAATTACAAGATGGAAGAATTCTAGAAACAAAAACAATCATTCTTACAAGTGGTACCTTTATGAGTAGTAAAGTTATGGTTGGTCATAGTTTTGAATACAGTGGACCTGACAATGAACCAACAACAAAGAATTTATCGCAGTCTTTGCGTGATATGGGCATAAAGACCTTTCGTTTAAAAACAGGGACACCAGCCCGAATAAAAACCGCTTCCATCGATTTTAGTAAAGCGGAGCGCCAACCAGGTAGTGATATGTTTGTAGCTTTTTCTTATGATACCAAACAGATATTACCAATGGATCAACAAGAAGTGTGTTACTTAACGCATACAACCAAGAAAACACATCAAATTATTCGTGATAATCTAACAAAATCAGCGATGTATTCAGGTTTAGTAGAAGGGGTTGGGCCTCGTTATTGTCCTTCAATTGAGGATAAACTAGTTCGCTTTGCGGATAAAGAACGCCATCAATTATTCCTTGAACCAGAGAGTTTAAGTTTAGATACAACTTATGTACAAGGCTTTTCTACTTCAATGCCACATGATGTTCAAGAAGAAATGGTGCATAGTTTACCAGGACTTGAAAACTGTGTAATTGAAAAATATGCTTATGCGATTGAATACGATGCAATTGATCCTTTACAGTGCAAAGCTAGCCTTGAAAATAAAATCATTGAAAACTTATTTACGGCAGGTCAAATTAATGGCACCAGTGGCTATGAAGAAGCAGCTGCACAAGGATTGATGGCAGGGATTAATGCGGTGAATAAATTAAATCATCATGAACCATTGATTCTAAAAAGAGATGAAGCTTATATCGGTGTTATGATTGATGACTTAGTAACGAAAGGTACCAAAGAACCATATCGTTTACTTACATCACGGGCCGAATATCGCCTCTTAATGCGTCATGATAATGCGGATACAAGACTAAGTGAATATGGTCATGATATTGGATTAGTGAGCGATGAAAAGATTGCTTTCTTTCGAAAGAAACAAGAACAGATAAAGGAAACAATTCATCAGTTGGATCAAATCCGTTTTGCTGGTAAAGATGAAGTAAATGAATATTTAGTTGAAATGGGTTATGAAAAACTAAGTGAAGGAATTAGTGCAAAAGAATTACTTAGAAGACCACATATAACAATGCAACGCTTGTTGAAATATTTACCTTTTGAGCTAAGTGAAGAAATCACAAATCGCGTCGAGATTGAAGTTAAATATGAAGGTTATATAAACAAAGCTTTAAGAGATGCGAAACACTTGCATCAATTAGAAGCACTTAAAATACCAGAAAATATCGATTATCAATCGATTGAACATTTATCTTTAGAAGCAAGACAAAAACTAGCACTTGTTATGCCCCTTACGATGGGTCAAGCATCGCGTATTAGTGGAGTAAACCCTGCTGATATTGCGGTATTGGCGGTATATCTCGAACAAAGAAATCGTTAATCATAAATAGACTAAAAAACAACGTTAGGATTATCTAACGCTGTTTTTTTGTTCCATTATAAATTATCCAAACTTTAACAAAAGTTATCCTTGTTTTATATATAAGCAAGCTAACTTATGTTATAATAAAAATACAATAAAACAAAAGAATTTTTAAACAAATCATTTAAACAGATCATCATATAATTAACGGATGCAAGATTAAGATACAAGGGGGTTTCTTAGTTAATACATCCGTTAATGGACAGGGGGTCAAACAGCGTGGATTATAAATTGGTATTTGCGGTATTAGCTTTAATCATGTGTATGGCTCTTTATTGGTTTTGGATCTTTGAATTAGTTGATTATTTATTGAATAAACCAAAACTAAGTAAGTTGCTAAGAATCCCAGTCGGTTTCTTTAATGCGGTCTTTATCATTTCTACCTCCATATTACTTGGGGGAACGACTACTCCTTATATATTAGTTATGATTATTTTATTAATCGAGTTTTATTTGTTTTATAAAGATTCTTATTTAAAAATTCTATTTTGTGCTTTGGCCTGTATTCTTCATGTACTAGCAATTCGAGCTATTACAATTGGCTTTATTTCACTCAGTCAAACGATTTCTATTTATGGAATTATTCATGATCCATTATTATATGTATATTCCTTAGTAGCAACCTTTATATTTATAAATATCGCGATTCTTTTAGTAATTAAAATACTTCCACTTAAGGAAGTAAGAATTGTAAACAATCATAAAGAACAACAATTATTTATGGTCTTTTGGATGATTCTAAATACTGGATATTTGTTATTTAATTCAGCGGTTGCGGAAAATCCAGTCACTGCGATTGGGATGGTAGAAAATCAAATCGTAGCGCCATGTGTCATGCTGGTTGGTACGTATATTATGTTGAACTTTGCGATTAAAACAGGCAAGATGTTAGGTTATAAAGAAAAGAATGAACAGCTTGAACTAGAGGTTTCAATGGAACATGAATATCGAAGTTCAATCACCAAAGATGCTCTTTCAACATTAGAATTTAATGTTAGTAAAAATTCGATCCTTGATGCTTATCGAATAGAGCATTTAAAAAAGGGAAACAAAAATAATAGTTATAGTGAAGTTCTATGTTATATTATAAAAACTTTTATCCATCCCGATGATCGGGAAACTTTTACGCAATATGCTTCGCCAACTAATATTATAAGAGAATTTGAAAAAGGTAATAGTGAATTAACGTTAGAATATCGAAGAATAAATAAATCAAATGAATATATTTGGTGTCGGGTGGTTATGAATTTAGTAAGAGATAATGAAACACATGACATCATTGGTTTTGCTTATACCAAAGATATCAATCAAATTAAATGTGAGCAATTAGAAATGCAATTCAAAGCACAACGAGATCCTTTGACTGGTCTTTATAATAAAGCCGTTACAAATAAGTTAATATCAGAGCATTTAATCTTCAATCATTGTAATGCTCATTCTGCATTATTTATGATTGATATTGATAACTTCAAACACATCAATGATCATTTTGGTCATGCGTTTGGAGATAAAGTTTTATGTGATTTAGCTAATAAACTAGAACATATCTTTAGACCAGATGATATCATCGGTAGAATCGGTGGAGATGAATACATCGCTTATTTAAAATCAGGTGCTTGTGATACCTTAATTCGTGAAAAAGGCGATGAGATTTGTGAGTTGTTTAAAAATATATACATTGATAAAGATGGAAATGAATTTGAATTATCGAATAGTGTAGGAATTGCTGTGTCACCTAAAGATGGAGTTACTTTTGTGGAACTGTATACCCACGCAGATGCTGCTCTTTATGTAGCAAAACGACTTGGAAAGAATAATTGTCAAATATATGATGGTGCAACTTTTGGAAGCTATGAAACAAAACGTAAATAAATAGATTAAAAAGGCGTCCTATTACTTATCGTAATAGAACGCTTTTAATTTCATAAAGGTTTCTTCACTAATGACATGTTCAACTTTACAAGCATCTTCCTCAGCTTGTGTATCCGACACATGTAAGACATCAATAAGGAAAGAACGAATTAGTTTATGGCGATTAAATACTTTATTTGCTTCGGCTCGACCTTTTGCGGTGAGATGAATATCTCCATAAATTTCCTGGGTAATAAAACCATGTTCTTTTAAAACGCTCATTGCTTTGTTTACACTAGGCTTTGATACTTCTAGCATTTTAGCAACATCAACACAACGGATTTTACCTTGTTCTTCTAATTGTAGTAAACATTCTAAATAATCTTCACTTGATTGACCTAACATTCTTCTACCTCACTTTATTATAAGTATCTGGATGATAACCGAGAATAACTTTATCTTTGCTAATTAATAGTGGTCTTTTTATTAGCATGCCATTGCTTGCTAATAAAGATATTTTTTCATCGTTACTCATTGAATCTAATTTATCTTTTAATTGTAATTGTTTGTATACATTACCAGAAGTATTAAAAAACTTCTTAATATCTAAATTACTTAATGCAATCCATTCTTTTAATTCATTTATGGTTGGGGTGTCTTCCACAATATGGCGTGATGTATATTGAATTCCTTGTTGATCTAAATGCTTTTTGGCATTGCGACAAGTACTGCATGGTGGATATTCAATAAATAAATAGTTCATCTCATCACTTCCTTGTGTATATGATACCTTATTTTGTTTAGAAAAGAAACCAATAAGCAATCGGGATGTAAGTAAAAAGGTATATTTAGGTACTTGCAATTGATTCCTATATATGGTTTAATAGTGTTGCCTTTTTTATCAAGAGACGGGGTAGAGAGTCAGCTCTATAATCCCGCACCAACCTGCATGGCAAGGTGGTAATGCTGACAGCGATAAGAGATCAATGAAGTAATTTTTTGAACTGTCTTTGTCTACTTACGCAAAAAGGCAGTTTTTTATATGAAGAAAGCGAGGAATTATAATGAAAAACTACATTTTCACATCAGAAAGTATTACCGAAGGACATCCGGATAAGATCTGTGATCGCATCGCAGATTCCATTCTAGATGAAGCATTAAGACAAGATCCACATAGTAATATGGCAGTAGAAGCAACGATTAAAGATGACTTTGTATTAATTTATGGTGAAGCGAATACGACAGCAAATATCGATTATGAGCAGATTACCAAAGATGCGATTAAAGATATTGGTTATGAAGAAGAATATCAAGTTATGGTAAGAGTACGAGTTCAATCACCGGAGATACATCAAGCCGTGGTTGGTGGTGAACATATGGGTGCTGGTGATCAGGGAATTATGTTTGGCTATGCTTGTAATGAAACGCCATCTTATATGCCTGCTCCGATTCATTATGCTCATGTGCTTGCGAAACAATTAAGCGATGTTAGAAGAATGCATCCAACGATTCTAAAACCAGATGGAAAAACTCAAGTTAGTGTTGAATATGAAAATGGTAAAGTGAAGCGAATCGATACGATTTTAGTTTCAACGCAACATGCGGCAAATGTGACGCAACAAGAAATTGCTCAATTGGTTATGGATGAAGTAATTAATCCGATGATTGATGCGAACTTAGTTGATGAAGAAACAAAATACTTAATCAATCCAAGTGGTAGCTTTGTAGTTGGTGGCTCTTTTGGTGATAGTGGAACAACAGGTAGAAAAATTGTAGTCGATACGTATGGTGGAATGGGTCGAATTGGCGGCGGTTGTTTCTCTAGTAAAGATCCTAGTAAAGTCGATCGCAGTGCTGCTTATTATTCACGCTATGTCGCAAAGAATATCGTTGCTCATGGCTTAGCCGATCGTTGTGAAATCCAATTAGCTTATGCGATTGGAAAAGACCAACCAGTATCGGTGATGATTGATACCTTTGATACAAATAATATTTCAAATGAAGAAATTGAAGAAATGGTCGCACGTAATTTTGATTTCAGTGTAGCAAATATTATTAATGAATTAGATTTATGTCGTCCTATTTATAAGGAAACTTCTTGTTATGGACACTTTGGCAGAAGTCAATTTCCTTGGGAAAAAATAATTAATTTAAAATAGTGAAAATAAGTTATAAATAATACTTTATTACGTATTATTTATGACTTTTTCTTTATAAAAATAGTCACTTTATTTTATATTAAATTATCAATAAAGGTGAAGCACATCTAAAATGAACAAATTGCTTAAAAAAGGTTTGCAATCTTATCCTAAGCATGTTTCAATATAGTTAGCATTCAAGGAGGCAAAGGATGAATAAGATAATACTTATAAATCATAATCAATCTCAACCATCATTCTTTCTTGCTCTAGGAGTGTACAATGAAGTACTTCCTATACCCTTTTTAAAACAAGGAAATGCGAATCAATACAATAGCTTTGTAATGTTTTTAATGTAATTAAAATAGTAGAGTCATTATCTTAATTGGTAAAGATTCTACTATTTCTTATTTTAATAAAAAAGGAGATAGTAGAAAATGGAAAATGTTTATGAAAAGTCTTTAGAATTACATCGTTTGAATAAGGGGAAATTAGAGATTCATAGTAAAGTTGAAGTCAATGATTTAGATGATTTGGCACTTGCTTATTCTCCTGGTGTAGCACAACCTTGTCGTGAAATTGTTGATGATTTAGAAAATGCTTATATCTATACAAATAAAGGCAATACGATTGCGATTGTAAGTGATGGAAGTGCTGTTTTAGGACTTGGTAATATAGGGGCAGAAGCAGCATTACCAGTCATGGAAGGTAAAGCCGTTTTATTTAAACGCTTTGCGAATATTGATGCAATTCCATTATGCATTGATGCGCATAGTGAAGCTGAAATCATTGCCTTTATTAAAGCAATCGCACCGAGTTATGCTGGCATCTTAATGGAAGATATCGCTGCTCCAAAGTGTGTGAGTATTGAGCGTACTTTGATAAAAGAAATGAAGATTCCAGTATTTCATGATGATCAACATGGTACGGCTATTATTACCTTAGCGGCATTAACAAATTACTTGCGTTTGACAAAGAAAAAGAAAGAAAACCTTCGTGTCGTAATGAGTGGTGCAGGAGCTGCTGGTAGTTCGATTATTAAATTAATGCATGATTTTGGTATTCAACACATTGAAGCGTTTGATATCAAAGGTCAGATTAGACAAAAAGATATAAATGATTACGATTTTCTAAAGAAAGAATTATGTAATTGCGTTAATTTAGATGGTAAAGAATATAAAAATATTGAAGAAGCAATGATCGGTGCCGATGTTTTTGTTGGGGTAAGTGCTCCTAATATTATTAATAAGAAAATGGTCGCTTCGATGAATGAAAAATGTGCAGTATTCGCAATGGCAAATCCAACCCCAGAAATCATGCCAGAGGATGCGCTAGCAGCGGGTGCTTATGTGATTGGAACAGGGCGAAGTGATTATCCAAATCAAGTAAATAATGTATTAGCTTTCCCAGGTTTATTTCGTGGGGTGCTGGATGCAAAGGCAACAAAAATTAGTGAAGGAATGAAAATGGCAGCCGCAAATGCCTTGGCCCTTTTAATTAAAGATGAAGAATTAGATGAGAATCATATTATTCCAACCGTATTTGATGAGCGAGTAGCGAATGCAGTCGCAAAAGCAGTAAGTGATTGCGCCATTAAGGAGGGCAACATTCGATGATTGAAACAAGAACAGAGAAAGATTCAATAGGTGAAATTGAAGTACCTATCAACGCTTTATATGGCTGTCAAACGGTACGTGCAATGCATAACTTTCCGATTACGCATTTGAAAACTCATCCGATTATGATCCGTTCTTTGGGGATGGTTAAAAAAGCATGTGCTATCGCAAATCACGAATGTGGTCATTTAGAAGATGAAAAGTTTGATTATATTATTACGGCTTGTGATGAAGTGATTGCCGGTAAACTAGATGAATGGTTTATTACCGATGTGATTCAAGGTGGTGCTGGTACCAGTGTTAATATGAATGCAAATGAAGTCATT
Source organism: Erysipelotrichaceae bacterium (assembly GCA_036642795.1). GTDB lineage: Bacteria > Bacillota_I > Bacilli_A > Erysipelotrichales > Erysipelotrichaceae > JAVXTH01. Next base: position 19,600 of record JAVXTH010000019.1, read on the forward strand.
GCGAATCGGGCAGCTCAATTAGCTGGAAAGCCAATCGGCGTTTATGATTATATTCATCCCAATGATCATATCAATTTTGGACAATCCACAAATGATGTTTTCCCAACCGCAGGTAAATTGACTTGTTTGTATTTAGTCGAAAATTTATTAGAAGAAGTTATGCTTCTTCAAGAAGCATTATTAGATAAGAGTATCGAATTTAATGATGTGATGAAACTGGGAAGAACCCACTTACAAGATGCCGTTCCAATTCGTATGGGACAAGAATTTCATGCGTTCGCAACCTCTTTTGTACGTGATATTCGAAGAATAAAACTATCGTTCGCAAATTTAAAATCAATTAATATGGGCGCAACTGCGATTGGTACGGGAATTAATACCGATGAACAATATCGTCGTATTTGTGTTATCGCTTTATGTGAGATATCACAGATTGATCTTACTAGTGCTCGCGATTTAGTTGATGGAACGCGTAACGTTGATACCTTTGCATGGGCTCATGCTTCTTTAAAAACTTTAGCCGTTAACTTATCTAAAATGTGTAATGATATTCGTTTGATGGCATCTGGACCAAAAACCGGACTTGCGGAAATTGGTTTACCACCAAAACAACCAGGATCCAGTATTATGCCCGGTAAAATAAACCCGGTTATTCCTGAGGTGTGCAATCAAGTTTGTTTCCAAGTATTCGGCAATGATATCGCTATTACCAAAGCAGCAGAAGCAGGTCAAATGGAATTAAATGTATTTGAACCAGTTCTATTTTATAACTTATTTCAAAGCATTGAAATCTTAGCAAATGCTTGTTATACATTGAGAGAAAATGCAATTAAAGGAATTGTCGCAAATCGTGAACATTGTAAAGACTTAGTTGAAAACTCACTTGGAACGGCAACGGCACTTGCACCTCATATAGGTTATGCGAATGCAAGCAAATATGCGAAAATGGCGTTAAAGGATAATCGAAAACTAAAAGAACTAATTTTAGAAAGTAAATTAATGACAAAAGAAAAACTAGATGAAGTATTAAACATCAAAGAAATGACATCACCAGGAATTCCTGGTATGCATAAGAAGCGTGATCGAAAGAAGGGTTAGGATGAAAACAATTCAGGTTCAAAAAATAAGGGATTGTGTTGAACGCATGGTAATGGATATCAATGTCAATTATCCGGAAGATATTAAAAATAAATTACAGGAATGTGCGAAGAAAGAAAGCCAACCGATTGCGAAAGAAAGCTTTCGTATCTTACTTGAAAATGCGAAAATAGCCAGTGAAGAAAAAATTCCAGTTTGCCAAGATACGGGAATGGTTATTGTTTATATGAAAATTGGTCAAGAAGTTCATTTTGTTGGCGGAGAGCTAAAAGCAGCCATTCAAGAAGGCGTTGCTTCAGGTTATGAAAAAGGATATTTACGTAAATCAGTGGTAAGTGACCCGATTTTTAAACGAGTTAATACGAAAGATAATACCCCAGCAGTTATTTATATGGATATTGTTGAAGGGGATCAAGTAAAACTTGATGTAAGTGTTAAAGGTTTTGGTTCTGAGAACATGAGCGTTCTTAAAATGTTGAAACCAGCCCAAGGCTTACAAGGAGTTAAAGATGTCATTATCGATGCGGTAAAAGCGGCAGGACCTAATGCTTGTCCACCAATGGTAATTGGGGTAGGCATCGGTGGGACTTTTGATTATGCTGCGTATATGGCAAAACATGCGTTATTAAGAAATATCGAAGTCGCAAACCAAGATCCTCTCTATGCCTCACTCGAACAGGAATTATTAGATGAAATCAATGCATTGAATATTGGGCCTCAAGGTTTAAAAGGAGATACCAGTGCTTTGCGTGTATTGATTGAACAATACCCAACCCATATTGCAGGACTACCGGTTGCGGTTAATATTTCATGTCATATTACTCGACATGCCAGTGAGGTGATCGCATGACACATTTAGAAACCCCCATCACAAAAGATAAATTAAAGGATTTAAAAGCAGGTGAGATCATTACGATATCAGGAATCATTTATACAGCGCGCGATGCTGCCCATAAGCGAATGAGTGAATTGCTTCAAGAGCATAAAGAATTACCCTTTGATATCAAAGATGCGGTTGTTTATTATGTTGGACCAACGCCAGCACGTAGTCAGCAAGTGATTGGAAGTGCAGGACCGACAACCAGTTCTAGAATGGATGCTTATGCACCTACTTTATATGATCTTGGAATGAGCGTAAGTATTGGGAAAGGTTATCGTACAAAACCGGTTATTGATGCGATTATAAGAAATAAAGCGGCTTATATGGTCGCAATCGGTGGAGCTGGTGCTTATTTGAGTAAATGTATTGTCGAAAGTAAAGTGATTGCTTTTGATGAATTAGGAGCCGAAGCAATCCGTCGCTTAGTTGTAAAGGATTTCCCGCTAACATTATGCATTGATGGCAACGGGGGGAATTTATATGAATAATATCGTTGAGATTTGTTGTGGCAGTTATGAAGATGTCATTATCGCATACAAAGCAAAAGCAAATCGCATTGAATTAAATTCTGCTTTAGCCTTAGGTGGTTTAACACCTTCTTTCGCTACTTTAATTGAAAGTAAGAAAAGTGTCGATATACCAATTATCTGTATGGTTAGAAATCGTGGGGCAGGTTTTAATTATTCACAAAGTGAAAAAGCAATCATGATGAAAGATGCAACTTGTTTATTAGAACAAGGAGCAGATGGTATTGCTTTTGGTTTTTTAAATGAAGATAAAACAATCGATAAGGAAGCAACAAAAGCAATGTGTAATTTAATTCATCACTATCATGGCCAAGCCGTATTTCATCGTGCCTTTGATTGTGCTTTTGATTTAAAACAAGCATGTCAAGATTTAATTGATTGTCAGGTAGACCGCGTATTAACAAGTGGTGGAAAAGTAAATGCATCACAAGGAATTGAAATGATAAATGAATTACAAATTACATTTGGTAATCAAATAGAATTTGTTGCAGGCTGTGGTGTAAATGAAATGAATGCCTTAACAATTATTAAAAAAACGGGCATTCACCAAGTCCATTCTTCTTGTAAAGGGTGGCTAAAAGACATTACAACCAAAGGGAAAGAAGTATCTTATGCCTTTGATAAACTTCATCCAGAACACTTTGATGGGGTGGATTATGATAAAGTAGTTTCCTTAACGAAGGCGGTATTTAAGGGATAAAAAAATAATCATATACATTACAGGTAAAATCCTTTATAATATGTAAGGTATTTTTGTTTTTAACCATGGAGGTATTCTTGATATGGAAAGAAAAATTGGTACGGTTTCAAGAGGTGTACGTTGCCCTATTATTCGTGAAAATGATGATTTAGCTAAAATTGTCGTTGATTCTATCTTAGAAGCTGCAGATAGTGAAAATTTTTCATTAAGAGATAAAGATGTTGTTGCCATTACGGAATCAATCGTTGCGCGCGCTCAAGGGAACTATGTTAGCGTAGATCAGATTGCTAGCGATGTGAAACGTAAATTAGGTGGAGAAACAATTGGTGTTATTTTCCCAATCTTATCCCGTAATCGTTTTGCGATTTGTTTACGTGGAATTGCGAAAGGTGCTAAGAAAGTCGTATTAATGCTTAGTTATCCAAGTGATGAAGTAGGAAATGAATTAGTTTCTTTAGACCAATTAGATGAACATGGTATCAATCCATTTAGTGATGTATTAGATTATGAAACTTATCGTAAACATTTTGGTGATAATCGTCATCCTTTCACTAATATTGATTATGTCGATTACTATAAAAAATTAATTGAATCTTGTGGAGCAGAAGCTGAAATCATTTTGGCGAATGATCCTCGCGTTATTTTAAACTATACAAAAAATGTACTTCATTGTGATATTCATACAAGAGTTCGTACCAACCGCATATTAAAACAAAATGGTGGAGAAAAAATCTTTGGTTTAGATGAGATTGTAAATGCACCAATTGATGGTAGTGGCTATAATGAGAATTATGGTTTATTAGGTTCAAACAAATCAACAGAAGATAAAATTAAATTATTCCCAAGAGATTGTTTTGCTTTAGTTGAAAAAATTCAAAAAGATATTTTAGATCAAACCGGTAAACATATTGAAGTTATGGTTTATGGAGATGGAGCCTTCAAAGATCCAATCGGAAAGATTTGGGAACTTGCTGATCCATGTGTTTCTCCTGCCTATACAGCTGGATTAAAAGGAACACCAAGTGAATTAAAACTTAAATATCTTGCGGACAATGATTTCGCTGATTTAAATGGTGAAGAACTAAGAAGCGCAATCCAAAATAGTATTAAGAATAAAGATAAAGACCTAGTAGGAAGCATGGCTTCTCAAGGAACAACACCGCGTCAGTTAACGGACTTGATTGGTTCCTTATGTGATCTTACAAGTGGATCTGGCGATAAAGGAACTCCAATTGTATTGGTACAAGGATATTTCGATAATTTCACAAATTAAAAAATAGGGAGCGATTATATCGCTCCTTTTCCTTTACTCATCTTGATTACTTTTCCCGCTTACTTTATCTATTTCGATGCAGCCGATTGAAACTGCTTTTAAATATTTTTCAATCACAAAATCTCTTCGTTCAAGTTCATTTGGACATAAGTGATTACATATAAAATTAAGTTTTTCTTTCTTAGTTTCTTCCTCATCAATAAAACTAATTTTTCCTTCAATCATCGCACTAAAATAATGAGTTGTATAACGAACTTCTACAATGTGTGGATTTTGAACAATTAATACGGATACATTTGGATTAGCTTTTAGTGCTTGAATCTTTCTACCGGTTTTACTACAATGAAAATACAGCTTGTTTTCATCCTTATCAAAAGCATAATTAATGCTGACTCCATAAGGTTTATGATCAAGATCAATCATTGAAATATAAGCTTGATTCTCTTCATTGATAATCCGATATGCTTCTGTTTCACTTATCATTCGATTTAAATTCATATAGTTAAACTCCTTTCTTATACTTTAGGTTTAATTGTATCACTTGTCAATCGCTTCATATAAATACACCACTAGTTTCTATCCCTATACTTTCTTAATCATAAAGGATATAATGTTGATAGATAGGTAGGTGGTTTTTATGTTGAAAGTCGCCATTATTACCAAAAAGCCAGCCGCTAAAGATATTATATTTTCTTTCGGTGAACTATTAACAGATTGGGAATGGACTTTTCGCTATTTTAATAAAATAAGTGATTATGCGAAAGTAGAAGATATTAACTTTGATATCTTAGTTTTATCTGCTGAGTATAATACAAAACGCATCTATGATTCATTAATAAAAAATCGTAAAGATCAAATACTTATTTTTGTTATGGATAAAAAACCAGAAGTGATAAGACAGGGAAGAATGTTTTATATCGATTCGTTTGATATTGAAACTAGTCTTGAAGCAATCAAACATGATCTCTTGCGTAAGTTAATTACTAAAAATGAATATCATTTAGATTATAATGGGATTAATATTTTATTAGCCTATGATGATATTTTATATATTGAAAAAGTAAATAAGAATTTAGTCTTTCATACCAAACGAGGTTTGTTTGAAGAAAGAGCTAGTTTAATTCATAAAGCAGATATCTTTATCAAATATGGATTTATTCGTACCCATGCTTCCTTTATGGTTAATATGAAATATGTTGTAAACATAAGCCAAGATGTACTTCATTTGGTGAATAAAGAATGTTTACCAATTGCTCGATCTAGAGCTAAAGATGTTTTATTTACCCTTCAACAGTATAAAAAATAAGCGAATTCCGATTTTGCCATTATTTAACAAATTATTCCGATTTGATACTTCTTTTTAAAAGACTTGTTATAATATAACCAGATAGAAGTATTAAAAAAGAAAGGCGTGAGACCAATGGACGAGGTTAGTTCTTAAATTATTATATGACATTGAATTTCATTTTAAAACGATAATATAATAATTTAACAAAGCGAAGATACGGTGGGAACATCGAAGTTAATGTCTTTTGTAACGACAGGTGAAAGCTGTTGGAAAAGAAAGAAAAGAGAAATTGTGAAATTTCTACTTATGCATTCATAAACATAAGAAATTCCTTTCATACATTGTAATAATCCTTCTTATCTTTTAGGAAGGTAAACAGAACTTGTTTGTCAAAGAAATAAATGCTTATTACATTTGAAGATTTAGGTCAAAAGTAACTTGATCGTAATACCCGATTTGTTTCAATGAATTACTATAACGATATGAACTGTTATATTAACATTTGACTGGAGGAGACTAACAACCTAGAGAAAGATGTAGTTTGTGATATTGGTAAGTTGTTAATTATAACAGATGCTTTAAAAAAACTGAATGAATTATAAGAGGTCATTACGAAGTTGTAATGACCTTTGT